>DASZGW010000019.1:0-7973 GCA_035938475.1 Candidatus Udaeobacter sp.
ATATCCGCTCTCCCTAGATCACGAGAAGCGTCTAAATCGCTTCGACTTTGCAATTTGGCCTTGTCTGCTTCTAATCGTTCGGCATCCCGGTTTAAGTCCGCTTGGTGCTCGGAAGCTAAATCTGAGTCGCGTAGCGGCTCGTCGGTTTTAACGCGTCCCGCATGACGGCTTATGTCCGTTTTATCGCGCTCGCTTTGCCTTAGAGGATCTTTCTCAGATGCCATTTCCTTTACCTATGATCGTCGAGAGAGAAAAGCTACTTATAGCATAAATTGTCGGCTCATCCAGCGGATTGAGTGACGAAAATCGCGGCCCGCTCGAAGGAAATCCGCGATTGGCAAAATCTAGTGCCAAATTATATGTCATATCGAATCGGCCGGTGTTGCCTCTGATTCGGTATGGAAACTCAATCAGAGGCACCACCAATCGGCCAGGCGGCAGTTTTATCGCGGCGCACCTGAATAGAGAACATTTTGTGTTGGCTCGCGTCCGCGAACAGTGCGCGGACAAGGAGTGAACGAAAGTTTGTCTGTCCGCTCATTTCCTAGGGGATGTGGCCGCACGCTCGGAGTTTAACTGCACTTGTAGTTCCGAAACTTGGTTCTTGGATATTGACAAAAATCGGCCCGACCGGTGAAGAAGTACATCTGCCGCTTTCCTCTCTCTGGATCGCTACGGGATCCGAAGGCACTTTCTTGGCCGCGAAGAACCGAGCTGCGGTGCGCGGGCTACGTGCCGCGCATTTGCTAGAAGCCGCACTGTGGACGACGGATAAATGCCATGCGAGCGACGAAGAATGCCTCTACCGCCGCGCTTGTAGGGATCTGGATGATTTTGCTGACGGCGTTCGTCGTCGCGATTCTTTACGTCGGACGCCAACTGCTTATTCCGCTCGCGCTCGCGGCGATGCTGACCTTCCTGCTTGCACCGCTGGTCGGCTACGTCGAACGCTGGATCGGGCGTATCGCGGCTGTTCTGATCGTCGTAGCGGTGCTCTTCGGCGTCTTCGGCGGCGCCGGCTGGTTGTTAACGCGTCAACTGATCGACCTCGCGGCGAAGCTTCCCGCTTACCAGACGAACATCGACAACAGATTGAACGCGATCCGACTGCCCACGGGCGGTGCGTTTGGCCGCTTTTCGCACAGCGTTTCCGAGCTACAAAAGCAGTCACCGGACTCGGTGGAGCCGCCGGCGAATGCGACCGGTCCGATGCCGGAAACAAAAGCTGCTACGGCCGCGGGCTCTCGCAACGTGCCTGCGGGTCAACAGCCAATGCCGGTTCGGATCGTCGAATCGCAAAGCCGTCTTCCGCAAATCCTGCAAACCACCGCGACCGGATTGCTCGGACCGCTTGGGACGGCCGGCCTCGTTTTTGTCCTCGTCATCTTCATGCTATTGAAGCGCGAGGACCTGCGCGGCCGAATGATCCGCTTGATCGGGCAAGGCCGGATCAGCGCGACCACGCGGGCGATGGACGACGCCGGGAGCCGCGTCGCCCGTTACCTTACAATGCAGCTTCTGGTGAACGTGAGCTTTGGCTCGTGCATTGCGATTGGACTCTACTTCATCGGCGTACCCAACGCTGCGCTCTGGGGCGCGTTCGCGGCGATCATGCGATTCGTGCCGTACGTCGGAGTGTGGATCGCGGCCGCGGTTCCTGTGCTGATTTCGTTTGCAGTTTCCACGAGCTGGCTCAGTCCGCTTCTGACGCTCGGTCTTTTCATCGTGCTCGAATTGATTAACTTCAACGCGCTCGAGCCGTGGCTCTACGGATCCCGCACCGGCGTCTCGTCCATCGCGCTGATCATCGCGGCGGTTTTCTGGACGTGGCTTTGGGGACCAATCGGGCTCGTGCTCGCGATCCCGCTGACCGTGTGCGTTGCCGTGATTGGCCGGCACGTACCGAAGTTGCAATTCTTGAGCGTCCTTCTCAGCGAAGAGCAAGCGCTCGCTCCGCACGAGGAATGTTATCACCGGCTGCTCGCGTTCGGTTTGGATGAAGCGAACGACCTCGCAGAAGGGTATGTGAAAACAAATTCACTCACTTCTCTTTACGATTCTGTTCTGATCCCGACAGTCACGCTCGCGGAAATGGACGCGCAACGCGACGAACTGGGCCCCGAACACCGTTCCGCGATTCATCGTCACATCCACGATCTGATCGAAGATCTCGGCTCGGCCACGCCATCGAAGTCGCAGTTGGAAGCGGACAAGGACGTCGCCGAACACACCCCTTTCCCTCTCTCCAGTCCAACTTGCCGCGTGCTTTGCGTGCCGGCTCGGGCCTACCGTGATGAACTTGCGGGAGCGATGCTCGTGCAGCTCCTTCAACAACAAGGTTTCGATGCCGAGAACGCCTCGGCCGCGCTCAGCAGTGGCGAGCTCCTCGAAATGGCGGCGAAGTCGGATCCCGAAGTGATTTGCATCTCGGTTGTCGCACCCTCCACCCTGATCCATGCGCGCTATCTCAGCGCGAAGCTTCGCGCTCAATTGCCACACGTGAAGATCGTGGTCGGAATCTGGGGTGCGACCGAAAACATGGCTGGCGCGGGAGAGCGGCTGCGGTCTTCCGGTGCGGACGAAGCGGTCGTGTCTCTCGCCGAGGCAGTGGTGCAGCTCGCGAAGTTTTCCGTTTCGCTTGCCGATGAGATGATCCCCGGCGCGATCCCGGACAACGAGGAAAACCGTCTCGAAGAGCTGGCTCGTTTGCATCTGGCAGATGGCACGCGTGAAGAAGCTTTCGACCGCATCACGAAAAAACTGGCGCGCGTTTTCGAGGTTCCGATTGCCCTTATCACGTTCATCGATCGCGATCACCAGTGGTTTAAATCGCAAGTCGGGCTGCCGGAGGAAATCGCCGAAGCGCAGCAGACGTCGCGTGAACTTTCGGTGTGCGGCCATGTGATCGCGAACGACGACTTACTTGTGGTCGAAGACCTTTCACGCGACCGAAGATTTGCAAACAATCCCTTACTAAAAGAGCGCGGCCTGCGCTTTTACGCCGGCGTTCCGCTCCGCAGTAACAACCTTCCGATTGGCTCTCTCTGCATCCTCGACGTCAAGCCACGCCGAATCACCGAACGCGAAAAGCGTCTGCTGGAAGTCATCGGCGAAGATGTGATGGAGGAAATTAAACGCCGCGATAGTGTGGGTCTTCCGAGCGTGTTGGTAGCCTAAGCGGTGATCACACACGCTGGCCGCAATCACTCGCGACAAATCATTGCCGAGCGAACGATTCATCTACATCGCGCACTTTACAGACGACCGAGCAAATACAGAATCAAAAGGATTACGAGAATGGTTACGATTATGCCGTGCGACCGGTAGTCGAATCCATAACCGCCTGTCGGGAAAGCTCCGACTAACAACGGAATTACAACGATAAGAATAATTAAACCCATGCGGTGACTCTCATACGCCCAACACAAAAAATCTTTCACACCGTTCAGGATGACTCGACAAGAGAAAAAGAAGATTGCCGATCCTAAGATCGTCGCAGATGCGATCGAAGTGGCGGACGACGCCGGATTACGCTACGTGAGCCACGATCAGCCCGGGTACACGCGCAAAGCCACGGGCGACGACTTCGAGTATTTCGACACCGAGGGCAAACCGATTCGCGACGAGCAGCGGTTACTGCGAATAAAGCGTCTCGCGATTCCGCCCGCTTACACGGATGTGTGGATCTGTCCGTCACCCAACGGGCACATTCAGGCAACGGGGCGCGATACGCGCGGCCGCAAGCAATACCGCTATCATGAGCGCTGGCGGGCCGCGCGTGACGAAAACAAGTATGACCGGATGGTGCTTTTTGGCGAGGCCTTGCCCAAGATTCGCAAACGCGTGGAAGCAGATCTTGCTTTGCCCGGCCTGCAACAAAACAAAGTGCTCGCTACCGTTGTCCAGCTGTTGCAACGAACATTTATTCGTGTCGGCAATGAAGAGTACGCGCGCGACAACAAATCGTTTGGCCTGACGACGATGAAGGGCCGGCATGTGGATGTAACCGGTTCGAAATTGCGTTTTCGTTTTCAAGGAAAAAGCGGAATCAAACATGACGTCGACATACAAGATCGACGGATCGCAAAAATCGTTGCCAAAGTGCAAGATTTGCCGGGACAGAATCTGTTTCAATATCTGGATGATGACGGCGAAGCGCGGGACATTACTTCGCAGGACGTGAATGATTACCTCCGCGAGATCACGGGAGAAGATTTCACGGCCAAAGATATTCGTACTTGGGCGGGAACGGTTCTGGCCGCGATTGCCCTGAATGCGGCGGGTGCGTTTGAAACAAAGAAACAAGCCAAAGCAAACATCAAAAATGCAATCGGCGCGGTCGCAAAAATACTTGGAAATACTCCGGCAATTTGTCAAAAGTGTTACATTGATCCTGTTGTGCTCGAAAATTATCTCGACGGAGATATCATCGAAGGTTTGAAACGCAAAACCGACGAAGCGCTTGAGAGCGAGGCAGTCGATCTCCGCGCCAGCGAAGTGGCGGTCCTGAAGTTTTTGCAGGCGAAGCTGGCTAAAAAAGCCGCGTGATAGTTGATACGTGCGAAGCGATTAAGTAAATTGGTCAGCGTGTTCCCGCACGGCTTCATCAGACGATGATTTGGTAGTCCATGAGGGCTCAGACTCCAACTTTTCTATCCCTCATTCCAATTCTTAAGGAAAAATCTCGTCTAATTTTTTTACCAAACTGTGGCTGCCTTGAATCTTTAAGCGGCCAGTCAAGTATGCCCATGGGACTTTAAGGGTTTTATTTGACATAGAAACCCAGTCTTCATCGCTCGCTGCAAACGTAACATTTGGATTGTCAACCTTTCCCCTCCCCATTTTGTAAGTTCCATCATTTACACTCAGCCACCATTCGCCTCCGTTTGGACCAGTGAGCTCCCACTGGTAGCTAGCATGCACTCCTTTTGCTTTGTCTGCTTGAAAAGCGTCTTGCCTCTTATCCAACGCCTGTTGCGGTGTAGAATTCTGCTGCCTATTAGTTTGCTGCGCTTGGCATGGTGACACGAGCGCAAGCGCTGCGAACGCCAACAACACATAAAGCCTTTTGGTTTTCATTATCAATAATGTAATTTACCTCATCGGTGAATGCGCTCGGGGCATATTTTGCAGAAGATTGACCGTTTCTTGCCGCGCGAATCCCAGAGTCGGGGAGCAGCGGGCGAATTTGGGAACCGACAAAAGCCGCAACCGTTCAATAATAATAAGTGAAATGAGCAGTCGCGATAACGGTCGTTTGATGAGACGAGGCGAGTGTTGTTTCGCCTGTAGTTGGTAGCGTTGCCGCTCAGAAGCTGGTCGAAACCACTGACGGTCACCGAAAGCCTGTTCCTCCACGTACACAAGATTAGGGTCGCCTCTGACAATAAGCGGTGAGCGCAGTGCACCGGAGATGGCTTTAACTAAGTCCAGAAAGGTAAAATATGAATACAATAACAAAACCTAACCCAGCTAAAGACGCGGATATCGACGCCCGCCCAGTCAAGGACATTATCCAGCCCGCGAAGACCGTTCTGGGCGAGGTTTCTGTACAGACGGCTTTAGACGAAATGCAGGCTCGGGGAATCGATTCGGCGCTAGTAACCAATCAACGCGGGGAATTATTAGGTGCTGTGTCGAGCAACGAAATGAACCGAAAGGTGGGTGGTTTGGGGCACGACCCAAAGACAAAACCGGTAGAAGCACAAGCGGAAACAAACATTGACTATTGCTTCGAAGATCAGACGGTTGCGGAGGCTGAGCAAATTATGTGCGACGCAAAGGTCGCCGAAGTTCCTGTAGTAACGCGCGAAAAATTGCTGTTGGGAACAACAACTCTTGAAGCGATCGCACAGGATAAACGACGGAGAAGACCCTAGAACCGCTGGTAAGAGCCTCCGGTTTTCGACTTCCTCCACGCGGAAAGATTGGAGATGATTATGAAACGGCTCATCACAACTATTGCACTTGCTCTGTTGGTAGTGCCCGCCACCTTCGCGGGCGAGCAGTCACTGCTGGCGCGTGTTACGGTTTACTGGGCCAGCGGCGATGCTAGTTCCAACCATCATCAATGCGCGAGCGGCCGGCGACTACAAACCGGAGATTGCTCGGTCGATACGCGGCACATTCCTTATGGCAGCAGACTGATTTTTCCCGATGGCGCTACTTCGGCGGCAGTCGACACCGGCCCCGCGGTAAGAAATCGCAGAGCGGCGCGAATTTCGGGGCGCACCGTTTATGAGCGAAACGCAGTAGTGATTGATCGGTTTTTTGAAACGAAGCGAGAGGCGCTTTCCTGGGCGAGCCGAAATCCGCTCTTCATGACCGTGCGGGTTGTCCAGCCGAATTCACGCACGCTGGCACAGTTACCAGAACAACCTCCTCTCGACTCGCTTGCCCAGCCTGCCTTTTGATTGGTCCGGCGAGATTAAAGACACCGGCGAGCAAGTACTAGACTTAACGATTCACAGCGAACATTGTAGGAAGGCCTCTAAGAAATTGAGCACGAAAGGATCACGTTCTTTTTCGCGATGCTTAGATCAATTGGGGCCCGTGCCCTAACGCCTCCTATACCTAGAAAGTATGACGCCTTCCCTACGAAGTATTGGCTAGAAAGGGACCGGAGGCGTAATTCCAAAGTCGAACCAACCAGGAGGCATAAAATTATGAGATTATTTTTTGTATTGCTTTGCTGCTTAGCGATCCCATTGGTCGCCAGCGCAGCAAATCAGGATAACAACAAGAAGAAAACGCAGACGACGCAAGGTCAGCAAACGCAGAAGCAAACAGGGAAGCAGGGCAACCAGGGCAAGCACTACAACGTGAACAACGCTTCGCAACTAAACAACCCTTCGCACTTGAAAGGCCAAGGTCAGCATCACGGGTTGAACGCTCAGAACAACAAAGTGCCGGCGGTGCAGTCAAACACCAGGGGGAAGGTGGAAGCCAAACACTTTAACCTTGCGAATTCGCCTAATCCGAAGATCAAGAGCATGAAGTTCCAACAGAACTATCACATTCAGGGCAGTGAGAACTGGAAGGGCCAGAATTACGCCGTTTTCCAGAACTACAGGGGCGAATGGCACGATCAAGGCTGGTGGCACAACCACTACAACCGCATTGTTCTAATCAGCGGTGGCTGGTATTTTTGGAATGCGGGCTATTGGTTTCCGGCGTGGGGTTACAATCCGGCTGTCGCCTATTACCCATATAATGGCCCTATTTACGCCTACAACAATCTGCCGCCCAATCAGGTGATCGCAAATGTTCAGTCCACGCTGCAAGCGCAGGGTTATTACCAAGGCGGGGCAGACGGCCTGCTCGGACCGGAGACCCGCGCGGCCCTGGCTAACTACCAACAGGCCCACGGCCTCTACACGACCGAAGCGATTGATGAGCCAACGCTCGAATCGTTGGGAATGTCGTAAGCGAGACAACCGCCAAATCGGAGGCGATTATGATTATATGAAAATGAACATTGTCATTCCCCGTGAAGCCACGCTCGTGCGCGAAAGCAGTGCCTAGCTATGATGTCCGCGCGCTGGATGAGGGCGGGCAGGTTATGTAGAGACCCCAACACATCAGTACCGTCAAACTCAGATCCTCATGTCGACGTTTAAGGATCCATTCCTGAGGAGACTCATTCATTGACGCTGCGTGATTGCGGAACGTAGAATAGCCGTTTAACGCGAATTGTCCCGAATTATTCGGCATTTTGAAGCGGAATAATTCGACCTAATCCGCTTGTCTTCCCTCTCGCGCGCAGGTCCGTGAAAGCGCGCAACCTGTTTTAACCGACTACACCGCTAGCGAGCAGCAGCCGTCAGGCTGCGCAAGGCGCGTTGTGCTGTGCGATTAACGCCGAAAGATCAGGCCCAAGACAAACCCGATTCCGAGTGCCGTGAATACCGCCTTTGTCGGGTTTTTGCGCACGTATTGCTCCGCATCTTTCTGGACTGTCTTGACGCGATCCT
>DASZGW010000020.1:0-40046 GCA_035938475.1 Candidatus Udaeobacter sp.
CTCCCCACTCTTTTAGTAACCCCTCATGCTTAGACCTCTGCTCGCACATTACACGCTCAACATCACACCGCGCCCGTGTCATCTTCTCCCTTTTTTATGTTTAAAATTGTGAGGCCTTGGTTGGTTCGGCGAAAACGCGCGCGGGGCTCACGCGGCGACCCCGCCGCCCCTATAGGGCACCCTCCTCTCAAAAACTTATCTGTGATACATCAGCGCACAACTCTGAACACTGCCGGAAATCGGCAGCGTTGTTATGTGAAACTGTTATGCAATAAGCCTCTCGCCGCCGTCTCACGAGGGAAGCGGACGGTGCGGCAGTCGAACAACCAGTTCGCGCTTCCGGTTTGCAAGTGAACGGCAGCTCCAGCGCCGACATCCAGAACCGCAATTTTTGCAACAAGCTTTTCGGGCCAATGCGGATGTTCGACGTAAAAATGCCCACCCGGAACGTGCGCGAGTAATTGCACGATTCCCATAACAAGCCGTGCCAAAAGCCAGTTGGCATTATTGAAAATCACCGCAACTCCGGGGAGAAGCGGCGTGGAAAGAAGGGAAAGAAGCGCCATCGCGAGAATGAAGAAAGCAATCGGCACCACGATCAAATTCGCCACCAAAGAAATCGGTGTAACGATGTAAAAATACCAAAGCACCAGCGGCAGCGAACCGAGCCATGCCGCGAGGGAAACGCCGGTTCCGCGGCAAAGCCATTCAAAGGCGGCGTGCATCCGACGTCGCGGGCCGCGCAACAGGCTTCGTGGCAGGAAAGGATCGGGAGCGGTCCCGCGCTGCAAAAATTCCGCAAATGGATCGGCAAACAATATAATGGCGCCAACGACCGCGAAGGAGAGTTGAAAGCCTGTCGAAAAAAGTTCGTTCGTGTTCCAGCAGAGGAGAAAGAACGCCGCCGCAGCGAGGCTGTTGAGGACGAAAACCTTGCGTTCAAAAAATAAACCGCCCAACAAGATCGAGCTCATTACCGCGGCTCTTATACTCGAAACGTGCAATCCAGTGACTGCGGCGTAGAAGAGGAGCAGAGGTATTATGACCGCGGCCGCCCATTTGCGTGAGAGCCGGGCGACCATTGCCAGCATCCACAACAGCGCGGCGACAATTCCCACGTGCAAACCAGCGACGGCGAAAAGGTGAAGCGTGCCGGTTTGTTGAAATGGTTCCTCAATATCTTCCGGTGTTTGGTGCCTGAGACCAAGCACGATTCCGCTGAGAAAATTTTGCACCTCAGGCGCGTTCTCCAACCCTGTGCAAATTGCATTTTGCATCCATGCGCGCGACTTCTGCGCCAGGCTTAGAATGGGGTTACCGCCGCCGCGTCGAATCAGAGCGCCGTCCTCCGGATAACGAACAAAGAGCATTCGACGAACGTCATGACGCGCCAGATAAGAACGCATATCAAATTCGCCGGGATTTCGCGGGCGCTCGATCACTTCCGCGATTCCAAAAAGCTTTAGCTCATCGCCAAATCCCGGGGTGCCCTTCCAACGAACCTCCCAGACCGCGCGTGTTGGTTGTTTCCGGCCTCCAAATTCGATTGACTTTAGTTTTAGCAGGAAAGTCGCAAACCCGCTGGGAGCGACCTTTGGCTCAGTAATGACGCAGCCGGCGGCCGTGACGACCCGCGGTCGTCCGCCAAGTTCGTCACCGAGTTGCTGGCCTTCCGTATTGCTCGTCTCAAGGTTGTGCAGCAGGAAAAAGCCAACTCCAACGATGGCGTAAGTTGCGAGCAGCTTGGGTCTGCACGCGACGATGACGATGCAGATCGCTAAAATGATCGTCACCGAGACCAAGGCGGCGCCAGCGAGCGGAAAGACGTCCGCGATGGTAATTCCTATTGCAGCCACGAGCGACAAACCAACAAAAGGCTGACGTGGCGCGTTCAGGAATTTCATCCATCGGCTTTTCGCTTATCCGGGCTTGGCAAGGCAAGCTGCAAACGCACCAGGCCATGGCCGAGTGTGCCCGGCGTTGCCGCCGCAGTGAGTTCTGGAGATCGCCCGCCCTTGGGATAGGGGCAGCCACAATTGCCTCCGTCAAGGGCGCGCCGTAATTTCCCTCGTGCAGGATCTTTTCGGAGATGACGAAGATGTCGAAGTCGCGCGCGCCGATAGTGCGCCGCTTGCCACCCGGATGCGTCCGCGCTCGCTCGATGAGCTCGTCGGCCAGGAGCACATTCTGGCGCCTGGCAAGCTGTTGCGCCGTGCCATTGAAGCCGATCGATTGCCTTCGGTGATTTTCTCCGGGCCGCCCGGCACCGGCAAGACCACATTAGCGCGCATCATCGCGGAGATGACGGACGCAAAATTCACCAGGATCAGCGGCGTGGAAAGCAATGTCGCCGAGATGCGCCGGGTCATTGCTGCAGCCGTGAATCGTCTGCGCACATCTGGGCGAAAGACGATCCTGTTCGTTGATGAGATCCATCATTTCAACAAGGCACAACAAGACATTCTCTTGCCAGACGTCGAGGCAGGGACTCTTCGCCTCATCGGCGCGACCACCTACAACCCGTTCTTTTATGTAAACAGCGCACTGGTGTCGCGATCGCAGGTTTTTCGACTTGAGCCGCTCACAGTCGAGCAACTTGAAGTGTTGATCGATCGTGCATTAGCCGACAAAGAACGCGGACTTGGAAATTACAACGTAAAGATGGACAAGAACGCGCGTCGGCATCTCGCAAAGCTCAGCGACGGCGACGCGCGCAAATGTTTAAACGCGCTCGAGATCGGGGTTCTCACTACGCTGCCAAAAGGAAATAATGGCGCAATTCATTTCACGCTTCAGGTCGCCGAAGAAAGCATTCAGCAAAAGGCGGTCGTGTACGATCGCGCCGGCGACGCGCACTACGACACGATTAGTGCGTTCATTAAAAGCATGCGCGCATCGGACGAAAAAGGCGCGATGTACTGGCTCGCCAAAATGCTGCATGCCGGAGAAGATTTCCGTTTCATCGCGCGACGCATCGTGATCTTTGCGAGCGAGGACGTCGGCCTCGCCGATCCGGAGGCGCTGCCGCTCGCGATCGCGACACAACAAGCGGTGGAATTCGTCGGCATGCCCGAAGCGCGAATCCCTTTGGCGCATGCCACCGCTTACATGTGCCGCGCCGCGAAGAGTCGGGAAGCGTACGACGAGTTGAATACCGCGATCGAAAAAGTCGAAATGGAACAAACCAAACAGATCCCGGAGCATCTTAAGAACAAACATTTCCCAGTGAATCCGGAAGGGTAGGGACGCGAGCGCCCGGGGCCGCCGACTGGCTAACAGAAGAAAACAAAGACAACGAGCGACTCGCAACGCCATTACAACCTTCGTTTTCTTCGCTGCCTTCTGTAGAAATCTTTCGGCATGCATCAATCAGAGGAGGAGATTGGACTTGGCGGACGGGTGTCGCGTTTTCTGCGACTGATTCGTTTCTCGCACACAATTTTTGCGCTGCCATTTGCTCTCGGGGCACTCATTGTGGCCGCGAACGGCTGGCCGTCGTTGAGAGTTTTTGTTCTCGTTGTCGTCTGCATGGTGTTTGCGCGTACCGCAGCGATGCTTTTTAATCGATTGGTTGACTGGTCGCTTGACGAGCGCAATTCCCGCACAGCTTCGAGGCATCTGCTTATCTCCAAGTCAGGAGCAATCGTGTTGCTTGCAGTCAGTTCTGGTAGCTTTCTTCTCGCGGCGGCGGCAATCAATCGATTGACTCTGATTCTTGCGCCGGTTGCATTGGCTCTGATTTTTTTCTATTCCGTCACAAAACGGTTCACGAGCGCAACGCACTTCTTTCTCGGCCTCGCGCTGGCTGTCGCACCGATCGGCGCATGGATCGCGCAGACTGGTCGGATCGATCTTGCCCCAGTCGTGCTCGCGGCAGGCGTAATTTGCTGGGTCGCGGGGTTCGATCTCATTTATGCTACGCAAGATTACGATTTCGATCGACGCGAAGATATTCGATCACTTGTTGTGAAACTTGGAATCGCGCGAAGTCTTTGCTTGGCCCAGTTATTGCATCTTTTGACATTTGTGGCGCTCATCGCTTTCGGCGTGGTGGCACAACTTGGTCCGGTTTATTACTGGTCAATTCCGCTTATTGGAGCAGCGCTTTTTTACGAACACAGAACCGAGAAGCTGGATCTCACTGGGATCAATCGCGCTTTTTTTCAAAGCAACGCATTCGTCAGCGCGGTTTTCCTGATTGCAGTTTGCGCCGACCGATTGATCAGGTAGAGGCGATTGACCTCAATCGCGCCAGGCAGCTCGGGAACCGCCGCTACCTACATCGCGTTTAACATTGCCACCCGCCGCTCATGCCGGCCGCCATCGAAACCCGTTTCCAGCCAGATCCGCACAATTGTGAGCGCCAGATCTTCCGGAATCATACGCTCGCCCATGGAAAGTACGTTGGAGTCGTTATGTTGCCGCGAGAGACGCGCTGACTCTTCGTTCCAGCAAAGCGCGCAACGCACGCCATGGACTTTATTGGCCACCATCGCTTCACCGTTGCCCGAGCCACCGAACACGATCCCGCGCTCGCACTCGCCGCGAGCGACTGCTTCCGCCGCCGGACGAATAAAAAGCGGATAATCCACGGGGTCTTCATTGAATGTGCCGAAGTCTTTAACCTCGTGTCCAAGAGTGCCGAGCAGGTCTTTAACTTTTTCTTTGTAACGAAAACCGGCGTGATCCGAGCCAAGCGAAATTTTCATAGGTTTGTCATTCCGAGCGAAGTCGAGGAATCTCTAATCATTGATCCAATCAACGTCGATCACAAAATACGCATCAATCCCGCGGCAGCGGGCGACTTCGCTCGACATGCCAATGACTACCCGCCGTGCAGTTTTGCAAGTTGGTTCCAGATTTCGCGTTCGCGCTCGGTCAGTTTGTTGGGGATGTTGATCTGAACAACGACATAGAGATCGCCGCGCTTTCCCGAAACTCCAGGTAAACCTCGTCCTCGGAGACGAAACCGCTGACCCCCCTGTGTGCCTGGCGGAATTTTCAGGCGTACCTTCCCTTCGAGAGTTGGTACGAGCAATTCGGTGCCGAGCACTGCCTGCCAGGTCGCGATCTTTACCTCGTGAATCAAATCGCTGCCATCGACCGAAAAATCTGGGTGACGCGCAAGCCTGACCCGCAGGAACAGATCACCGCTTTTTCCTCCGCCCACACCGGCTTCTCCCTGGCCGGCCAGACGAATTCGCTGGCCCTCGCGAACGCCACGCGGGATTTTGACCTGATAGTTTTCAACTTTGTTTGAGCCTGCCCGGCGCAGTGAGACCGTTCGCGTCGATCCGTTTAACGCTTCCTCCAGTGTAACCATGATGTCCGCCTCGACATCTGCCCCGCGCTCCGCTGTCGCCTGACGTCCGCCAAATCCACCGAAAGCCGAACGGCCGCGGCCTCCGCCGAAAAACGCTTCGAAGAAATCGCTAAAGCCGGTCCCGCCGAATTCGAATTGAACGCCGCCGCCATCGCCGCCCCATTGATAATATCCGCCTTCCGAGGGTTGTGGACCCCATTGTGGGGGTGGTTGAAATCCGCCTGGTCGATCCCAATCTGCGCCCAGTTGATCGTATTTCTTTCGTTTCTCTGGGTCGCCCAACACCTCATAGGCTTCATTGATCTCCTTGAATTTTTCTTCGGCCGCCTTTTTGTCTTTGGCGACGTCGGGGTGATATTTGCGCGCCAGCTTGCGGAAGGCGCTGCGAATCTCTTCTTCGCCGGCCGTCTTCGGCACGCCGAGTGTCTCGTAATAATCTCGGAATTGTACGGGCATTCGGCTTCAAGCTTGTGCCTCCGAGCGACTCGCGCAACTTTTGAATGGTGCGCGAGTTGGGCAAATTTCTCATCATCGTTGGTGTGATCACTACGCTGGTGGGATTGGTGATGTGGAGCGGGTTCGCGCCAAAATGGTTGGGACGATTGCCCGGCGACATTCGAATCGAGCGAGAACATTCTGTATTCTATTTTCCGATCGTCACCTGCATCGTTCTCAGCATCCTCTTGAGCCTGCTGCTATCGATCTTCCGACGCTGATGAAGCTGTGATCTGTAAACAGTGATCAGTTTTCGGTTCACGGATCACTGACTACTCGTTACATTCATGAGCGTCCCACATCCTAAAGAGATCAAACTGGCTCGCCACGTGGCTCGACTGCTTAGATGTCGTCGTTGCCCGCGCATGAAATCGATGCCGGTCTCGGGCGGTGCAATCGTGAGCGATGTAATGATCATTGGTCAGGCGCCCGGTCCACGGGAACCGGTGTTGCAAAGACCGTTTGCCCATACCGCTGGTAAGACGCTTTTTCGGTGGTTCGAAGAATTCTGCGGGATGAACGAAGCTGCAGCCCGTTCGAAAATTTATTTCGCAGCGGTCTGCCGTTGTTTTCCCGGAAAAAATTCTGGCGGCACAGATCGCGTTCCAGCTCCGGACGAAATTCGCAACTGTGCTTCCTGGATGGATAATGAAATCGAAATTCTGCGACCGCGCCTCATTATTCCTGTCGGTCGGCTGGCTATCACGCAATTCATCGATTGTGCGAAGTTGGAAAAAGTGATCGGCCGCAGGTTTCGCGCTGAGCGTGCCGGGCATCGCTTCGACGTGATTCCGCTTCCGCATCCCTCCGGCGCCTCGCCCTGGCACAAGATCGCGCCGGGGAAAGAATTGCTCGGACGCGCGCTGAAACTGATTGCGCGTCATTCAGCTGTCGTGGCGAAAGCGGCGAGCAGGAGGTAGACGATTGCAGAGACTCATTAGGGCTGATTTAGTGCGTAACCGGAAAATATGGCCGTACATCGAAAGCCCAATTTGGTTCTTTTTCTGCCGGACCAACAGAGAGCGGACACTATCGCTTGCTACGGAGGCGTAAAAGTTCATGCGCCGAATCTCAACAAACTTGCTTCTGAATCAGTGATTTTCGAGCGGACGTACGTCACACATCCCGTTTGTACTCCGTCGCGCTCTTCACTGATGACGGGCACCTGGCCGCACACGAACGGATGTACCCGAAACAGCGTCCCGCTTGATCGCCGGTTTCGTGTTTTCCCCGGGCTGATGGAGGACAGGGATTATCGCGCCGCGTACATCGGCAAGTGGCATCTGGGCGAGGAAGGACGAATTGGACGAGGATTTGAAGAATGGGTTTCTACTGACGACCACGGCGACTATACGAATTTTCTCGTCTCAAGGGGCATTGCACCTGACAAACAGAATGGACGGTTCTCAGAGCTGGCCATTAGCAATCTGCCGATCGAACTATCGCGGCCAAAGTTCCTCGAGAAATGCGCATGCGAATTCATCGAAAAACATCAGCGCGATCCTTTCATTCTCGTTGTTGGTTTTGTAGAGCCGCACTCGCCGTACAACGGTCCGCTCAACGATGAACATCCGCTCGATCAGATTGAGCTCGATCCGACGGCCACGCGTCCTGAGAGCGGAGATATTCCGCTGCGTTATCGGTTGATGCGGGAATGGCAGCAAGCGGAAGCGGTTCTGGATCGGGAACGATTGCCCACTCAATTGTTTTTTGGCGTCACCCCTGAGGAATATCGGAGTATTAGGCAGCGTTATCTCGGCTTGGTTACGCTAGTGGATCAAAGCATTGGTGCCATTCTCGCCTGCCTCGAACGATTCGGTCTGACTGACAACACTATTATCGTGCACACAAGCGACCACGGCGACAGCCTGGGCGCCCATCAACTCTTCGGAAAAGAAACAATGTTCGAAGAAGCCACGCGTGTTCCTTTACTAGTTCGGCTACCTGGCCAGAGAGCCAGCAAAACGATTCCACAACCAATCAGTCACATCGATTTTGTGCCAACGTTGCTTGACCTCCTCGGTCAGCCGAATCATTTCCAGTGCGCCGGCAAAAGTCTACTACCGCTAATTACCGAAGAAGCATCCGAGCGAGAGAACGTGTTTCTGGAGTGGGCGCCAAACCGGACGAAAGTAAAGAAGGGCACCAAGCTAGCTCGGCGACGCTTGGTCAAGCGCGCAGTCGAGGAATCGACTCGGACGATTGTTACTCCAGATGGTTGGAAGCTTTGTCTGCGCGACAAGGATTTGAATGAATTGTACAACCTGAATGAGGATCCGTCGGAGACGCACAATCTTTACTCGGACAGACAATACGCCTCGGTGATGTCCCGGCTTACCGGCGAGATTAATCGCTGGCAGGAATCCGCAAGCGATAAGCTCAAAGTATAACTAGGCAGCGCGCCGGCGATGGAATCAATCGATTTGAGACATCAATTACTGTTCGGAAAACGTCTTTTCTTCCAGCAAGAGCGTTTTCACATCGGCTAGGTCAAGCCGGGGATCGAGGGTCGCGGAACTGTAGATGTTTCGGATACGGCCGTCGCGATCGATGAGAAACACGCGCAGGATATGGTACAACGGTCCTTGCGGGTCATTGGGATTGGAGCGCTTGTCCACGGCTTGGCCGTAGCCGTTCAGGATAGACTGAAGCGCCGTGTTCGATTTCGCCGTCGCGAAGTGCCATTCGCATCCCGATTTTTCATCCCGCATTGCTTCCGAATACTCGGCGAGCCGTTGCGGCGTATCGTAGTCTGGATCGAAGCTTAGGCTAACGAGGCGCATGTTTGTTGCCAATGCTTTGTCGTCGGCGCTAAGAGCGTGCAGTTGGCTTAAAACACTTACCGCGTATGGACAGGCTTTCGGCGCGGCGCAACGAGTGTAAATGAAGCTCAACACGGTGATACGCCCATGCGTTAACTGGCGCAGGTTTAGTGATTTGGAATCTGAATCAATTATCGCGCCGTCCGGCGCTACCTTGATTACCGGTAGCGCATAGCTACCCGCTGCGGGCGGATCGTAATCATAGTTCGCATCGTGTGCAACAGTGTCGGCTGCGATGGCTACCGTCATATGAGACAAATAAAGCGTAAGCGCGAGTGCCAACACTCGAGCTCGACTCATGTTCATGACACGGGACTATGGAACTGATGCAACTACGCGATTTGCACCGAGTTTTGTCGCGCCGAAGAGCATGTGATGGGCCCGGCCCAGCTTCAGCGCGGTGAAATCGAGAGCGAAGCGTGGCTTCAGCTCTTTGCCGTCCCATGCATAGGCGCGCAAAAACTGTTCATTGTCTTCGCCTTTCTTATCCCAGTGTTCCAGGAGCGAACTGGTAAAGTAGAGGCGTTTCCCGTCCCAGCTCTGCGATACCATGTTGACCTGCCGGCCAATTTGCTTCTCGTAAATCTGTTTCGGCTTATGCGGCTCCGAAACATCGAACACGCGGCACTTCCCGTCTCCGAAGCAATCGACGAACAACGTTTTGTCATCAGCGCTAAGGCTAATATCCACTGGTAACACGCCGCCTTTAACGTCACCGATCGTGGCAACCTGTTTTGCCTGCCATTCGCCGCGGTCGTCCAGGTAAACCAGCCAAAGTTTCGATGTCAGCGCGGCTGCGGTGAAGGCATAATTGTGCTTGTCGCCCCAGGCCCAGCGGATCTCCAGCGGCGCACCTGGTACCTCGAAGATTTTCTTCGGCTCACGCGCATGAAAATCCCACATGACCATGGTTGAACCGAAATGCTTCATCGCTTCGGAATCAGCGGTCAATTTGCCGAAGTCCATTTTGTAATTATTCCAGCCGGTAAACGATGAGGTAAGCAGCGCGTTCTTTCGCGGCAACACACGCGCATCGTAGCCATAGCCATCAGCGAAGCTGGCGTCCGCCGCGCCACGCGCGTCATCCTTTGTTGGCAGCCAGTGAGTGGTTATGTAGTTGCCGTCATTGCTGTATTCGACTAATGCCGTCTGGCCTCCGTGATCTTTCGCGTTCGATAGGCAGGGAATGAGCACGCGGCCCGGCAAGGCATATGCGCCGTGAGGTCCGATCGCCCCGCCCGTGGCTTCCGCGAAGTTGTCGATCGTTTTCGCATGTTGGGGCTTGGCGGGATCAGTGTGCACGTCGAAAATAAACACGCGGCTGTTTTCAAGCCCTGCCAGCCATAGCTGGCGCCGGTCATCGGTGAATCCGCCATGGTGCGCTTCGTTGCGTCCACCAACGGAAGTGGCGCTGATGACTTTGCCGTAGTTAGGCGATCCGGGCTTTACATCGACGGTGACTAGTTTGTCCGAGCCATCGCCGAGACCTTCCACACCGAGCGTCCAAACATAGACGAACTCTTCCTGGCCCTCGATGCGGGCAAGATAGGGTGAAGAACAGGTTTCATCGGCGCGTGCGTTACTGACGCCAAAAGATAGCATCAGCGTCAGAACGCACACGGAGACGGTATTTGATATTTTAGCAACGAATAACGCGGGAGTAAGGGAGACATTCATGTTCATATCAGATTCCTCCGTTGGCAGTCTTACGGATCAACAGCTGCTTGCAATTGTAGTTTGATCACATCAAGTCGGCCACTCACTTTTTGGTACACTGCATGGCGTTCGACGAGGGTCGTTGCACACGTTTTCAAGGATGTGGCTGGAAGCCGGGATGTTCGCGCGAATTGTAATGAATCGGAGGCCATCTCGAAGCGCGCACGGCTAGGGCTGAAAGCGATAGCTGTGCAATTCGATTTCTTTTGCAAACGCTTTTTCCACGATTCGCCGCTGGTCCTCGTTGAATACTTGCTGATATGGTCTGCGGTCAGTCCGATATTCCGATTTCGCGGTGACACCAAGCGTTCCGTCGAAAGCAATGTTTAATTGCGCGAAGACTTCGCTGAGCTCGGCGGTCAGATTCTCATAGCGCAGAATGCGATTCACGATGATTTTTCTTCCTGAGCGATCAGTGTACCGGAAATTGTTAATCGGGAATCTGCCGCGAGCGAGATACTCATCCAGCGAAAGTGAACCGCCCTCGCGGACGGCATGCATGTGGTAGTGAGAGAAAACTTTGTCCCAGGGGTTTCGTTCCACGCAAAACTTGAAATAACCGTTCCAAACATCGGCTGGAACACGGTTTTTGATCTCAAATGCCGGCATATGGCGGTAAAATTTCTCGCGGCTGACGATGGAATGCTGCAATGCAGAGAAGAATTTGCCCGGTCTCTCCAGGATTTCAGGGATTGGATTAATGAATCCCTCGTAATTGCGCGGTCGATGGCCTTCGATTGGGGGCTCGATCGGCGTCGCGACGTCCGTCGAACCGCAATGTCTCGAAAGAAAAACTTCGATGCTAGTGCCCGCGGTCTTAGCAGTCTTAATGAAAATGAATTTGTATTTGTGCGATAGGATCATCGAGCCGTAACAGATTTCCGAGAAACAGGTCGCACGACTGCTTAAAAACCGCCAACACTCGCGCAATCAAACGATGCACTGTAAATTTGGCAGACCCGTTGCAGATGATTTCTTTTCAGAAACGTTTTCTCTTCGTTCACATTCCAAAGACGGCTGGCAATTCGATTCAGAGCGTCCTGCGCGATCATTCCGAAGATGAGTTACTGGCTTTACGGAGTGAACAGGACGGGGTCGAGCGGTTTGGGCTGCGCAATCCCAAGTACAAAACTAAAAAACATTCAACGCTGGCTGAGTATCGCGAAGCCCTCGGAAATGAGCAGTTTCGCAGCCTCTACAAATTCACCTGTGTGCGAAACCCGTGGGACCGGATGGTCTCGTATTATTTTACCCCTACGCAGAAGGTGACAGCCTGGGATCCCAAAAAATTTAGAAAGGTCATTTCAAGAGCTCTGTCAGTCGCAGAGTATCTCCAGTTGGATAAAGTCGAAGGAGATCCATTCGGCAACGTCGACTACGTCATGCGCTTCGAGAATCTCGCGGGCGATTTTCGCACCGTTTGCGCGGCGCTGGATATTTCGCCGACGACCCTGCCGCAATATAACCGCTCCAACCGCGAACATTATTCGAAATATTACGACGACGAGCTTCGCGAATTAGTGCGCGAGCGGTTCGACGCGGAGATCGACCGCTTTGGCTATGTGTTCGAGCAGCCGTAAGAGCTACAATTTTCCGAGCGTCACGTATTCTCCGTCCGGATGGCGAAACCATTTGGGTAATTCAATCCCTGCTTCAACCATGCTCTCGTAGCAATTTTGCGTGATCACACCCCGCCGGGTGCTTTCTCCAAACACCGCGAAATTCTGCTTGGTCACAAATAGCCGGTGCTCGGGCAACTTTGGGACGTCGTTTTTCAGTTCATCCATCGCTTTTGCGCTGGGAATGTGGTCCGGCAAATGGGTGAAGAGGTTCCGAAGCACTTTGGCGCGCAGGATCTGATGAATCCATATTTGGAACCAAGCTTTTCGCTCGAAATAAACATCGCCAAATGGATTCTTAACCTTGCGCGGGTACAGAGTAAGTTTGGGATTATTCAGCGTCGCTCGGGTTCTGCAGAATAAAAGACCATCTACTTCCCGTGAGCGCATGGCGTGAGAAATCAGGCTCGCAATTTTATCGGTGATGAGTTGGATGGGGTACTTGTCATCCACGCACCAGTAGATCCACTCTTCATCGTCGATCTCCGTCAGCAAGTGCAAGACAGTCCCCTTAATATCCGAGGGCGCCGCGAGATACTTGACCCGTTCGGTATCGACACCGCCAAGCTCCTGGTAAGGAACGTGAAAAACGAACGGATGATCCGGCCATAACCGGTCATATTGAAAAATCATGTGCTCTGTGATCGTTCGATAGCGGTCGCACGTGAGCACGACCGCTTTTATTTTATCCGGCAAATTCATAGGCAAACCGCTCTATATCGACCTTGAACTTGTTCGCGATAATGTCCCTGGTTCGCGGCGTGTAATATTCAGCGTAATGCCGCGTCCGTGGATTGGCTCTTTGATGAGGCAACGTCTCGCTCAGACCCAGCTTCTTCGCCACAAAAGCCCAATCCTCGTCGAGCCGTTCAAATTTCCCGATGAAATCGGCAAGCACATTTCCATTGGGATCGACGAACCAATCCAGTTGGTAACGGTGAGGGGATGAGTGAATGCAGGTGGCACTGCTGTATTGAATCCAATCGACAAATTCGTCGAAAGTCATTTTATCTCTGAGTTGTAACGCCTCGGTGCGCTCGTAAAGAGAGACGACTCGGTCCCAAGGATTGCGAACGAATCCGAATTTTAAATAGGTGTCGAATTGCTTGCGCCCGATTTCTCTCCGGCGCTCTTCGGGAAGTAACAAATACAAAGGGGCCAGAATCCGGTTTTTTCTTCCGCCATAGCGCGTCCAAGCGGTCTCCATCTGGTTTTTGATCTGCCACAGATTCAGATGCGGTTTCCAAGCCTTACCGAGAATCGCCCGAACGCTGGTCGAGCCTGTCTTAGGCACTTCTACGAAAATGCACTTATGTTTGTGAGAGATCACTATCCTGCTGCGATGAAGTATGGGAGTGATTAGGTGATGGGTCGGCCGGGACTCGAACCCGGAACCAACCCCGAAAGCTTTCGGGGCTGCTCTTATTCCGCCGTCTTCTCTGTTTCATTTAATGCAAAAATCGCCAGTTGTGGATTCTTTTTACGTTTGAGTTGACGCTCAAGGGCGCGCGCTTCGGTCATCGAGGCACTATTGCCTAATCTTCGCGTCACTGGTTCTCGTTGCCACGGCTATCGTTCGAGATTGCGGTCATGTGCTCGCGTAAGCAATCGATGTAATTGGACCATGATCGGAATTTGCGGGCACGCGCTTCGGCGCTCAAACGGGCGTAAAGGGCGCGATCGCTCAATAAACGTCTCATTGCGCCCGCTAAGTCCTCCCAACTCGTTTGGTCAACAAACAGACATCCCCCCCCGGCGCTAATTTCTCCCAGCGCGCCATTGTCGCCGCAAATGCAAGGCTTGCCATGTGACAGGCTCTCCAGAATCGGCAAACCAAAGCCTTCCATCAGCGAAGGATAAACCGTGAACGCACATTCGCAGTAAGCGCGCTCGAGTCTGTCGTCATCGACGTGCTTCAGCCACCGAAAAGGCCGGCCGCGTGTCTGCATTTTCCTGATGCTCGGAAGAATCTTATGGCCATAGTTTCCCGTGCTGCGCCCAATGAGCTCAAACTCGAAGGTAATCCCCTCCTCCCATAAACTCTCCAACGCGCGCAGCAGCGTTGGGTAATTCTTCCTCGCCTCAAGCGTACCGACAGAAACGATCAGATTGCGGGAAGGGGTTCGCGTGGCGCGGCGCTTGGGTTTCTCCCACTCAATCGGCCACTTTTCGACACATGTGGCCGTGGGCGCCGTCCCCAGATCCAGCCAAAGGCGGTGCAGGTGATCGCTTGACTCCTGCGAAATACAGATAACGAAATCAAAGGCGGCGAGCGATTCAACATAACGGTTAAATCTGGCCCGGCGCCCTGCTGAAATCCCTCTCAGGCGCAAATCCGCGGCGTCATGAAAAATCGCAATGCTGCGCGCCGCGGTTTGGGCAATAAGCCTGGGCAGCCAATCCATTCGTCCGTCACGGAAAAGGTCGGGCACTAGCAAAACGTCGCCTTGCTTGAGTTCGTTTTCGAGCCGAACGCGTTTGCAAAATATCCACCGACAAAGCTCGGCCAAAAAATTTTCGCCGTGCCATTTGGGCCGCGCCATCGCGCGGGATAGTACACGAAACGGACTCTCCAGGATCTTCCGTTCGCGCGATCCCAAGAGATGGTAGCGTCCCGCTCCCAGATTCCAGCAGATAGCGGTAACCGCATGCCGCGTCCGGAGCTCGGCAAAAATCTTGCGCGTCGTCCGCTGTATCCCGGTGCTCGTGACCGACTTGCAAGAACTTGTAACGTCGAGGAAAATCATTCTGCCAATCGCCAGGAGCATTCCATCCCCCTCAAACTCATTGCCTTTCTCTTCCGCGGGACGAGCCGGCCTTTCCCACACAATGTCTCTCTCGAATTAACCGAAAATGACTTCAACTGGCGGCGACCGGCACTCGCTATGACAAAGTCAAAGAAGTTCATTTGAGAGCTTGGTTCAAAAGGCAGATTCTAAGACGCTGCAGATTTCGACCGCGTATTCCGCCCATGATTTGATTAGCCGGTTCGAGATTTGGGCCGCCAACTTCTCATGCAGATCGGCGCGAGTGGAAAGCGACACCATCGCCTCAGCCAGCTTGTCCGCATAGCGGACGTCCACCGTAAGGCATCCACCGCCTCGCGCCGTTTCCGCCATTGCGCCGAAATTTGCGCAGATACAGGGGCGTCCATGCCACAGGCTCTCCAGAATCGGCAAACCAAAACCTTCCATCAGCGAAGGATAAACCGTGAACGCACATTCCTCGTAGAGGGTCGCGAGCGTATCATTTGTCACGGAGCCGTGCCATGTAATGTTCGGATTCTTGCTAACCGCCGCTTGCACTCGCCGCGCCAGGGAGCTCGCATGCTTGTAGCGGTCGCCTACCAGGTGGAGAAACAGCTTCGGGCATTGCAAGCTGGAGTTGGCTTGCGCGAAGGCTTCGAGCAAGGTGCTATGATTTTTACGCGGTTCCAGGGTGGAAACACAAAGCATGCTCACAGAACCGGCCGTCGGGCGGCTCCTGACGGGCCAACGCGATCGGCCAAGCAATTCGCCGGCATGACTGCAAACATGAATCGGCGGCAGCCGCAACTTTCGTTCCTTTACGAACCGACGGAATTCTTCAGCCGCCGAATGCGAAACGGCGATGACAATGTCACCGCTGCAAAGCGCTTCCATGTACTCAGCGTGATATTTCGCCGCCTCCGGGCGAACCAACTCTGGATGTGAGAGAGGAATTGCATCATGAAAAATCGCGGCTACACGCATGCCGCGGTTTCGCGCGAAGCGGATTATGCGGTTTGCTCTCCACCGGTACAGCACTTCGGGCAAAAGCAGCCACGATTCGGCAACAGCATCATGTAAGATGCGCTTGGTGCATTCACTAATGCCAAGCGAATTCTTCTCTTTCAGTTTGAGCGGCATCAGCGTCCGGCCCCATTTAGACCAGCGGACGACATGAAGGTTTACGTCAACCTGATTCAACCCAGCGACCAGCCCGCGAACCACCGTTTGGATTCCGGTCCTTGCGCGACTCCTGGCGGTATGGGTCGCCGCAACGAAGATCGTGAGTTGACGTTTTCTCACGGCATCGCGATGCAGAGATTCATCAGGTGCGCCGCCCCACTCGCTCACGTCACATCAGCCGTGGCTAGCGATGCCCTGCCGAGGTGGCGTCATGATACACCTCGAGCGTTTCACGCGCGGCTCGATCCCACGAAAAATCCCGCGCCCTTGCCAAGCCATGCTCGCTCAGGGAGCGGCGTCGTTCAGGCGACCTGACGACATCACTTAGGGCCGTGGCGAGAGCTGACAGGTTGTCCGGCGGGAAAAGCAGGGTCGCTCGCGCCGTAATTTCGCGAAATGGTGGGATGTCGCTTGCCACCACCGGACAACCGCATGCCATCGCTTCCAGAATCGGCAACCCAAAGCCTTCATAGACGGAAGGGTGAATTAGCGCTCCCGCAGCTTGCAACAGAGTCACCACATCTTGGCGCGCCACGGCGTCCAACCAGACAATTCGATGCGCAATCCCAAGATCGCTGGCCAATGAGCGCAATCCCTTGCCTGCTCGCCTCCGTTGCAGAAGCACGAGCCGCCAGGGCATCGGGACCTTGGCCGCAAAGGCGGCCATCGCCAATGAATGGCGCTTTGCCGGAGTGTTCGCGCCCACGACCAGCAAATACGGGGCGGCGCTCCCCGTGAGGAGAAATGCTTTTTTTTGCAGGCCGTCTTGATCTTCTGCCGGCGCGAAGCTCGGCTCGGCGGCTTCCCAAATAACCCGCACTCGCGCCGCAGCCTCAGGCGCGATCGCACAGATGCGATCTGCCGTCGCTTTTGTCGGCACAATCAAGCGCGTCGCGCCCCGCAAGGCGCGCCAGAGTGCTTCCTGGCAGTACCATTTTTTCGCGACCTGCTCAAGACCCTGCATATGGAACTCCGGCCGCTCGATCGCCATAACGTCATGAACCGTGATTACGGCCGGGCAGGGCAGGCCGCGGGGCATCATATTGTTAGGGCTGTGGAAAACGTCTATTTCTCCGAAAGGCGCATAGTGGCGGGGCCAAAAGACCGGCAAGGGCGAAGTCGGGCCTGGTCGAACTGTAATGTCCATCGTGTTGCGACCGGGTGAAAGCGGGCGCGGGGCGAGCCGATGCCTCCAAAAGATGAACTGATCCGAAGCTCCTGCGCGCGGCAAACGATCAACAAGCGCCTGCGTGTAGGTCCCAATACCGCTCGGTGTTTCACGGATGTATCTCGCATCCATGGCAACGCGAATCGACCGACGCGTTGCGCCGTTCCCCTCGAGTTCCGCCCCGTTGCCATTCTCCTTAATCAAAGCGACCTTGGACCGCTAACCCCAAAGCATACGTACGCTGAAGGGAATATCCTGATTTATCCGGCGATTTTAGCGCGGCGGCTATGCATTCCATCTGTCGAGCGGCCGCCGTCGGACGCGCCGCAGCGACTAATGGAACAGTGCCGCAACCAATGAATCTTTGGCCCACAACCGGCGCGATTTTCCGATCCACGGACCGAGGTACGCGCCGCCATCGCCACGCGCAGCTTCTAACCTTGCAGGAGGTCGTGACATCAAGAAAAAGCATGCTCAGCGTGAAGTAAAAATGTTCCACCCTCGAGCCGAAAGACTCGACGGTCTTATTATTATGGCGCCCTCCACTGGGCACGTCATGCAGCGTCATGGTGCGAAGCTACTGAGGGGCAATCCCCATCCTGTTCGAAGCGGGAATGAAATATTTCTCCACGCCTCGGCGTTCAAGGCAACGGCTGATCCACATATCGTCCATGTAAAACGCACCCTCGGGCCCAGTTGAATAATTCTAAAGCGAAGAATCGAAGAAACGGAGTTGAATCAGGTAACTTCCGCATCCAGTCACCACCGCGACGCGCTGTGGATTCTTGGAAATCGACAGACGGAGATAAGTTTGGAGTGGCGCCAGTTCAGGGTACGGGGGATCGGACGCGAAAGCTCTGCGAAAATCATTGCGCGTCATCCGTTACATTTCCGAGTTTTGCACGGATGTACAGGAACTCCTGACGTCGAGGCAAATCATATCAATCTGAAACAAAAGGTTTTCAAAAAAAACGCCAGGCGACCTGGTTGAGTGACACTAAAGCGATAGGAACTCAATTCGTCAAATATGCGATATGTCGGATCGCCACTCATGCAATTATTCTTTCAAGTTCCGGGTGCTTGGCATTTCCAGTGAAAATGCACATTGCGCTACCATTTCAATCGTCCAAACCATTTGCGCTCAGGGAACGCTATCTTAAGTTTGCTCTCGCTTGAGCACGGAATCTCCCATCGTAGCCACTGTCGCTGAGCTATATGCGACCCCAATTCGGACGCAAGCCCGGCAGCAAAAGCCCACTTTTCGCATTCGACCGACAAAAGGCTGGGCACCGCTTAACGTTCTCGAACTTTGGAAGTATCGCGACCTGCTCTGGATTTTGGTAGAGCGCGACACGAAACTTCTCTACAAACAAACTGCGCTTGGGGTTGCTTGGGTGGTGATGCAGCCCCTCATCGCAGCAGTGATCTTCGCCGTAATCTTCGGCCGAGTAGCAAGGCTTCCAAGCGACGGCGCGCCCTACCTGTTGTTTGTCTTCTGCGGTTTGACCGTCTGGACGTATTTCTCGCAAGCACTGCAACACGCGGGAAATAGTCTCATCCGTAACGCCCAGCTTGTCTCTAAAGTTTACTTTCCCAAGTTACTCCTACCTCTCGCCCAGACCATTCGTGGGCTCGTTGATTTCACGGTTACGCTGGTCGTTCTTTTGGTGTTAATGACGATTTATCGAGTCCCGCCCACATTTCGACTGGCCGTATTACCTGTCTTTCTGTTCTTCATGACTCTGACCGCAACTGGCGTAGCCCTATGGTTTTCCGCGCTCAGTGTTAAATACCGTGATTGCACACATGCACTGCAATATTTCATTCAAATTTGGATGTACGCCAGTCCAGTCGTGTATCCAATAAGCATGATTCCTGAACGCTGGCGCCCGTTGTTCGCCTTGAATCCCGCGGTCGGATTCATTGAAGGTTTTCGGTGGGCAGTGCTAGGCCACAGCGTTCTAAACCCCAGTCTCGTCTGCATCACGATCGTAATGTCCTTAGTCGTCTTGTTTAGCGGCGCGTTTTTCTTTCGCCGCGTCGAACGTGGCTTCGCCGACATCATTTAGTCTTTGGATTATTTCGCGAAATGTCGGACGTCGCCATCGCTGTCAAAAACTTAAGCAAGTCTTTCAAGATCGCCCATCAACGGGACGCGGGATACAGGACACTGCGTGATGATCTAATGGGTTTACCGCAGCGAATGCTGGCGCGATGGAAGAGAAACGGCCAACTTACATCCGAAACGTTCTGGGCGCTTAGGGACGTTTCGTTCGAAGTTAAGAAGGGCGAAGTAGTCGGCATTATCGGACGCAACGGAACGGGCAAGAGCACTTTGCTAAAGATTCTAAGTCGCATCACTGAGCCGACATCCGGCGGCGCAGACATTTACGGACGCGTTGGAGCGCTTCTCGAAGTCGGGACCGGTTTTCATCCGGAACTAACCGGCCGCGAAAACATTTTTATGAACGGTGCGATCCTCGGCATGAAGCGCGTCGAGATTCAACAAAAGTTTGCCGAAATCGTTGCCTTCGCCGGGATTGATAAGTTCCTGGACACGCCGGTAAAGAGGTATTCCAGCGGAATGTATGTGCGGCTCGCTTTCGCCGTCGCCGCGCACCTCGATCCGGAAATTCTCTTCGTCGACGAAGTTCTGGCGGTGGGCGACACCGAGTTTCAACAAAAATGTTTAGGCAAGATGCACGATGTGTCGCAGGCGGGCAGAACCGTTATTTTTATCAGCCATTCAATGGAAGCAATCTCGCGACTCTGCCCTCGCGCGATTTGGTTGCACGAGGGGCAATTAATTGTGGATGGCCCTTCAGACGCTGTTATCGCCCAATATTCCGGCGCCAGCGCCCTTTCCGCGATTCAAACTTGAAAGACCGCCTGCGAAGAAAACGGGAGAGAAAATAAGATAAGTCCCCGCACGTGGAAGCCGGAACGAAGGCGCTCCACAGGGCGCGGCGCTCGTTTTTAGAGTAATCGAGGAATCCCATCCACCACTCTGGATGAACGTTGCCCCAGTGGCGCCATTGGCTCTTGAAAATATCCTTGTACACCTTGCCACGCTGGGATTTCGTTTTTGTTGCCGAATATTCGCGCGAACACGACAGCAGTTTGTCGATGCGAACGATAAGCCCTTTGTTAGCGGCGATGCGTTGCCAGTATTCATAATCCATCGCCGTCTGGAAATCCTCGTCAAAGAGCCCTATGCGATCCATGATGCGCCGGCACCAGAAAGCGGCCGGCTGGCAGATGATACAGCGGCCCTTGAACTCCTCGAGTTGAAACTCGCGCGTATCGTATTCGCGGATAATATCGCCGTGTTCATCAATATAGTTGGCTCGCCCGTAGAATAAATCCACACTAGGCTGACGTCTCCACTCGGCGACAATGGTTGAGACCGCCGCTGGTAGGAGCAGATCATCACTGTTGAGAAAGGCGAGGATACTTCCCTTTGCGAGTTGTAGACCAGAATTGATTGCGCTGGTTTGCCCGCCGTCCCGCTCGCTCTTCCAAAAGAAACGCCCATCGTAACTTTTCAATATCTCACGCGATTCATCGGTCGAACCGCCGTCCAGAACAAAATACTCGATCTGCCGGTAATCCTGAGCAAGCACGCTCTCGATGCACTGTCGCAGAAACCGGCCTTGTTGGTAGGAGGGTGTGACGATGCTCACCAGCGGTGGCTCGAGGACGGCGATTTCTCGCAGCCTCGGGGCCTCTCGCCTCGCGGGAGGTTTGCGGAGCGCCTCAAGAAGCTCGACCGCGGAATCGAGATAGTTGAAACGACGCGACTGAGCCTGCGCCTTGGACGCCGCGGGTGCATTTTTCCAGACGTCTTCCACGACACGCGCGATCGACTCAACTTCCTGCGGATCAAAATAACGGGCTGCGTTCCCCCCGACTTCGGGCAGGCTGCAAGCGCTGCTGCAAGCCACCGGCACGTCGACGGCCAGCGCTTCGGCCACGGGAATTCCGAAACCTTCAAACAGCGATGGAAAAAGCAGACAGGCGGCCCCGCTGACGAGCGCATGGAGTTCTTCGTCTTCAACGTAACCAAGCATCCAAAGCCATCCCTCGCCTTTCGCCCGCTCGAGCTGTTGTATTAACGCTCCTTCCGCAGAGGAAGCATTTCCGACTAGTACGAGCGGTATCGCCACTCCGCGTCGGCGTAAGCGCATGAGCGCATCGAGAAGCTTTTTATGATTCTTATGCGGCCAGAAGTTACTGGGAAAAATCGCATAACGCGGAGGAAGCCCAAATTTCTTTCTTGCCCTGTTGATTGCCTCCGGCGAGGCGCTTCCGGAAAGAAACTGTGGACTGGGAGAGGGATACACCACTTTTATTCGCCGCTCGTCGCAGCCGTAAGTCCGCGCGACATCCTGCCTTGCGAATTTCGAGAGCGTAAAAACCAGGTCCGCCGATCCGATCGCAGTGCCGAATGCGAAGTCGCGCCGCGACCGCTCGGCCGGCTCGAAGAAATACGGATACGTTAGATGTTGAAGATCGGGAAGGCAGGAAGCAACCTTGAAGGCGCGGTCTGCATCATAGATATCAAGCTTATCGGGGTACCAATAAACGACCCAATCCGGCCTGATTTCCTCGATAGCCCTGCGCTCGTTGGCTGCCCAGGTAGTATTTTTCGGGCCGGGAAGATAGTGGCGCGCCACATTGTCTGGCAGGGAAGCGCCAATCTCTTGAAAATTAAGGGGCGTCAGACCAACGTGGATCGAAAGCTCTGGATTTCTGGCGAGTGCGCCCGTCAGGCCAAGAAAATATCCAACGATCCCGCCGCTGGAGTGGGCCTGCAAGATCCGTGCACTAAAATAGATTACCAATGCCCGCGCCTCGGATTCTTAGTTGCTTACAGGGAAACCGTCGCTTCTTCCAGCGAGCATGCGCAATCCCTCGCCGGCGCAACTCCACAATTCAAGGACCTTTTTTTCGGCTTCTTTGGGAAACAGCTGGCTGATTTCAGCATCGGTCATGAGGTCGTGAATCAACCGCATCAGTTCGCAAAGGACCCCAGGGGTCAGTTGCAAATTTGAATATTGGTCGGCGAGCCTCTGGATTTCCATGAAACGCAGCCAACCGCCCGTCGCAGTCTTTGTGCTCGGATATTCGCGGATGCAAGCGACAGGGAAAGGGACCCAATCAGGATCACCAAGGGTAAGGAGCCGAAACCAAATCTCGGAATCCAAGACGTAATGCAAGTTTCTATCGAGCAGCCCGCCCGCCTTTTGCAGCGCTTCGCGCCGAATAAAAGTGGCAGGTTGGAGGATGTAATTGAGTCCCGCGACGAACGCACGTCGGTTGAAACGGAAGTTATCTGGATAAAACGGGCGCCGTGCCTTGCCCGCTTGATCGGTCCGGAACCCAATACCCATGTGAAAGGGGGCAGCTGGGTTCTTTTTGAATGCATTCTCCATGTGCTGAAAGGCGCCGGGCTCATAAAAATCATCGGTGTTCAACCAGGCAACGAGGTTGCCACGCGCGAGACGCAAACCCTTATTGATTGCGTCCGCCTGCCCTTCGTCCGGCTCGGAAATAAAGTGCGCGCACCGGCTGCGGAAAGGCTCGGCTGCCGCAAGTGTTTGCGGGTTGGACTGGCCGTCCACAAAGATCGTTTCAAAACTCGCGCCCTGCTGGGTAAAGATGCTGGCGAGACATTCCGAGACAAACTCGGGAGGCTGGTTATAACTGGGCACCACAATCGAGATAGCAGGCTGCATAAATTGTCCGTCGGTTCTAGCGTGCGGCGCCAGACCCATCAGCCGCACTCTTCGAAGCAAGTCTTTCTTCCATGGCCTTGTACAAGGCATCCATTTTCAGAAGCTTCTGCAACCTTGCCTCGCGATCGGCCTCGATCTCCTCGATCCGCGCGCCCGCCTGCCGCAACGCTTGTAGCCTGGCCTCTCGGTCGGCATCAATCTCTTTATAACGCCGGACCAACTCTTTATGCTGGGCGTTGGCGTCGAGCAACGCCTGTATGATGCGTCCCTCGGGATGGCGCAGCAGAACTTCGGTACCTTCCTGTTCGGTGTGGGGAGACAATTCGTGCGCGCTCACGATAGTAAACATGTCGTAATCGTTGAAAATAGCCGGTTCAAAATAAAGAAAGGGCGCTCCCAGATCGGAGAATAATCGGATGAGGGACTGGCGGCTGAAAATGAACAGATGCTCGGCCGGCTTAAACTGCTCGAGAAAACGATCCTTATTTCGCACCATTTCCTCGTACGTGCGGCCAAGGGGAAAACAAGGCGTTTGAACGATCATGAAGCCGTCCGGCTTTAGCAGTTCCATGCAGCGTTGCATTGTGGTACGGGGATCGGGCAGATGCTCGAGAACGTCGAAATGCAGGACGAGATCTAAGCTGTCCGGTTCTAGATTCTGCTTTTCGATCGTGCCCGTAAGCATCGGGACGCCAAATGCGGACTTTGCGTATTCCACCAGCCAGGGACTCAGTTCCAGACCCGTTGCATCAAATCCGGCCCATCGCATCAAGGCGACGAATCCTCCGTGCGAGCAGCCCAATTCGAGCGTCCGCGCGGGTGGCAGCCGATACTTCAGCAGCGTTCGCATCCAATGCATGCAGCGTTCGTTTAAATCGTTCCGCGCTCGCTCGAACAACTCCGGATACCCGTAGGCCTGGGGCAGATGCGATTCGTAGTAGCCGCGTCCATAAAAATCGCCGACATCGCTGATGACATCGAATCGCTCCGCCGGCGGCCAGTTCTTGAGCACGAGGGTCTGGCAGTTTTCGCAACAGAAGTATTCAGGTGAAAAATCGGTGAGATCGCTCTGGCCGCACCAGCAGGGATGAGTGGAATTCATCGTCGAGAAATATGTGGCCAAAACCGGCTTGACGGCGCCGTCAGGTCGCCGAGCGCCTCTTCGCGGTTAGGCGTAACCACTGAGCCACGCGAACTTGGCATACCCCCCAGCAAGCGTCAAGCGTCTCGAGGATGCAGGGCCGTTTATTGATTGTCCGTTTGCCGGCACGCGACCGGCTCGGCGCGCACGTAAGGAATCTCGAGGTCAAACACCGATCCATTCTCCTATGGCGGTTCATCAACAACCTGCCATAGAGAAACTGGAGACGAATTCCGTCGGATCGCGAAACGCCGATTGACCGACTTGTTTCCTGAACGTAATCGTTTTGCAGCATAAGGGACCGGATCGCGCACCGTGGAATTGGGAGATCAGGACATTTCTATTCGTGGTGCTGGTAATTACGGGAACGAACCTCTGATTTTTCCATTTTCATCGCTAAAGGAACTCGATAGTTGTGTTTCGGCGTATAGCTCTGCTCAAAAGCCTTCGGGTCAGCCAACTTAACCACGTCGCGCGGCGAGTTAATGACCCATGTATCCGAGAGGTTTCGAGTGTGACTAAAGAACGAAGAAAGACGGATCGAGCGTCCAGTTTCTCATCACTTCGCCGACAACGCTATAATGGCCACGATTCGTTCCTCGCTCGCGCCCTCTCGACGCTCGAACACGCTCTCAAACAGAGTATTTTGTCGGAGTAAGCAGTCAAATCCTTAGAGTGAATTAGCTCCCAAGAAAATTAGTTTAGATGGGTAGACCGCTAGTCTCAATTCTCTTACCGTCTCTCAACGCTTGTCAGTTTCTCGACGAACGCATCGAGTCTCTTCTAACCCAATCGTTCTCCAATTGGGAGGCGATCGTCCTCGATAGCCATTCCAGCGATGGTAGTTGGGAGTTTTTTAAATCGATCGCATCCACTGATTCCCGTTTTCGGCTCTACCAAGTTCCACGGGATGGGCTTTACGCCGCACTTAACCGGGGCATGCAGCTCGCAAGTGGCGAATTCCTGCACATTGCCACTTGCGACGACACAATGGCTCCGGAGTTTCTCACTGATATGCTAAAGGCATACGCCCAATGTCCCAGGGCGGGTATTGCTGTATGCGACCTGTTGTTTATCGATCGCAACGGAGATGAGCTTTTGCCTGCGGATTTGATTGGTCATTTGACCGCGCGCGCGACTGAGAACTTGTTGAGTTTGGATACCGTTCGCACTTCTGTCCCGGGAGAAATATGCCGTCATCTCAATTACCGGCCCATCCCTCACGATTGCCTGCTACACTTTGCCGGGCGCAGTGTTTATTGTTCTCTAACGCAACTGGTTGTTCGCATGTCGTCCATAAAAGCGGTGGCACCGTTTGAAACCAAGATAGGTTCTATTGCTGACTACGAGTGGTTGCTTCGTCTCACCGCTTGTGCTGGTTCGGTGCATTTGCCAAGAAAACTGGCAATGTGGCGCTACCATGGAAATCAGCTCAGCCTTCGTCGAGACGAGTCGCGCCTTGGTTCCATGAAGGCGGCGGGCGAGCGCACCCTGCGGGGAATTTGCGAGCGCCAGCCACGCCAGTTGACTCGGAATGACTGCGAGGCACTCCTGTTACCTTACAAAACTCTTCTTGCCGATTCAGCGATCAAGCGTCTTGGCTGCTGGTTCGAGGCCCTCGTTCATCTTCTGTGGATGTTCTTTGAGCGACCTGCCGCCACTGTGCGCGCACTTGGTCGAGCGAGATTTCGCTTTGGAACGCCAAGATACTCATTGATTCCGATGATTTTTCAAGGAATCGGATTGGCGCCGTCAGAGCTCGACGCTAGCGAACGTCCAACAGAAAAAGTGATGTTTCCCGAGCGGGATATCTCTGGGAAGATTTAATGTTGCACGGCGCTTGACGACCAAAAGCCTAGAAGTGCTTGAGCAAACGATGTAATTCAGCGATGGAAATCCCGAGCGAATTGCCAGCGCTCTGAGGGGTATTCCAGACGGACGCCAGTGAATTTTAGCTGGTAGAACTGAAGAACATTAAATCGTTTGGCTCGTTCATCCCGTTGATCGAAGCCAACGCGATTGGATGTAGATTAAAAACGCCGCATGTCGCTCAAGTCCTCTCAACGTCTCAAGCTCCACTGAACCGATCATCGAAGCCCGGGCATCAAACCGAGATGAACTGGATCGAAACGCATCGCCCCTAAGCCCTAACCTGGTCGAGATCTGCTTCGACCATTTCCCGCACCAATTGGTCAAAGGTGCCGGTCGGCCGCCAACCCAGCTCTCTTTGAATCTTTTCGGCACAACCTATGAGCTGGGCGGGCTCGGCCGGGCGATCGAAGGAATCGTCATACTTGACGAATTTGTCCCAAGGGAGATCGACAACGGCAAAAGCGGCTTTGACAAAATCACGCACCGAATGCGTTTTCCCCGTCGCCACCACGTAATCGTCCGGCTTCTCAGGCTGCAGCATTAGCCACATCGCCCGGACATAATCTTGAGCTCGTCCCCAATCCCGCCGGCTTTCGAGACTACCAAGAACAAGCTCGTTTTGCATGCCCCGAGCGATTCGGGCGACTCCGCGCGTGATCTTGCGGCTCACGAAATTTTCCCCGCGACGTGGCGACTCGTGGTTGTAAAGGATTCCGTTACAAACAAAGAGGCCGTAGGACTGCCGATAGACGCGCGCCAGCTGCGTGGCAAAGGCTTTGGCGCAGCCATATGGGCTCGATGGTCGCATCGAGGTGTTCTCATTTTGGGGGAACTCCGCTGCGGTCCCGAAGATTTCTGACGTGGACGCGTGGTAAAAGCGTGGCGGCCGGGGTTGATCCCGCGCAATTTCAAGCAATCGCAGGGTCGCCATGCCCGCCGCCTCGCAGGTGGACTCTGGGATTTCAAAACTTAAACCGACATGACTCTGGCCAGCGAGATGGTAAACCTCTTCCGGGCGAACCTTAGCAAAGATTCGGCGAAGCGTGGTTGAGTCTCCCAAATCGCCATGATGCAAGAACAGGCGCTCCCCATAGATCGCCGCGTCGCCGCGCAAATGCTCGATACGCGATCGCAACAGATTGCTGGTTCGGCGCACAAGACCATGGACAGTATAGCCACGTTCGAGCAGCAGCTCGGTCAAGTAGGACCCATCTTGGCCGGTAATGCCGGTGATCAGTGCGGTCTTTGCCTCGTCTTCCATGGCTCGCAACAGGAAAGCGCTTTTGGCCCCTATTGACTAGCCTCATCCCTTAATCGTTGCTTTGGCGCAAGCGTGGACTGATCCCTGCGGCCTGTTTGTAATTCAGTTTGCAGCTTTTCAGATTTCTTTCCTTCCACTACGGAACCAGCGTCTTCGTTCGCCAGCAATGACCGCCCACGTCGCTAATTTGAGAAGACGCTGAAAAGCTGAAATGAGACGCTCGCCCAATTTTCCCGACTTTCAGCTTTTCAACTCGAGTTCGATAAACCCAGTCATCTTTTCATCCGCGCGCACAACGAAACGCTGACTTTCCCGCGATGCGGGTCAGCAATCCAGATCGTTCGCCATGAGAATCGACGGCTGAAACGCAGCCCCAACTCCAACCGGCTTTGCTGAGATTGTCCGCGATGTGAAACCCATCTTCACTCTCATAGCCTGTCGGCGCGTTCCGAAGTTCTCTAATGATGAGACCAAGCGCGCCGATAACTCCTATAGAGATCGAGAGCATTAGCGATCTTGACGGCACAACAGTGGAATATACGAGCAAAATGTTTCGGTATTACGATTTTCTTAGTGTGGAACGTCATCACAAATTGCCTGTTAAACTAACAGCTGATTCTTTAGTGGCTTTGCTGCGGTTGGGACTGAGAGGCCAATCGGGACGGGAGTATAAAACGCGGTGGAAAAGAGTGAAAAGCAAGCGTTTGCCGGCCCCGAAGGTGTTCGGTTGGGGATTCCGCGTCAGAGAATAAGCTCACGACCAATCGGCACCAACACCCGAAATTTGTGTGAAGCCAATTAGGGCAGCGATCATCGCATTGGCACTCGCCGCGAGCTGGGCCCCCTTCAATTTGTGCGCGCAGCAAAGCCAAGCGGAACTGCTTAAGGAAGCGCGCGTGACGAAGCATCAGGCCAAGAAAATTGCGTTGGCTAGAGTTAAGGACGGCACGATCAAGAGCGTCGAGCTTGGTAAGGAAAACGGAATGCTGATCTGGTCGATCGACGTTGCGCAGCCGGGTAAGAAAGACATTACCGACGTCTGGGTAGATGCGACATCAGGAAAGATTACCGCAGTTGAGGTCGAGACGCCCGCTGTCGAGATGAAAGAAGTAGCGGAACATAAGGCCAAAAAATGGCTCTCACATTTAGATCGCCCATTGAAACAATAGCAGTTGCCGAATATTTGACGAATAGACTGCGTTTTGATGCGTTCTCGTTCGGATTCTTGCGCCTTCGCTTAATTACCGATTTTCACAGGTAAATCGCCATTTCAGAGGTTTGGGTCGGCCGGGACTCGAACCCGGAACCAACGCCTTAAAAGGGCGCTGCTCTACCGATTGAGCTACCGACCCGCGCCGGAAACGTTTTCTAATCCAGATCAATCATCGTCGCAAGGTTTTAGGGCAGGCGCAGCGCGCGCCAAATGGTGGACCCGGCAAGCGAGGCGCGTCCCTTAAAGGTTCAAAGTAGTCAGCAGATCGCGCAGTGAATTCTTTGGTCGATCCAATCGAAAGATCGACAAACCAGCAGCGCTCGCGGCTTCCCAATCTCTTTCTTGATCGTCGCCGACGTGAAGAACCTCATTCGGTTTCAAGTGGATCAGCTTCAGCGCGCGCAGATAAATTTCCGGATCCGGTTTGTCCGCGCCTATCTCACTGGAGATGAAAATACGCGCAAAAAACTTCGAGATTCCGAGGTGCTCGAGAATGAACCGCAAACGCCCATCGAAATTTGAAATCACAGCGAGCTGAAAACGCGGCCGCAGTTGCTTCAATACGTCGGGAACTTCAGGGTTAAGTTCCCAGACACCGGGTTCGGCAAAGTGTTCGTAGGCGATTTCGAAAAAATTATCGCGATCCAATTCACTCAATGAGGGCGCAGCCTCGTCAAGCACGAGATCGACCAGTTCACGCCACCAACCTTTATCATCATTCTCACGCGGGCCGACGATCGCAGCGCGGCGCGGCATTTTCTTCCAGGCTGAATAAAAGGCGCGATCGAGCTGATGCGGATCGAGCGTGAGACCCACCTCATCGCCCACCAGTGCATAGTGATGGCCGACCGTTCCACTCAAATCAAACAGTGTTCCCGCTGCATCGAAAAAGATCGCTTTCGGCGGTTTCTCTTTGTTGTTCGTGGCCATGAATGGTCTGCCTCGATGGAAGTTTGTTTTGACGCTAATTGTAACTTTCGCCCGAGCTGTCGCACTAAACCGTTAATTTTGCTTTGCAAAAATTGATCGACCGGCGTTCCATGGCGTCCCTAGCTATGAACGTTGTTGACGAGCCGCTGGCCCTGCCAACGTGGACGCAATCAACGGGCGAGGAATTGGCGAATAGTGTCAGCCACGGAATCGGACTCGTAGGTGCAATCGTTGGCACCCCGGTACTGCTCGTAGCGGCCTTTCATCATGGCGGCACCTCCTTTCTTATCGGTACGATCGTTTTCACTGTAACAATGTTGCTGCTGTATTTGGGATCGACGCTCTACCACGCCTGGCCGCAAACGCCGGTAAAATCGATCCTGCAAGTACTGGATCACTCCGCCATTTTTTTGTTAATAGCGGGCACGTACACGCCGTTAGCGTTGGGTCCGCTTCGCGACGCGGGAGGCCTGACCATTCTTGGAACCGTCTGGGCGCTGGCGATTCTCGGCGTGCTCATGAAGGCGACCAGCGGAACTTCGCGGCATCAGACACTAGCGCTGTTTCTTTATCTGGGGATGGGCTGGCTGGCTCTTGTTTTCATCCGGCCGCTTGTGCTGGCGGTTCCGCTCTCAGTGTTGCTCTGGCTTCTCGCCGGTGGAATCGCTTACACGACAGGCGTCTTGTTTTATGTGAGGAAAGGCGCGCGCTATTCTCATTTTGTCTGGCATCTGTTCGTCCTTACCGGCACAGGCTGTCATTTTGCAGCCGTGCTGACCTGCGCGCTCTGACGCAGATCTTCTGTCACAGCCGGGCAGAGCGCCGCGCGTATGGGTTGGACAAGTTTGCCTGCGCGTCGGATTAATTGGGATGCTGCCGGTCGAGCATAACGATCCAATCAACGCCAGGATTCTCGCGATTTCAGAGGACAAGATCGAGGGATTCGTGCATGAGCCGTTCGATGAGATCGCGCGGCGCTCGGGCGTGGGGGCTGACGTGGTCATGGCGCGTATTGCAGCGATGTTGCGTGCGGGCACCATCCGCCGCGTCCGACAGACTTTGCTTGCGACGAACCTGGCTGAGGGCGCCCTGGTGGCGTGGAACGTTCCCGATGACAAGATCGATGCCGCCTTCGACTGCATGTTTCGGCAAGATCCTTTTTCGGGCCACGTCGTGTTACGCTCCACGGACACGATGAGCGCCGGATCGGATTATAAGCTTTGGACTACCGTGAAGGTCCCCCGGGGATTTTCATTGGAAGCGCATTGCAAATTGCTGGCAAAAAAAGTCGGGGCTGAGCGTTTTCGCCTCATGCCGGCGAAAGGAATTTTCACTCTGGGAGTGGGCCACGTTCGCCGGAAAACGATCGAGCCGGGCAGTAAGGCAGATGAGCCGGCAAAAATGAATCCTGTGCAGATGGTCAATCTAAGTGAAGGCGAATGGGATGTGTTGCTCGCACTCAAGCGCGAATTTACTCCGGAAGAAATCAGGCCGTCGCCGTGGCTCGTACGCGCGAAGGAAGCTGGCGTTTCAGTGGAAGAATTCTTTCGCGCAGCGGAAGAATTGAATGCGAGAAAAATCATCGGCCGCTTTTCAACCTTCCTGGAACATGTCAAGCCGTCGGCGGGCGGAGTGCGGGTCACCCGATTCAACGCATTGTTTCATTGGGCGGTTCCGCAGGGTCGCGAAATCGAGGCTGGCGGCGAAGTCGGCCGTCACCGCATTCTGACGCATTGCTACTGGCGCGAAGCCGGGCCGGAATTCAAGAATGTCAACATCATGGCCGTGGCGCACGGCACGGATAAACAACTACTACTCGACCACAAGGCAGCTATTGATCGGCATCTTCGCGCGAGCGGCATTCCAGTTTCGTATACAAATGTTTTCTGGGGCGGCCGCAGCGAGATTAAGCCGTCGGAAATTTCGCTGCACATTTACCGCGACTGGGTCGCGCAGCAGTCAAAAAGTTGAAAGGTTGAAAAGTTAAGAGAGTCATCTGCCTCAGGCCGACCTTTTAACTTTGTAACCTTTTACCGAACAACTCGCGATAAGTCCGATCCAGCTTCCGTAGGAGCGCGATGGCAAATTTTTGGCGATCGACTTCTTTGCCAAGGGCCATCGCAAGGGAAATTGCCCTACCTTGCAGCTCCGTCGGAAAATCTTTGCGGGATTGATTCACATTGACCCCGATGCCGGCGATGGCCAGATGCGGCGCGTTTTTCTGCGCGCGCATCTCTACGAGCACTCCGGCAACTTTGCGCCCATCGATTTGCACGTCGTTTGGAAGTTTAATTGTAGGGGTAAGGGAAAATTCGTTTTCGATTGCACCGGAAATCCCTTTGGCCGCCCAAGAGGTGAGCCGTGGTGAACTCGCGAGATCGATTCGTGGTCGCAAAAGAATCGAAAACCAAAGTCCTTTGCCTGCCGCGGATTCCCATCGATTGCCGCGCTGACCGCGCCCAGCAGTTTGATGTTCGGCGAAAACAACGATACCCTCCTTTGAATTTGCATTCGAGATTTGCAAAATTGCGTCGTTTGTAGAGCCGGTTTGCTCAAGCACAATGATCTCCCTGCCGATGGCGGCACTGCCGAGGTCGGCCTGCAGTTCCTCAGCGACCAGTCGGTCTGGCATCTCATCTCTCAGCCGGGCACTTGGGTCATTTCCAACCCAATATCAATTGCGCGCGCGGCGTTCGTTAGGCTTCCAATAGAAATGTAATCCACTCCCGTTGCTGCGATGCGCTTCACGTTTTTCAGAGTGATTCCCCCGCTTGCTTCGAACTGAACATTGTCCTTCCTCACAGCGAGGGCCTCTCGAATCTGGGCCGGCGTCATGTTGTCCAGAAGGATGACATCTATGCCGTCAACTTCGGCAAAAGCGCGCGCTTGCTCCAGATCATCCGCCTCCACTTCGATGCGGATGTTTGGTCGCTCCCGACGAAGCTGCTGAATTCGATCGGCAAAACTGGAAAGTCCTCCGAACGTAGCCAGATGATTGTCTTTTACGAGCACCATGTCGTACAAGCCAAAGCGATGATTGACACCACCTCCTGCAACCACTGCAGCCTTTTCTAATGCGCGGAGCCCGGGCGTCGTTTTGCGTGTATCCAGGATCTTGGCCCGGTGGTTTCCAATGGCATCGACAAATTGACGCGTAAGGGTCGCGATGCCGCAGAGACGTTGCAAAAAGTTCAGCGCGACACGTTCCGCTTTCAGAATCGAACGCGCCAGGCCGCGCACCTCGATCATGACATCGCCAGCGACAACTTCGTCGCCATCTGGGCGAATAATCTGGATGTCTATTGAGGGATCAACCTTGCGAAAAACTTCCCCGGCGGCTCCGATCCCAGCAACGATGGCTTTTTCACGCGCAGTAATGCGTCCTGTTGCGTGAAGGGTCTCCGGGACGAAAAAATCAGTCGTAATATCACCCTCACCGATGTCTTCCTTGAGAGCTGCGGCAATCGGATCGTAATGGTCTGTCTTCATCGAAATTTGCTGAGGCACTGGCTTGACGAAATGGACCGCCCGGATTCAAAAGTTTACCGGTGAGCGAGGACGATAAGCTCGAAACCGGAGCGCGTCTGTCAAGGGCCAGCCAACAGGAAACTTCTAACAGAGAGAGTTGCTTAAATGTACAAAAAAGATTCGGGCAGCGCACGCTAAGGAGAAACAACGAATATAAGAAAACGTGCAACCACCCGAATCGCCTTAACCTGTTGAGTTTGACAGTTGGTAGTGGCGCGCGTTCAACTTTTTTACGAAAAATCCGTGTCTGAACATTAGTTAATGGAAGTCAGGCAATTACGGAATGCCGGTATTCCGCCCGGGACTACAAAAGATTCGCCTGGGTACCGTTCCCTATTCGCATTGCTTCGTCGCGAACTTCTTGGAGCAAGGATTTGAATTCACACTGTTCTAGCCGCCGGATCAGATTGGGATAATCGGGCTCGATTCGGAGCTCATCGATCGGTACGGGCAGTTCCAGATCGCAATCCAGATCGACCATTTTTCGGTTTTCCAAAATTTGGTCCCGGGAGTTGATAAGTTTCTCGCGAGTTCGCGCGCTTTTCACCTTGTCGATATTGGCCAGTAACGACTCGAGTCCGCCGAATTCACGAATCAACGCGGCGGCGGTTTTGCGGCCCATTCCAGCTCCAGGGATGTTGTCGACTGAATCGCCGGCCAATGCGAGGACATCGCCAATAAGGTTTGGCGGAACCTCCCATTTTACGGAGACCTGATCTTCGCCTAGCAATGCGAATGCGTCCTTGGGCGACGCAAGCTCTGTCTTCGCTGTGGTATAAACCCTAACGCAAGGACCAACGAGCTGATACAAATCCTTGTCATTGGTTGCGAGCACAACTTCCATCTCGGGTTGCTTACAGGCAGCAATGGCGTAACAGCCCATCAGATCGTCAGCCTCGGTGTTTGGGAGGGAAATATTTCGGAAACCTAGCAAAGGCGTGAGCCCTTGGATAAAATCGAGCTGCGGGATCATCGGCTTGGGCATCTCCTTGCGCGTCTCCTTGTAAGCAGGCTGGAGCTTCACTCGGCGTTCGGGCATTCCTTCGTCCCAGAAAACTGCGCCTAATTCCGGCTGCAGATGCTTGACCATCAGCCGCAATGTTTTCGTGAACCCGAAAATTGCGTTGGTCGGTTCACCCTTGGAGTTCGAGAGATTCGGGATAGCGAAAAACGACCGATAAACGTAATAGTGACCGTCGATAAGCAGGAGTTTCATCGCAAAAGGCTGATACTGGATTCTGAATGCATGATACCGGATGATCAAGGCGTGACCGAAGAGTGGATTCTGCGTGTTGATGGCAGGGAATACGGGCCGGCCAATATCGAGACGCTACGTGAGTGGAAGGCGGAAGGCCGCGTCCTCCCTGCAAACGAAGCCCGTCGCGCGGATACCGAGCTTTGGAGTTTGGCCGCGGAAATTCCCGGCCTATTTAATCTGGAGGCGCTCCCCAGAGTCGGCGCGCCGCGGCTGACCCATTCGACAAGTTCAGTGCAGGCTCAGCCGTCATTACCGCCTCGCGGGTTCGGACAGATTTTAGCCGACACGTTTCGAATATATGTAAGAGGTTTTCTTCAATTTCTTTCCCTTACACTCCTGGTAGTTTTGCCTTCGGTCTGCGCGCAACTGACGGCCATGTGGATGCAGACCGGGAAGGCGTCGGATGCTGATCCACGCGTTCTCGCTGCGGGGGGCTTTGCTTTTTTGATGTTCATTTTCTCAATGGCGATGTGGCCTGTTTACGTCGCGGGCATTCAAATCATTACCGTCGAAATTGCTGCCGGGCGGCGCACCGGATTTTTCGCTGCCCTCAATGACGCTGTGCGGTTCTGGCCGCGCGTCGCGGCGCTGTGCATCTTCGTCTATGGCGTTTTCTTCTTGCTGATCGTATTTGCGTTCCTGATCGCAGCTATGATTGTCGCCGCCTCCTCTTCGGTGTTCGTGATCCTTCTCGCGCTGGCTTTGCTCGGCCTGCAGGTTTGGATGTTCGGTCGCTTTTTCGTCAATGTCCTATTCTGGCAGCAATTTGCCGTTCTAGAAAATGCAGGCGTCATCGAGTCGTTGCGCGAAAGTCGAAATCTAGCGCGCAGCGTCAGCGAAGTTCCGTGGTTTCAACGTCCGTTGTGGCGCGGCATCCTTATTGCGTCTCTCTGGTTTGCGTTTGTGTTGGCGATCGCGCTCGTCTCGGAGTGGACGACGCTGCAGCATTCGCTCAATGAATTGATGACGGCACAGGATCCCCAGACGCTTCTACAAAAACTGACTGAAGCCCAACAGGCACACGGTTTTGACGTTTTAAGTTTCGCCCTTGGGATTTTGCAAAAAATTCTTCAGCCGCTGATCGGGATCGCGTTCGTCCTACTCTACATTGATAGCCGAAAGGAGCGCTAGAGTTTGGCGACTCATGTTGCATCAATGGCGGCACGATGCGATAGGCGCTGTCAATCCACCTGGCGGCTTCGCAAGAGAAGCTGCGCAATCTTGCTGAAGTGACGGCTAATGTAAGCAAGATAAGCGATGAACGAAATGAGTTGAGCGCTGATTAACCAGACGTGACCACCGCGAGTAATGAAGAAATCAGGCAAAGTCCAAACGGCGAGCGCGCAGGCGAGGTTGAGTAAAAAAAGTAAAGGAACCAGCACATAAATATTGAACAATTGGTCGGCTCTGGCGCGCCCGTAAAGGGCCTGATCGGCATCGTTACGCGCTTCTGCGATGCGCGCGTGAATGAGTCGCATGTCATAGATGAAAAGCAGCCACACAGCAGCTGCATAAGTGGCGCTTAGCTGGAACCACGCCAGAGGATTGTCCAGGCGGGTAAAAAGGACGGCTTCGCCCAATGCGCAACCGATGTAGAAAAAGTTATGCCCAAATTCCATCGGCCAACGAATCAGCGTGAGCGTGTGAATGATTGACCGCGACCAAAAGATAAAGATCACACACAAACCTGCGGCGACATATAGAGCCGAACCCCAATGCCGCATCGTGATAATCGCACGAGCATTATCGGTTAAGAAAAAAAGGGCGACCCCCTGGATAATACTGGCAAGCGTAAGCTCGACGTTGATGACGACCGAATCGAGCTCGCGGCGGCCTTCACTCTGTGGGTTCACGATGCGACTCGTAACCGCTCGATGATTAGAATGTCAAGGTACTCGGAATGTTCGCGGCCTTTTGATTTGTTCCGAATCTTTTCTGCTTGGCGAATCGGCGAGGGCGTCGTACTTACAGTCTCTTGATATGGCGGCGAAAACCGAGCAAAAAACCAGCGAAGACAAAGTCACTGCGGCACGAAACAAAAACCTCGACCTGGCGATTCAACAGATCGCCAAAGACTACGGCGAAGGCGCGATCATGCGCCTCGGCGATGAGAAGATTGTCGATATCGATGTCATTCCAACCGGGAACATTTTGATCGATCGAGCGCTCGGCGTCGGCGGATTTCCAAGAGGCAGAGTCGTGGAGGTTTTTGGCCCAGAGTCCTCGGGAAAAACGACCCTCACATTGACCGTAATTGCGCAGGCGCAAAAACGTGGCGGACTTGCGGCCTTTATTGACGTCGAACATGCGCTGGATCCTGCATACGCAAAAAAGCTCGGCGTTGATCTTGACGATCTGCTGGTTTCCCAGCCGAGCTCGGGCGAGGAAGCGCTGCGAATTTGCGAGACGTTGGTGCGTTCCAACGCCCTCGATGTGATTGTCCTCGATTCCGTGGCAGCTCTCGTCACCAGGGCGGAGCTCGAGGGCGAGATCGGGGACACGACGGTTGGCGCCCAAGCCCGCCTAATGAGCGCGGCACTTCGTAAACTCACCTCGCTCATTTCAAAAGCGCGGACCTGCTGCGTTTTCACAAACCAAATCCGGGAAAAGATCGGTGTAATGTTTGGAAATCCGGAAACAACGCCCGGCGGAAAGGCCTTGAAGTTTTATGCCAGCGTGCGCGTCGATATTCGCCGCATCGGAGCGATTAAACAAACCGACGGTGTCGTTACTGGGAACCGTACCCGCATCAAGATTGTAAAAAACAAGGTCGCGCCGCCGTTTACCGAAGCCGAGTTCGACATCATGTACAACGAGGGAATTTCATCGACCGGCGCGCTGCTCGATCTTGCGTTGGAAAAACAAATCGTCGAAAAACGCGGTTCCTGGATGAACTACAAGGGCGCACAACTGGCCCAGGGCCGCGATGCCGCGAAAGAAGTTTTGAAGAATGACAAGACCCTCTACGAAGAGATTGAGTCGGCGGTCAAAGCGCGCCTCGACGAGGAAAAAGAGTAACATCAGGGCAAACCCTGTTGTGTCGGCTTAGCGCCGAAGGCGTTTTTTTCATAGTTAGTTCGCGGGCGGACGCATTCGCCGCGGCAGAACCTCGGGGGTTCGCCACAGGAATTTGATCGTCCGCGGGCACAGGCGTTGAAAACGCCGTTCAATCCGGAGTTGCGCTTTCAGCTTTCCTCAAATTCGTGTTTATTCCTGCTTGCCAAGCCGTAACGATGTGAAGGCTGGTTCATTGGTGGTTAGAATGATGACTTCGGCACAAATCAGACAATCATTTCTCGATTTCTTTCGCGAGAAACAGCACACCATTGTGCCGTCGTCATCGCTATTGCCGGACGCGCCGAATCTGCTTTTCACCAATGCTGGCATGAACCAGTTCGTGCCGATCTTCCTCGGCCAACAAAAGCCGATGTGGATCCCGCCGCGCGTCGCTGACACGCAGAAATGCATTCGCGCCGGAGGCAAACATAATGATCTCGAAGATGTCGGACTCGACACCTATCACCACACGTTTTTTGAGATGCTTGGCAATTGGAGCTTTGGTGATTATTTCAAAAAGGAAGCGATCGAGTGGGCGTGGGAGCTACTCGTCGAGCGTTTGAAATTTCCTCCACAACGGCTTTATGCAACCGTTTATCAGCCCGGCCCGGGCGAGCCGAGTGAGTTTGATAAGGAAGCGTACGATCACTGGACACATCTGTTTCGCGAAGCTGATCTCGATCCGAAGATTCACGTTCTGAACGGCGGCAGGGCCGATAATTTTTGGATGATGGGCGACACCGGTCCTTGCGGGCCCTGCTCGGAGGTTCACGTCGATCTTACGCCGGACGGCGATACACGCGGCGCACTGGTTAATAAGGGAGATCCCCGTTGCATCGAGATTTGGAATCTCGTTTTCATCCAGTTCAACGCGAATCCAGATGGGACGTTCACGCCTCTGCCGCAGCGACATGTCGATACCGGAATGGGTTTTGAGCGAGTCACTGCGATTATTCAAGACACAAAAAACCTCACCGATTACTCCGGAACGATCTCAAATTATGAGACCGATATCTTTCGCGCAATCTTCGATGAGCTCGAAAAACTGAGCGGCAGAAAATACGGATCGACGATTCCAATTGTAGGGCGTCTCGGTGAGACGCCGACGGCGGCTGACACAGCCGCCCTACAAAATCAGACAGAGCAGGAAAAAATCGACGTCGCCTTTCGGGTAATTGCCGATCACATCCGCGCGTTAAGTTTTGCAACCGCGGACGGAATCATTCCGTCGAATGAGGGACGCGGTTACGTTTTGCGTCGCATCCTGCGTCGGGCGATTCGTTATGGCCGTTCGTTAGGCTTTCACGAGCCGTTCTTCTTCAAGCTTGTGGATGTCGTTGCAAAAACGATGGGCGATGTTTTCCCAGAAATCCGCGCGAAACAAGAAACAATCAAAGACGTAATTCGGCGCGAAGAAGGGGCGTTTAACAAAACGCTCGATATGGGCATTCAGGAATTTTTCAATGCGATTATTCGCTCAGTTAACAAACTCTCGATGGGGGCCGGCCTGGGTAACAAGATGATCATTGAAATGGAGCCGTACGGAGTTGGTACGCACAAGGGATCAACGACAAACATTCACGATTTAAGCAAGCCGCTTCCAACAGTGAAATTGAATGTCGCTCAAGCAACTGCGCTTGATTACGACCGGTTGTTTGGGGCCCGGCCGAGGATCGGCGCTGAAGATGCGTTCAAGCTTTACGATACTTACGGCTTTCCGCTCGACCTCACCGAGCTGATGGCGCGGGAGCGGGGGCTCACTGTCGATGTTACTGGATTTGAGAGATTGATGGAACAACAGCGCCATCGCGCCCGCAAGGCGCAGAAAAAGGAAGAAATCGGCGTCGCGGAGGAAGACCTGAAAGCAGAGCCAACGAAGTTTCTCGGCTACGATTTTCTGGAGACCGAATCAGTTGTCGAAACGGTTTTGCCCGGCAGAAAACCGGGAGAGCTCAACATCGTCCTCGATCGAACGCCACTTTACGCCGAGATGGGCGGACAAGTCGGGGATCGTGGATTGCTCCATGTACCGGGGCATGACCGCACGGAAGTCGGCCAGTTGCGCGTGGTTGATACGCAGAAGCGTGGCGACGTTTTTGTTCATCGGGCTGCGCTTTTGGAAGGCCGTGCGCCGGAACCGGGCGAGGCCGTGCGCATTTCGGTAGATGTCGATCGGCGTCGCGCGATTCAAGGGCACCACACCGTGACGCATTTACTGCACTGGGCCTTGCACGAGCTGGTGAGCCGTGAGGCTTCGCAAAAAGGAAGTTACGTCGGGCCTGACAAACTGACGTTTGATTTTTCAAGCGCACCTCTAACGAAGCAGCAAGTGCGCGACGTGGAAAAATTGGTGAACGAGAAGGTCGCGGAGAATGCACCGGTTTCGTGGACCGAAATTTCCTTTGCAGAAGCGAAACAGCGAAAAGACATCATCCAATTCTTCGGGGAGAAATACGGCGACACCGTCCGTGTCTTGCAAATCGGCGGAGCGCCTCGCGCGCTCAACGGTTACTCAATGGAACTGTGTGGTGGCACCCACGTGAGATCGACAAGTGAAATCGGGCCATTTCGAATCGTAAAGGAAGAAGCCATCGCAGCAGGGATTCGGCGGATCGAAGCAGTTGCCGGCGATGCCGCGCGTGCTTGGGCGAAACAGGAAGCTGCGCGTCAGCAAGAGAAGTTTGAAACTTTGGTGCGCAAGAAACCTGACATCGCGCCATTCCCTGTTTTTAAGAATGATGCAACTACTTCTGAAATGTTGCACCAAATCGATGCGCGAGCAGCGCATCTCGAAAAGATCGAGGTTGAAATTCGCGACTGGGAAAAGCAAAGCGCCAAAGCAGCGGACGTGGAACTGAGAAGCCGAGCCGCTCAAATCGCCAATGAGCTGGCGCGAACGCATGCTGGAGAAAAATTCTGTGTCGCCGAAGTGAAAGACGGGGACGGGAAACTGTTGCAGGCAGTCGCCGATACGCT
>DASZGW010000021.1:0-8110 GCA_035938475.1 Candidatus Udaeobacter sp.
AGGAAGAGGACGCTTATCCCGCAATGCCGGAGGACGGTTACGGTTGGGAAAAATTATTTTCGGAACGGATGTGCCGCCATTTTCTGGAGGACTTTGGTCTGATCACCCGAGTCGCGCGCTATCACAACGTTTACGGCCCACTCGGAACTTACGACGGCGGCCGCGAGAAAGCACCGGCTGCGATTTGCCGAAAAGTGATCGAGGCAAAACTTTCCGGTAAACACGAGATCGAGATTTGGGGCGACGGAAAACAGACCCGCAGCTTCCAATGGATCGACGATTGCGTGAAAGGGACGCAAATGATCATGAACGGCGATTACGCCGAGCCGCTGAACCTCGGCAGCAGCGAACTGGTCTCGATCAATCAACTTGTCGACATTGCGGAAGACATCGCGGGCCTCAAACTGAAGCGTCGCTACAATCTTTCCGCGCCAAAAGGTGTGAACGGCCGCAACAGCGACAACACTCTGATCCAGAAAATTTTTGGCTGGGAGCCGTCTACGAAATTGCGGGACGGCTTGGAGCGGACCTATCGCTGGATTTACGATCAGATGTCGCCGCGATCCTCGAAGCGGACCGCGAGCGTGCAGTCGATTCACTAAAATTTTCGTCACGCTGCGCTTCGGATGAAATTGATCAAGTCTGTTTCGGTCTGCGGTCTGGGCAAGCTCGGCGCTTGCATGGCGGCGACTTTTGCCGCTCGCGGTTATCCGGTGGTCGGCGTCGATATCGATCCGGAGAAAATTCGCAAGGTAAACGCCGGTGAGCCGCCGGTGGACGAGCCGTTGCTTGCCGAGACAATCAAGGAAGGCCACGAACGCTTTCGCGCGACGGATGATCCAGCTGAAGTGGTCGCGACCGATGCGTCGTTCTACATTCCGCCGTCGCCAAGTCTCCCCGACGGCAGTTTTGCCACCGAGTATTTGCTGAACGCGATGCGGCCGGTCGCCCAGGCGGTGCGCAAAGCGGGAAAGACTGGCCACATTTTTGTTTGCAGCTCAACTACCACGCCGGGCGCGGTCGATTCGGTTTTGATTCCGATGTTGGAAAAGGAAACCGGCTGGAAATGTGGAGCCGAATTCAGCGTCTGTTACAACCCGGAGTTCATCGCGCTCGGAAATGTGATCAATGGTTTGCTCGAGCCCGATTTCGTTCTCATTGGCGAAAGCGATCAGGCGGCGGGCGAAGCGCTCGAGCAGTTTTATCGAAAGTACAATCGCAACAAATGCCGCATCGCGCGGATGTCGATCATCAGCGCGGAGCTGACCAAGATTTCGGTGAACAGCTACATCACGATGAAGATCAGCTTCACCAATCAGCTGCGGATGATCGCCGAGAGATTTCCGAAGGCCGATATCAACACAATTCTGGACGCGATTGGCACCGACACGCGCATCGGAAAGAAATATCTGCGGGCCGGTTTGAGTTTTGGCGGGCCATGTTTTCCGCGCGACAATCGTTTGCTCGCTTATACCGCGCGGACGACCGGCGGCGCGGCGCCGTTGGCCGAGGCGTCCGATAAAGTCAACGAGCTGACCAAATCCAACTTACTGGAGAAGGCCACGAGACTCGCTCCGGCGGGAGCGACCGTGTTGGTTCTGGGCGTTTCCTACAAACCCGACACCTACATTACCGAGGAATCGGCTGGATTACATCTCGCGCAAAATCTGAAGAAACAAGGACGTCGCGTGATCGTTCACGATTTTGCGGCGACAATGGCTAACAATCCAGCGCTCAAGGATTTTGAATCGCTCGACGATCTCAACGGTTTGATCAGCCGCAAGGATGTCGATCTTGCCGTCGTGTGTTGTCCCTGGCCGCAATATCGCGACGTGAAATTTTCTGCCGCTACCAAAGTGCTGCCGACGTGGCAGCTTTAAGCGATGAGCGAGCCCGCAACGCGGACCTGGTTTGATCGCGTAAACGATTTTGTGCGGGGCGAGCCACTCAGCGCGCTCCTGCTCGCGACGATTATCGCAACTTTCGTTTATTTTTTCGGCATTGCACCGCTTTTTATTAAAGGGACTTTTGTCAGCGGAACTGCTTCGATTGCGGCTTGGGCCTGGCAAGCTTGGACCTCCGGTCCGGGAGGGAATCAAGAACACTCCCGCCTTGTCCCGATTATTTCTCTCGGCCTGGTCTGGTATCACCGAAAGGAAATCAAGAACGCGACTAAGCATGGCTCGAACAAGGGATTAATCTTTGTCGCGGCGGGAATTCTCTTGTTTTTGTTGAGTGCGCGATGTTTGCAACCGCGTCTCGCGCTCGGGTCATTGCCGTTCCTGATTTATGGCGCTGTCCTCTTTCTTTGGGGGAAGGAAGTCGCGCGCATTGTTCTTTTTCCCTGCGTGTTTCTGATCTTTCTGATTCCTTTCGGCGCGATTGAACAGGCGACATTCCGTCTGCAATTCATCATTACCAGTGCGATCGGATTTTTAAGCAAGCTGGTCAGGCTTCAGATAGACGCGGTTGGAACAACGCTGACTGCAACTAATGGCCAATTTAATTTTCAAATCGCGGAAGGTTGCAGCGGTGTTCGCTCGCTTACGGCCATGACGATGCTTACCGCGATCTACGTGCATTTTACCCAGGACAAGGTTTGGAAAAAGGTGCTCACCCTCGCCTTTTCGATCTTGTTCGCGATCGTCGGTAACATCGGACGATTATTCACGGTCGTGTTGGTCGCCAAGTTTATTGATCCCAAACTTGCGGCTGGAATTTATCATGACTATTCGGGCTACGTTTTTTTTCCAGTCGCTTTGCTGGCAATGCTCGCATTCGCCAAGCTGATAAATGCGAATTGGCGTCCACAGTTACGATCGAGACAATTTTCTCGGGGCGAAGAAAGTAAGTATGACTAGTAAGCGGCTCGCTGCTTTGCAGATCGTTTTACTGGGAGGTTTAGGCTCGGTCTTTCTTGTGCCGCGTGACGTGGCCTTCGAGCCGGCAGCCATGAATCGCTCGCTTCCGCAAGACGTCGGTAATTGGGACGGGACAGACCAAGCAATCACACAATTTGAGCGGGATGTTTTGGGTCCGAATACCCAATTTGCGCGCAAGGTTTATCGAAACCCTCGCGGAGACGAAATTTTTGTGTCAATTGTCTTCTCGGGACCGGACATGAACACGAGTATCCATCGTCCCGAACGCTGTCTCCCGGCGCAAGGTTGGACGGTGGCGGATACGCGGCGCGTTGTGCTATCAACTCCCGCTGGGCGCCTTGATGTAACTCGACTGCACAATTTGCGAAACGAGCGATCAGACTCGGATAGCTCTATCACGATTTACGGCCTCAATTATTATTGGTTCGTCGGGCACGAGGACGAGACGGCATCGCATCTGGAACGAACTTGGATCGACATTCGCGATCGTTTGCTCAAAGGACGCAACCAGGAATGGGCTTATGTTACGGTAGCTGGTTTGGTGACAAAGGATTTCAGGGTATTCGGACGAACCGAAAAAGAGACAGACGATTTGATTCAGGCATTCATTGCTGAGCTGGCTCCGAAATTACAGAGAACTCCCTGAACATCATGCACGCTTAGATCCTACGCGGAGGAGAATTTGAATGAAGGTCGTTGTGTTTGCCCATACTCCGCCTCCTTTTCACGGGCAAACGTGACAAAAGGAATCTGGCGACCGGAACGAAGCGAAGAAGGGATCACGGCGATGTTGGAAAAGTTCATTCACGCACTCGCGCCGCGTCTGCAAAAACCTGACGGCACTCCCTTGTTTTGAGCATCACTTTGTCGCGAAGACGAAGAGGTACCAGCCCATCGTTCGCGCCAGCAATTTCTCGACCGCGAACGGAACGTAGCGGCTGTAACGCCGCAAAGGAAAGTGAGTGACGCGAAAACTCACGTCTCGGAATCTGGCGAACAATTGCCGAGCTTCGCTTTTACCAAAGGCGAAAGCGACGGGGCATTCCGGACCGTCGGTGCAGTGATGGACGAAATTCTCGGCCTTAAGGTAACTCCAGCCATCCCGGAGAAAGTTGCGGTAATGAATTTCCCATACTTCTCGATCCTCGTTGCCGCGCAGTCCGACAATTTGATCGCTATTGGCGTTCCGGCGGTCATGTTTCCACTTTCCGAACCGAAACAGAATCTTCAATAAGACCCGGAGCCGCATGTAAAACATGATCCGGACGAAATAGTTAAAGCTGTGTCTGTGATACAGCATAATAATCGCGCTGCCCTTTGGCCTTAGAACTCGCCATACTTCATCAATCGCTTTCTGCGTATCGGGCGTGTGATGAAGAACGCCGTGAGAATAGACCCAATCGAAACTTTCATTGGGGAAACTTAATTCTTGCGCGTTTTCGTGTTGAAATTTCCCGGAAAGACCGAGGACGGCGAAGTGCCGCCGCGTTGCTTCGAGCGCGGCGTCGGTCAGATCAACGCCAGTATAATTCGCACCGTTCAGCGCAAACATTGCACCGTCAGCTCCGTTGCCGGTACCGATCTCCAAAACGTCTTTACCCTTGGCTCCTGCGAATGGAACGAGGAGCGGAATGTGCCATTCCGTACGATACCGATGCTCGCGAAACTGTTCGAAGAAGTCGCCTTCGCTTGTCGCCTCCGTTACAAAGTGCGTTCCACACGCCTCTGTGTTCCAAAAAGCATCCACTTCTGAGAGTTGTGCTTTTGTGATCATTCCGTTTTTCCCGGGACGCGGCTGAGCAAGTTGTTCTCGCCGATCCTCGATTTCCAATAAGCTCCACCCCGGTCAATTTCGGCCGAAGCTTGATGCGCTAAAAGAACGTTCAGAACATTTGCAGCCATCGCTGTTGGAATCTATTGAAAGGGACTTCGCAATCCAGAGATGAAAGTCGTTGTCTTTGCTCACACGCCACCGCCGTTCCATGGCCAAAGTTACATGGTCGAATTGATGCTCGCAGGATTGAAAAGCCGCGACCGAGACGGACTGCAAATTTTTCATGTTAACGCCAGCCTCTCCGATCGGGTGGAGGAAATCGGGAAGTTCAAATGGAAAAAACTCTTCTTGTTGATGAAATACTGCGTTCGCGCCTGGCGTTGTCATCTTTTCGACGGCGCCGACACTTTTTACTATATCCCGGCTCCGGGAAAACGAAACGCGGTGTATCGGGACTGGCTCGCGATGGTTTTCTGCCGGCCAATCTTTAAACGGATCATTTTTCATTGGCACGCCGCCGGTTTGGGTAGCTGGCTGGAAAAAGAAGCAAAGCCGTGGGAAAGACGGATCACCCGTCGACTGCTCGGTCGAGCGGACCTTAGTATTGTCTTATCTGAGTTTGGTCGAGCGGACGCGATGTGTTTGTCCCCAAAGCGGATCGAGATTGTTCCAAACGGAATTCCCGATCCGTGTCCGGATTTCGAGAAACGTGTCTTGCCGGACCGACAGCGGCGGCAAAAGGAACGCAGCCGGGGAGAACTGACTAGTTTCATCGTGCTCTTTGCCGGGACATGCTCTGAAGCCAAGGGCTTATTCGCGACGCTTGATGCCGTGGCGTTGGTGAATCAACAATTTACGGACCGGCGTCTGCCCATTTCAGTCTCATTGGTTGTCGCCGGCGAATTTCTTTCCAACGCGGAGCGAAACCGTTTTAATCAACGAATCGCTCGATCAGACCTGAATGCGTGTGAGGAACAGTCACGGTGCTTAGTTGATTATGTCGGTTTCGTGAGTGGACCGAAAAAGGATGAGTTATTTCGGAGGTGCGATTGTTTGTGCTTTCCAAGTCTCTATCCGGCCGAAGGTCAACCAGTCACGATCATTGAGGCACTGGCCTTCGGCCTGCCGGTGGTTGCTACGCGATGGCGTGGTATCCCGGATCTACTCGCCGGTTCGGAAGCTCGGCTCATTGATGATCAAGATCCGAAGGCCATTGCGAATGCGCTAAAGGACCTGCTGAATGCGGAGACTTGGACAATGAATCGCAAATTGTTTCTGGATAATTACTCTCTCGACAAATACGTGGACGGTCTGAAATGCGCCTTCGCCAAGCTGTAACGTGTATCGCGCGGATGCGTGCGAACCGCGCGTGCGTGATAGCTATCCAGCTTTTGCTCTCGGCCACCCGAATCCAACACGTTTTGCACGTCTCCGCTGTCGTACGGACGGTGAGTCCAGTGTGTAGATTTCTATATCGACTTCTCGAAACCGGTAGGCGCCCGCAGCTAATTTGCGCATTCGATGCGAGATTATCTCCGCGGCTCGCCGCAATCGCGTCATCATTGATTGCGGTCTTCCGTGGCGCGCACCCTCCTCTTGCGATACCGCCGTTGAGCTTAGATTTTGGCCCGTAAACGTAAATACGGCCAAGGGCTCAGCCAATGTCGCCATTCGAACGTCGGCGCGGATGAGGTTTTCGATCCAAACCTGATCTCCGATAACCTTCCATTGAGGATCGAACAATAGCCCGCGATCGATCACCGTCCGCCGAAAGAAGGTTGAGCACGTCGGCGTGTTAAGCTGCACGTGTTGCACGTACGAAAACAGGGGAAGCACGGTGCGTCGGTACGATAACGGATTGCCATGCTTATCGATTAGGATTGAATCACCGAAAACCACCTCGACTTCAGGGTGTTTGTGGAAGAATCCGGCGACTCGCGCTAGAACGTTTGGTAACAATTGTTCATCGCAATTCAGGTAGGCGCAGATGTCGCCATGTGCTTTCGTGAGACCGCGATTGACGGCGTCGTACATCCCGGCGTCCTTTTCCACAAACAACTTCACGCTGTGCCGCTCGCGATTCGCCGCGATGTTGCTTTGGAAGAATTCGTTCACGCCCTCGGTTCCAGCATCTTGTACTATATGTTCGATGGTCACTTCTTCCTGGTCTGCGACCGAAGCGATAGCCAATCGCAGCCAATCAAGCTGCCGGAAACTTGGAGTGACGATTGAAAAGGTTGGCAGCGTAAGCATTAGGACGATACGCCATGAAATCTACTTCGAGAATTGGGCCACCTGGTTAGCGGCCAGTTGGCGCCGCGGTCTCGACGAAGGCACGATCGTCTCAGTCTGCGGCTCAGTCTCTCGTTGAAGGCGAAGGAGGACACCGGCCAAGGCGAACTCGCGCGGAAGGAACGAGCCGACGTCTTGAGCACCGATCCAATAAGAAAGAATTGAAACCCCGAGATAAAGAGCAATGAAGCGAAGAACAACGCCCGCCGGGTCATCTTTATTAAATGGTACTCGCAAAGTTCGAATCAGCAGGCGGAAGTTCCAAAGGACGAAGAAAATGGTTCCGATAATGCCCATCGCGTCCAGGCTTGCCAGAAAACCATTGTGAATATTGCCCGTCTCGATGACCTGAATCGTATCGTACATATTTTTTCGGTAGGTTAATTTTTGCCCCCACTCGCTGCTGAAACCGAATCCTCGACCTATCCACGGATGCACGGGGAAGTATTGTCGTGTCCAGGTGGTCCAGACTTGTTCTCGAAACTCGTTTGACGACGCCGCATCCATTGCCATGTCAGTATCCCAGTTTCCGGGTACGAATGTCAGAGCGCGTTGGACCTGCTTTGGCAACCGAATCACTTCGGAGTTAACAAAGGACAGTACTGCGAAAGAAATGGCGATCAGCAGCGCCAGGAATACTACGCGACCCTTAAGATCGCGGACTCCAGCTATCAACATTCCGAGAAAACTGTTGACGACCGCCGAGCGGAAGCCGGAATAAAGGACTGTCACTGCGCCAAGAGAAAGCAGAACGAGGCGACGAAAGTTTGATGGATGCAAGAGCCGGCGCAATGAAACTGATGACAAGACAATGAGGATGAGAATGAATCCGAAGTTGCCGAAACCGCCGATTCGTCCAGTGAGAGATTCACCAGTCATAATTTCTTCGACGCCTGCCCAGGACACTGCTGAATAAAAAGGGTATATCTTATAAATAGAACCGGGGAACACCGTCGTGATGATTCCGATGATTAAATCAAATGTGGTGACCGCCAGAACCGTATAAGGAAGTCTGGACCAAAGCTTGGTTGATACCGGAACACTTTGGATGACAGCAAACGCGACCAAACCAACGAAAACGTTGACGTACTGCCTGCCGCCCCAAATGCTCGAGCCAAGAAATTTCATCCCGAAACGATCATGAATACCGTGCCAGGTCAGC
>DASZGW010000022.1:0-4000 GCA_035938475.1 Candidatus Udaeobacter sp.
CCGAACACGATGGAAAACGCCGCGATCACCGTCTGCCGCGCGACTCCCACCTGTTCCAAAGCCATGGAAACAGCCAATGCCCAAATTACAAACCGAATGGACCAGCTCAGCAATTTAGGCGACGGATAGCCCGCGTTCACCGCGGCCAGAAGTGCTGCACGCGAGAGGAAGTTCGCAGTCACAAGACCTAAGAACAGAATCAATATGGCGACAAAAATCGCCGGGAGCAGCAAAAACAACCGGGAGATTTGCTCTTGCAAACCAGCAACGCCCAGAACACTGATCCCGATCAAAATAAATCCGCACCAAGTCACCCAAAAAAGCGAGCGGCTCAAGAGTTCCGTCATGGAAGGAAGTGCCGCCATGCGCAAAAATCGCGAAGCCCCAGCCTCCTCCGACAACCGGTCGAGCCTGGTGACGTGGAGCACCGCCCGCAAAATCATTTTCAACCCATAAGCCACCAGCAAGCCGATGCCGACAATGACCAGCATCACCAACAATCGTGGTAAAAATTCAGCGAACATATGCACAAGGTTGCCGTAAGCCTGTCTAAGCCCTTGGAGAACGACTTCCTTCATGACTGCACCTCAACTCTTAGCGGTCCATCTTTCAACTAAATAAGGTTTGCGACGCTCGAATTCCTGGCACAAAAGTTCGGATTGCGCTTCCATCGCTTCCGCCGAGGTATTCGCGTTTTCCAGCAAAAAGGAATAGAGGCGACCGCGATATAGCGGGACCAGCGCCTGCACGAGATGGTCGCGATTAAGTACCGCATGATGATAAGACGCGGCAAACTCGTAGAGAGTCGTGACCCACAGCTCCGGCGCGAAGTGAAATTTCGCGCGATCGCTCAAAGCAATGGCCTTGATTTGCGAGTGCGTACCCTTGCTGAGAATCGACGCCAGTATCGGCTCTAATTCGCTGACGCCGCTCCGAAACAGGTCGAAGATTTTCTCCGGGCTTGGCGGGATGCCGTCCAACGACAATTCGTGATCTGGGCCGAAGGTCGCGACCGCCTGGGAATTCGAGCGCGTCATCCATTGCGCTTGATTTGTCTCCATGCACCAGAAAAAGTTGCCAACGGTTTGCCGGATGGCATCAACGATGTCTGGACCGGAACCGGCAGGCGCGGCGCTCTTCGGCCCCAGAAAATACTGGCCGCACTTCAGTCCGGAACTTGCGGCTGTTATCGCCATCCAAGCCTCCGGACGCGCGCGCATCGCGTCCTCGTGCCAGACATCTTTTTCCAAACACTGGCTCGCCAACCGACCGGAAAATCCCCACTCGTCAGAGTACAGCTCACGAATGCGCTGGCCGAAAACGGCACGGCTCATGGGATAAAGCAAATCGCGCGCCAGCAACCCTTGAAACCGGCTGCGCACATAAAGCGGAGCGACGAAATCCATCCCCTCGCGGTAGACCGGCCGCAGCAGATTTGCCACCCACGAAGGCGTAAAGTTGGTGGTGGCGGGCGAAACCACAGCACACGCTTTGGCGCGCAGCAGGTCGGCGGCAGCGACGATGTTGTGCAGTGCCATTCCCTGCGACGGCGACCTGTCGTATTCGCACGAGATACGGTGAATCGTGCGGAGCGATGTCAAACCCTTGTGTGCTCCGTCTCGGCGATCACCGCTCTGGACAAAAATCTGCCGGGTCTCGTCCGCGGATCCGCCGTCCACATTCAGTATCACCGCCCGTTCGCGAACGAAATTCTGGCGCAAGCTCTCTTCCACACTCTGCAGGGTCTGCCCCAGCGTCGACGCGTTGTTGTAGGACGGGATACCGATGAGCAGGTCGACCTCGCCGACGCTCATGAGCTGGCGAAGAAACTCGTCCGCGAGAAAGCTTTCTTCAGCCAATTGCTCTTTGCTCCTTGTTCCGCGAAACTGCGTTCGCGTTTCGAGAAAATCCCTGCGGCATCAATCCCACAACATTAGATTCGACGCAGACGGAACCAGTAAAACTGGTAGGGGCCCAAAGTCAGCAGATACGGCAGGTCTCCGATGCGGGGAAACAGGTTTCGGCCAAACATTTCAATCGGAATATGCCTCTTGTACACTTGCAAATTCAGCTCGACGGCCTGCGCCGAACTGGAAAGATTGTTAACGATCAGCACTTTCTCATCGCCGAGGCGCCGCACGTACGCCAGGACGCGGTGATTGGAAGGATTCAGGAATTCAATCGAGCCGCGGCTAAACACGCGGAACGCGTTGCGCGTTTGGATCACGGACCTTGTCCAAGAAAGCAGGGAATGCGCGGATCGCCTCTGCGAGTCCACGTTGATTGCCTGGTAGCCGTAAACCGGATTAGAAATCAGGGGCGAATACAAGCGTTCCGGATCAGCCGTCGAGAAGCCGGCGTTCCAGCCGCCATTCCACTGCATCGGCGTGCGCACCCCGTTGCGATCGCCCAGATAAACATTGTCGCCCATACCGATTTCGTCGCCGTAATAAATGATCGGAGTTCCGGGCATGGAGAGCAGCAGGCCGGTCAAAAGCTCCACGCGGCGCCGGTCGTTTTCCATCATGGGAGCGAGGCGGCGGCGAATCCCGAGATTGATGCGCATGGCCTTGTCCACTGCGTATTCGTCGTACATGTAGTCGCGCTCGATGTCGGTGACCATCTCGAGCGTCAATTCATCGTGATTGCGCAGAAAAATGCACCACTGGCAAGTGTCCGGAATTTGCGGGGTCTGCTCGAGAATCTCGATAATCGGTTTGCGGTCTTCCAGTTTCACGGCCATGAACATCCGCGGCATCAGCGGAAAGTGGAAGGCCATGTGAAATTCGTCGCCATTTCCGAAATAGGCGCGCACGTCCGCAGGCCACTGATTGGCCTCCGCAAGCAGCATCTTGCCCGGATAGGCGAGGTCGATGCGCTTGCGAAAATCACGAATGATCTCGTGGGTCTCCGGCAGATTTTCGCAAGAGGTTCCGTCGCGTTCGATGAGATATGGAACGGCGTCCAAGCGAAACCCGTCCACGCCGATGTCGAGCCAAAACTTCATCACCTCCCACATCGCTTCGCGCACCGCGGGATTATCGTAATTCAGGTCGGGCTGGTGATTGAAAAAACGGTGCCAATAGTAGGATTTTGAAATCGGATCCCAGGCCCAGTTGGACATCTCCGTATCGACAAAAATAATGCGCACGCCTTGGTAGCGAGTGTCCGTCTCGCTCCACACGTACCAATCCCGCTTCGGGTTCTCGCGCGAACTGCGCGCTTCCTGAAACCAGGGGTGCTGATCGGAGGTGTGATTCACCACCATTTCGGTGATCACGCGAATGCGCCGGTTATGTGCCGCATTGAGAAAATCCTTGAAGTCCTGAAGCGTTCCGTAGGATGGGTGGACCGAAGTGTAGTCGGCAATGTCGTACCCGTCGTCACGCAGAGGCGACGGATAAAAAGGCAAAAGCCAAATCGTGTTGATCCCTAGTTCTTGCAGGTAGTCGAGCTTGCTGGTCAGGCCGCGAAAATCGCCGATTCCATCCGCATTGCTGTCGCAGAAGGTCCGCACATGAAGCTGATAAATGACCGCGTCTTTGTACCAGAGATTCTCGTCCTGCAAGAGCAAGGCGGAGCTCTCCTGCTGCGGCTGTGAAACGATGGACGGCGGAGTTCCTGGATCCTGCAAGCGTCAACCTATCGGATGAACCCGGAAAATATGTGCCGGGAGAATCGAAGGATCTAACTGCACAAAATTTCTGGAGCCATGCCACACGTAGCGCACGTCGGTCAGCAAGTCATGCACTTGATAGGTTTGGTTCTCGCCCAGCTTGAGTTCCTTCAGCGCTACCGAAACCCAGCCCGACTGCCGATTGCGCGGGTCAAGATTCACCACCACTAAAATTAAGTCCGCGAAATCTTCCGACACCTTGCTGTAAGCAATCAGTTGCTCATTATCGACCGGATGAAACCGCAAGGTCCAGTCACCGTGCAGCGCTGGATTCGTTTTCCGAATGGCATTCACGCGCGTGATCAGATCCTTCAGACTGTTCGG
>DASZGW010000023.1:0-5091 GCA_035938475.1 Candidatus Udaeobacter sp.
GGGCCCCCAGGATGCGACGCTCGACTGCCTTTCGCACCTCGGCAGGTGTGTCGTCCTTTACCAAACCTGTTCTGCTCGCATACCGCCAACTCCAATAGAGGACGGCTCCGAGAAGCAATATGTTGCCCCAGTAGCACAGGAGTGCTGTCCGGTAGTCGATGAAGTCCGCCAGCAACCTCGTCGAAAACGGCATGACAGAAACAGCGAAGAGGAACGCCATATGAATCCAAGTAAGGTGCCGGTTGGTATGGGCAAAACGGTTCAACTGTGCCTGCTGGCCGTTCCAAAAGATGGCCAGCGTGAGGAAGCTCATCAGGTAGGCGATGAATTGGGGGAACATCGCAGACAGTGCGCGCCAGAGGTCTTGCTCACGGTGAATGGCTTCCCGCGCCGGGTCGTGGAGATCAAGCACCAGCAGCGTCATCGCCACGGCAAAAATGCCGTCACTAATCGCTGCCAGACGCTCGACACTTTGACCCGCAATCTGGTTATAGGGAGTGTTGGCTGCCGGCATCTCAGGCTCGTTCATACGGTGACCCAAAGCTATGCTGCCCGCGCACAAATGCCGATTTATTTCGCTTTGGAATTCGACTTCAAGCGAGCGAATTTCGAAGATATAGTTAGTAAAACATTGGACGAATGGTTCTACCTCAGTATTAAAAGCTTCGCGGCGTGTGTGCGCCAACGGCAACATACTTAGGCGCTGAAACAGAAAGGTAAATCGAGATGGAAAAGAGTGTCGTTGCTTTCGCTCCAGGCCGCGTTGAGTTGTTGGGGAATCATACAGATTACAACGAAGGCGTGGTGTTAGCGGCTGCGATTGATCTTGGAGTTACCGTCTGCGCCGAAAAGCTCAATACTGATGTGATCGAGGTCAGTTCCGAGACCAACGGGCGGGAGGTCAGTGTCTCGCTAAAGAATCTGGAACGGCTCAAAGAGGAATCATGGGCTAATTATCCAATCGGAGTAATAAAAATTTTGCGTGAAGCTGGATTCGAAATCGGCGGTTTGCGGCTTCGGGTAAGCAGCAACCTGCCGCTCGGATCCGGTCTCTCCAGTTCCGCAGCCTTTGAAGTAGCGACGGCTGTGGCCGCGCTGGAGCTTTTCGGCTTGAGCATCGAACCGATGGCTCTCGCGCAACTATGTCAGAAGGCCGAGAACCAATTCGTGGGCGTACGCTGTGGTCTCTTAGACCAGGCCTCTTCGGTGTTTGGCAAAGAGGGCGAAGTGATCCTGCTGGACTTTCGCGCGATCACTGCTCGAACGGTGCCGCTGTCGTCTGGTGTTGCGTTGCTTCTGGTGGATTCGGGTGTTCCACATCAATTGGTCGGGGGGGAGTACAACGAGCGCCGAAGTCAATGTCAGGCCGCGGCTGCGGCACTCGGCGTGAAGGCCTTGCGGGACGTCACATCGGCAGCGGTATCCTCTGCATCGTTGGATCCGTTGATTCGTGCCCGAGCCTTGCACATCACCGGCGAGGATGAGCGCGTGCTGGCCGGTGTGGTGGCGCTGGCGAGTGGTCAGATGGAAGAATTCGGCAAACTCATGTTTCAATCGCACGAAAGTTCGAGGCGCAATTTCGAAAATAGCACTCCGTTTTTGGATGCCCTGGTAGAAATCGCTGCTACGACCGAGGGTGTTCTTGGAGCCCGCCTTACCGGCGGTGGTTTTGGCGGTTCGACAATCTGGTTGGTCGAAAGGGACAAAGCGCAGGATATCTTGAGCGAGGTCTCGGAAGCCTATCGACAAAAAACAGGAGCGACTTGCAAAGCGATCATCACAAAAGCGTCGCAAGGTGCCCGATTAATAGGGGGAAAATAGGCCTAACCGGTAAAAATCGTGCCAAGACCGAAGCGACGAGCTCATTGCGTGCTCTTAAGCAGGCGCTACGCGTCAGATTAAGAGGCGATTTTAGAATGAATGAACTGAAAAAAAATGTTCGAAACTTTCTTTTTAAAAAAGCAGCAGAATTTTTCGGCGTAGCCGGACAATTCTGCTGCTGCCACAGCCTGGATTGCTCATAAATCTCTAAGGATTTGTGAGCGATGCAGGCTAATCACGAGAGTTAGACCGGAAGGGCCCGCAGTCATGGACCAGAATCAGCATCCCCACCGTCGATACAATGCTCTGACAGGCGATTGGATCCTCGTTTCTCCTCATCGCACCGAGCGCCCCTGGCAGGGCAAACAAGAAAGCACGGCACGCGGCGCGCGTCCCGCGCACGACCCAAAGTGCTACCTTTGCCCGGGCAACGAACGCGCTGGGGGCGCGAAAAACCCCGAATATACGGCCACCTACGTTTTCACCAACGATTTTGCTGCCATCCTGCCGAACGGAGAGCGTTCGGGCACCGGCGGCGACCTTTTACGCAGCCAACCTGTCTCCGGAACCTGCCGGGTGATCTGCTTTTCTCCCCGCCACGACCTGACCTTACCGGAAATGCCGTTGGAAGCCATTCGGGGTGTTGTGGACGTGTGGGCTGAGCAAACCGAAGAACTAGGCCGGAAGTACCGTTGGATCCAGATTTTCGAAAATAAAGGCGAGATTATGGGATGCTCAAATCCGCACCCGCACGGCCAGATCTGGGCAAGCGACTTTATTCCCAACGAACCGGCCAAAGAAGATCGCCAGCAGCTTGCCCACTGGCGCGAGCGTGGATCGCTCCTGCTCATCGATTATCTGAAGCACGAAGAGGAACGAAATGAACGCATCGTGATTCAGAACGAACATTGGGTCGTCCTGTTGCCCTACTGGGCCACATGGCCGTATGAGACGTTGCTTCTCCCTCGGAGACAGGTGTCGCGACTGCCGGACTTGGACCACTCCGAGCGAACGAGCCTGGCAGAAATTCTCAAGCGTCTTCTGACCCGATACGACAACCTCTTTGAAGTATCTTTTCCATACTCAATGGGTTGGCACGCGGCACCGAACGGCATCGCTGATTTCTCGCACTGGCAATTACACGGGCATTTCTATCCGCCGCTGCTTCGATCGGCGACCGTGAAAAAATTCATGGTTGGTTACGAGATGCTCGCTGAAGCTCAACGTGATCTAACAGCCGAACAGGCTGCACAAACGCTTCGCAACCAGTCGGAAATTCACTTCAAAGAAAGGAATTCATGAAAATCCTGGTCACCGGCGGAGCCGGCTACATTGGCAGCGCGGCCGTCGAACTATTGATTGCCGCAGGTGAGTCGGTGATCGTCTTCGACAATCTCTCCCTGGGCCATCGTGCGGCGGTGCATCCCGCAGCCGTTTTTGTGAAAGGTGATCTCTCAAATCGGGCAGAGATTGATGGCGCCCTGAGCGATCATCGTCCCGATGCCGTGATGCACTTCGCCGCAAAATCGCTGGTTGGCGAGTCGATGGAGAAACCGTTTCTATATCTCGGCGACAATGTCAGGAACGGTCTGAATCTGCTCGAGAGTATGGTCGAGCACGGAGTTAAACGGATCATCCTATCCTCCACGGCGAATCTGTTTGCCCAGCCCGAGCGGATGCCGATCGACGAGTCCGAGCGTATCGTCCCGGGCAGCCCATACGGTGAATCGAAATTCATTCTCGAGCGCATGCTCCACTGGCTCGACCGAATTTATGGCCTTCGCTTCGCATGCCTGCGCTACTTTAATGCGGCCGGCGCCACGCCCGCAAGGGGTGAAGATCACGACCCGGAGCTTCACCTGATCCCGCTCGTTCTCCAAGTCGCGCTCGGCAAGCGCGAGAAGGTCACGATTTTCGGCGAAGACTACCCGACACGTGACGGGACTTGCGTGCGCGATTACATCCACGTCATTGATCTCGCACAGGCGCATATTCTGGCGCTGCGCGCACTCGACCGTGGCAGCAGCTTTTACAATCTAGGCAATGGTGAAGGCTTCACGGTCAAGGAGGTCATTGATACCGCACGCGAGATAACCGGTAGAGCAATCCGCGCAGACATCGGGCCGCGCCGTGCCGGCGATCCCGCCGTGCTTGTTGCGGCCAGCGATAAGATTCGCAAGGAACTCGGCTGGGTGTCGCAATTCCCGCGCGTGCACGAAATCATCGAAAGCGCATGGCGATGGCACAAAGCCAATCCTAACGGTTACACGGATTAGGGCCAGATTCCGAAGCGGTCGAGATCGCTTCGACCGGCCTCGAGAGCTCAAGAATCGGCGATCGGCCGGCGGCCACTAGTGGCGCCGGGGAAGCGTATCGGCGGAGCGGCGTATCGCGTCTGGAGAAGTAAGACTGCTTTTTTCCTAAATTCCGAATTTGAGGAGTCGTCCTCGAGAATCCCGATTGTTTCGCAATCAGACTAACAGAACAAATTAGTTCCATCGGTCTCTTTGCTGTCATGGAATCCAAATGCACCGAGGACGAGCACGACGACGAGGACGATTCCAAATTTCGGAATTTGGGTTTCTACACGGCTAAAATGAGCAGGAGGTGTCTCGAACGGAGTTGATGTTGCTTTGCAAACGCCGCCCCGCCGACACGCTTCCCCATATATGGGCGATTTGTAACAATACTCCCCTTTACAGTAGAAGGAAAAAATAGGATTTGAGGCTGCATGAAATTTACTGGGAAATGCTGTCAGGCGGGCAGAATTGCACGGAGAGACGGACAACCGCCCAGACCGAGCGAACGGGAGCATATGAAGAAGATTCTAACGTGTGCAGCAATAGTCTTAATGACTCTGTCGGCCCTTGGATTAAACGCCAGTGCCGATGATATGTTTTATGGCTCGACTAACAGCTCAAGTATCGCGTTGATCGACGCCTCAAATGCAAGCGTCCTGAATAATTTCGAAGTGATCAACACGCAAACAAATAACGCGCTTGGAACCTCCCTGAGGATAGCTTCAAACGGGACCACTATCTTCGGGTTGAGTCAGAGCGGAGCGCTCTATACGCTCGACCTCTCGCATACCGTGATGGATGTCAACCATACTCTCGGATATGACGCCACGCTGCAATCGTCTGGGATCGGTGTGTCAAACATTGTTGGCCTCGCTTTCGTTAGCCCGACTCTCCTTGACGTTTCGACTAGCAGCAGCTTGTTCCAGTATAGCACCACAACGCATTCCTCCAGCTTACTTTTCAATTTTGC
>DASZGW010000024.1:0-17984 GCA_035938475.1 Candidatus Udaeobacter sp.
TGGCACGACAGCAGTGGTTTTATCGCGCGTTCGGTTTCGCGTATCAGGGAGGATTTGCCGCGTCGAATGTCGTTCCCGCTATATTGCTGTTCGCGCTGCTGGCGGGGACGATCAGTTTTTGGTTTTCGCCGTTGCTTCACGTTTGGTCGCGCGGTTTCGAATACGAGGCGGACGCATTTGCCCTAGTCGCAATGGGAGAGAGGCAGTCGCTGATTCAAGCGCTCCGCGCACTGACCAAAAACAATCTGAGCAATCTCACGCCCCATCCACTCTATAGCAGCTTCTATTACTCGCATCCGACCCTGCTCGAACGGGAAAGCGCCGTGCGAAAAGCCGCTTAGCACAAGCGGAAGCAAGCGCGCTTGCGCGCGACCAAATAAAGATCATCGGCGCTCGCGGCGAGAAGTATCTGCAAAGGTGAAAAGCGTTGTCCTCAAAGCGTTGGTAAAATGAATGCGCCTGCGGCGCGGAGACTCTCTCTTTGCCAAGTCACTTGTGTATCATCTTGCGCCTTCGGCGATCGGTTCTAGCATCGTCTTCGGAGAAGCCGATCCACCTTCGCAAGCGTTCGAAAATGTCGAAAATCATTGTTGTTGGGGCTGGAATTAATGGTGTCACCGCTGCGATCGAATTAAAGAAACGCGGGCACGAAGTGATTCTGATCGATCCGGGACCCTTACCGCACCCGCTGGCGGCATCCACCGACATTAGCAAAGCGGTTCGCGCAGCTTATGGCGCCGATGAAGACTACACAGAGCTAGCCGAACGCTCGATCAAACTGTGGCGCAAATGGAACGAAGAATTCGGAATTCAATTGTATCACGAGACTGGCGTGATGTTCGTGCGCCGTCGGGAAATGAAGCCGGGCGATTTTGAATACGAAAGTTTCAAAATACTGCAACAACGCGGACACAAAGTTGAGCGCATGAATTCGGCGCAACTGTGGAGGCGATTTCCAGCCTGGAATCCTGAATTGTTCCGAGATGGTGTTCTTGAGTTCGAAGCGGGTTATGCGGAAAGCGGGAGCGCGGTCGCGACGTTAATCCAACGCGCAGGGTCCATCGGCGTCGAACTGCGCAGCGGCAGCCGTTTCGCCCATTTGGATGAACATGATCACCGCATTGAGGGAATTGTCCTCGACAACGGAGAGCGCATCGCGGCCAATCGCATTGTGATGGCAGTCGGCGCGTGGACTCCGTATCTGCTGCCTTTCACGAAAAAGTTCTTCCGCGCGAGCGGCCAGCCGGTGTTCCACTTGAAACCTTCGCGACCTGATCTCTTTGCACCTGAGCGTTTCCCTGTATTTGGCGCGGATATTACGACGACGGGCTATTACGGGTTTCCGCTCAATCGTGATGGTATCGTGAAGATTGCAAACCACGGGGCGGGGCAAGAGATGTCCCCCGAATCTCCTAAACGCGTAGTCACTTCCGAGGACGAAGAAAACCTGCGCGAATTTTTGTCATGGGCGTTCTCCGCGCTCGCCGAGGTTCCAATTGTTTATACGCGCATGTGCATGTATTGCGATACCAACGACGGAAATTTTTGGATAGCGCCCGATCCGGAACGTGAAGGACTCGTGATCGCCGCCGGTGATTGCGGACATGGATTTAAATTTGCGCCGGTGCTCGGTGAAATTATTGCGGACGCCGTCGAGCAGAAATCCAATCCGATTCTGGAAAAATTTCGCTGGCGACCGGCAGTACCTTTGGGAACCGGAGCGGACGTTGCGCGTTTCCGGAGCGAGTATGAATCGTAACGTGATCCTTGGAAAAGAATCGAGATTCTGAATAACCTCGCGTCTATCGGCCGGCAACTATGCGGCGATACAACGCTTCGTACTGAGGGACAACGCGATCCGCGGAGAACCTTTCCAGCACGAGAGTGCGACTTCGTTCACCGAGTTCGCGGGCCAAATTCGGAGATTCGACTAAAGCGTCCAGCGCAGCAGCCGCGGCGGTTACATCACCAAAAGGATATAGCGGACAAGCGTCACCTATAACTTCAGAAATACCGCCGACACGAAACGCGACGACAGGTTTGCCATAAAATGCCGTCTCGAGAATGCTCAGACCGAAGCTTTCGTATTCGGATGTATAGAGTCCGGCATCCGCGGCCTCCAAATACTCTTCCACCGCAGATGTGTTCTGACGAACGATGACGCTGTCGCGGAGTTCCAATTCGTCGAGCAGTTGCTCGTAAGGCTCAAAAGAGTCGCCTGCCAAAATGAACAATCGAAGGCGCGCTCGGTTCTTCGACATGGCAATCGTGCGCAATAAAAGATCGACACGTTTGACGGGCCGCAAATTCGACATGTGTAGCACAATAAATTTATCGGTTAGGCCGAGATCGCGTCGAACTTCTTCGCGGCTCCTCTTCGGTTTATTCGGAGTGAAGAAATTCGGAATCACTTCAATCGGTCGCTTCAAACGAAAAATCTCCTGAGTTTGATTCCGAAGATTCTCTGACACTGCGGTCACCCCATCGGAATGCACAAGGGCATGCTCGATGGCCGTGCGGTAATCGGGATCCTGGCCGAGCAGAGTGGTATCGCTTCCGTGCAAAGTTGTGACGATGCGCGGCGCTGACGATCCTACGATTTGCGAGGCTAAACACGCGGCCAGCGCGTGTGGCACCGCGTAATGAACATGAAAAAGATCAAGCTGCTGAGACCGCGCGACTTCCGCCATTTTTACTGCGAGCGGCAGGGTGTAGTCGGGACAGGGGAACAAAGCGTTGTTCACAAATTCGACGCGATGGAAATGAAGTCCTTCCTGCGGCAGATCTAGCCGAACGGGTTGAGCGTAACTGAAGAAGTAAACTTCATGTCCGCGCCGCGCCAATTCTGACCCGAGGGCCGTCGCCAAAATCCCACTCCCGCCAATCAACGGAAAACATGCAATCCCAATTTTGAGCGGCCCCGATTTCATTACAGTTCCGTATAGGCTCTATCGAAATCAGAAATTTCGTCGCGCTCGATGAATTTCACGCTTGGGGCAACCGCCTGATTGATGTAACGCTGCTCGCTCGCACCGGCAACGTAATGGGTGCATCGAATCACTGATTGCATCCAACGGAAACGCGTATCTCGCGTGGGGCTGATTTGCTCCGGACCAAATTCTCCTCCCGGAATCTCTAAAAACCGATCGCCGCCCTTATGTAGCAAGAATTTCCCATCGCGGTAACGCGTGCGCACGATCTCGCCTTCATAATGCTGATCGACAAAATAGTCTGAGACTGCCACAGCACGCGCTCGGAACTCGGGCGCGCTGGATCGCTCCAGTCTCAGCCCTTCCAGCAATCCCATGCGCGTGTACATCTCGAGACAAAAGTCGGCGACATTCGAACATTTAGCCTCCTTAAAGTGTGCGACCAAACGCGGCGGAACATAATTCGGAAGTTGGCGCGCAGTTTTCTCCTGCCATTCCGGAAGAACACGTTTGGCAAACAAAGGCGAAAACTGTTTTTGGATTTGATTCTCGAACTGGAAGTTCAGGGCGACTTCCTGATTGGTTTTCTGGTCTCGCACAATCGTAATCGTCTCGCGCGCGTCATGATCGCTGTCGTGAAAGAAAAAGACGATTTCTCCACCGATCTCTTTTTGGAGTCGCCGGGCAGCCAGAATCTTAGCGAACAAAAACCGCTTGGGAAAAAATCCGCACGGTTGCTGGCCGAAACAAATAATCGGATGATCCATCGCCCAGAACAAATTTCATACCCCGGTGGGAGCTTCGGTGCCCCGAAAGATAGTTTGTTGTAGAGCCGGCGCCAGGATTAGTACGGCCGCGCATCCAATTAAATTATACCAGAGGTAACCGATATTCGTCGTAGCGAACAGGACGAAAACAAGTGCTTGTGCAGCGAGCGCGGCAAAAAACACCGCCGATCCGTTAACTCGACGAATAAAGAAAGCTGCGAGAAAGAGACCCAGGATGCTGCCATAGAACACGGAGCCGAGAATGTTGCCTGCTTCGATCAGATTCTCGACCAAACTGGCGAACGAAGCGACGCCGATTGCAACCAAACCCCACGCGGCGGTCAGTGCCTTCGCCGCGACAACATAATGATGGTCGCTCGCGTTCGGGCGAATTAATGGGCGATAAAAGTCAATCGCCGTGGTGGAACCGAGCGCGTTCAGAGTCGCTGCCACGGCCGACATGGTTGCGCACAAGATCACCGCGATCAGTAACCCGACAAGTCCATGCGGCATCTGTTGGAGGATAAAAGTAATGAAAACGTAATCCGAATCCTTGTTTTTTGGATCCACCCCAGCCTGTTGGAGAACTGCTTTCGTTCGGTCGCGCAATTCGCGTCCCTTCGCGTCGAGTTCGCGCAAGCTACTCATCGCCACATCGCGCTGTTCTGGCGAAAGCTTCGACGACGGACTGGAAACCTCGCGAATGAGAGCGCGTTTTTGCGCGAATACGTCGTCGAATTGTGTTTGCAACGTAGCCAACTGCGGCGCGTGGCCGTTTGCCATCGCTCGTTGGTATGCGGGCTGATTGAAATAAACGGGCGGCTGTTCGAATTGATAAAACATGAAAACAATCGTGCCGAGCAGCAGAATGAAGAATTGCATCGGTACCTTAACCGCGGCGTTGAAGAGCAGTCCGAGACGACTTTCTTTGAGCGAACCACCGGCGAGATATCGTTGCACCTGCGATTGGTCGGCTCCAAAATAGGAAAGCGCGAGGAAAAAGCCGCCAATTAATCCAGACCAGAATGTATAGCGCTTGTGTGGATCGACGGAAAAATCGACTGCCCCCAGTTTCCCCATTTTTCCCGCGACCAATAACGTATTTTGAAACGACAGATCTGGCGATAGCCGGTACACCGCGACCGCAAATGCAATCGCCATGCCGACCAAGATCACGATCATCTGGTAGCGTTGGGTGATGCTTACAATCTTGGTCCCGCCCGCGACCGTGTAGACAATAACCACTCCGCCCGCGAGCCAGATGGTCACGTCCAAGCGCCACCCGAGCACGGCGGAAAGAATAATTGCTGGCGCGTAGATTGTGATTCCCGCAGCGATGCCGCGTTGCACAAGAAACAGGAAGGCGCCGAGTAGCCGCGTCTTTCGGTCGAAACGCTCGCCGAGATATTGATAGGCTGTGTAAACCTTTAGCCGCTGATAGATCGGAACGAAGACGGCGCACACAACGATAAGCGCAAGCGGCTGCCCAAAATAGTTCTGGATAAAACTTATGCCGCTCTCATAGGCCTGACCCGGCATGGAAAGAAACGTGATCGGCCCTGCCTGCGTCGCGAGCACGGAGAGTCCAATCGTAGCCCACCGAATGCTCGCATCGCCCCTAAGATACTGACGTAAAGAAACACTCCCGCGAGTTCGCCAGAGACCATACAGCGGGATCGCCAGAATCGTGGCGATGAGAACAAGATAATCCAGCCGGTTCACGAGAACCGGACGGTGAAAATGTAGAGGAGCATTACCTCCACTGCGAAAAGGGAAAGCACCAAACTATACGCTTTGCGCCATGAACGCCCATTGGACTCGGGCTCGCCATCTGTTGCATTCATTTTCCCAGTGATAACATGTTCGCGAATAGACGATACGCTCCGGGGACGCCGGCGGGCAATTGCCGAAACCAGGAATAACTCGTGTAGATAAAGTAACCTTTGCCGAATTTCGCAACCAGGAGCCCGCCATCGAGCGGCTTTTCCTTTGGATCGTTGCTCGACAAAATTGGTGTCCACGCGGGATCCCACTTTTTGGGAAAGTAAAGGCCGCGTTCCTGAACCCATCGCTCGAAATCTTTCGACGTGATCTTGTTTGGAGAAGTCATGAGTGGATTATTCGGTTCCAGAATACGCACCTCCGCGTTTTCGTCCGTGACGCGATCACGCGAGATTTTCAATGGATATGGTCCGAATTGCTCGGTCTTAAGCTCTGCCAGGGTGTTGTACTGCGCGATCACAACTCCGCCAGCCTTTACATAGGCAAATAGCTCCGGCAACCAGTTGGCAATTCGATCCTGCGTATTGTACGCCCGGATCCCAAGCACGACCGCGGAGAACCGCGCGAGGTTCTCAGCTGTGATATCGGCTTCGCTCAAAACTTTCACCGAGTAACCGATCTGTTGCAGGCTTTCTGGGACATCATCACCAGCACCGGGAATGTAACCGATTCGATCGCCTTTTTTGCGAATATCAGCCCGAACAAGTTTTACTTCCGCCGGCGGCATCAGTGTTTGGACACCGATGTGCGAATAGGAAATCCGCACGCGCTCAAACGAATAGTCACGGCCGTCGATCGAAACGATTGCTCGCAACATCCCTTCGCTATCGTGGTTTGGTGGTTTGACGGTGAACGTGGCTACAATCTCAGCATTGGCTCCCTTCAAATCGATCGGTACAGATTTTGGATTGACTCCCCATCCCTCCGGCGCAGCTAGCTTGAGTTCTCCCTTTACAGGACCTGTGGCCGCAGTGAGGTGTACTGAAACCGGTTTTGGGTTGTCTGTGGGGAATACCAACGCGCCATCCCCGATCTTAGTGAAAACGGGCGGCGCAATGACCAACGGTCGTCGAAGTTCGCCCGCCACCGGGTCAACCGTGCGGTACTTCCCGTCAAGAGTGTAACGGAGTTCCTGCCCGTTGATTTGCAGGACAATCTCTACCGGGAGATCGGGCGGGTTTTCGGGTAACCCGATAAGCTGTTGATCATCCACCGTGAACGTACCAAGCGTTCCTGGTTTACGAAGCCAATAAGGCTGTGAATAAGGAGTATTCTCCGGGATCTTGCACGACAGATCCTTCGTTACGAGTTCATCGGCTCGAAGCGCCGCATCAATTTTCATCGACCCGCTTGAGAGCGGAAAACGTGCTTCCTGCAGGATGACTGGAATATTGCAGCGGTTAATCGCCTCCAGCTTTACGGTCACGGTTTGCCCTGGCGTGACGGTCTCATTGGTTGTCGACGCTTCTACATGCAAGCCGAGACACGCGGCGATAATCTTATCCAACTGGGCTCTTTTCTCAGGGAGCCAGGAGTCATCCTTAATTCCGCCGATCGCCTGCCTTAACTTCAACAACTCCGGCACCGACGCTGCCGGATCGGCTGGACGAAACTGCGAAATGATCTGGCGAATTTCTGTGGCAACAGATTCGGAATTCGGAACGCGCGACCAACTCGTATCGATGCCCTCGAAAAGCGCGGTCGTCATGGGCTGACCTTCCAGCAGTTTGAAATATTCTTTTCGCGCTCCGCGTCTTGGCGGACTGCCCACTCCCTGGCTCTTGTGCATGCTCAGGCTGGCCGCCGCGATTTCTGTGTACGCTTTGCCAAGAAGCGGATTGTAACCGCCCGCTTCTAACACAGTCAGACCCGTCGGATCAAAGGGAAGGTTGCGATTCGAGAAGAAAAATGGGGAGGTGTTCCAAACCAAACGCGTCGGCTGCCACGGCTTCAGGAATGCCAGCTGCTCTGGAAAGCGATTGGGGTCACCGGCAGCTGAGAATGCTTCGAGCGCCAGAATGGATGACGCAGTGTGATGGCCATGCGTCAGTCGATCCTCCGGACTGAAGCGCGTCACCATCACATCTGGTCGGAACTTCCGGACCACCCAAACCACATCGGACAGAATTTTGTCGTGGTCCCAGAAGTGCATGGTCTCCTCAGCCGTTTTCGAAAAGCCGAAATCGATTGCTCGCGAGAAGAACTGTTTGCCATGGTCGATGCGTCGCGCCGCCAGCAACTCCTCCGTTCGAATAACGCCGAGCCGCTCGCGCAGTTCCGGTCCGATCAAGTTTTGACCGCCATCGCCGCGCGTGATCGAAAGATAAGCCGCGTCATACAGGGAGCCGTTCGCCCACAACGCCATGAGATTTGTGTTCTCGTCGTCAGGGTGCGCTGCAATGTAGAGGACCCGGCCAAGCACGTTGAGCTTCTGCAGGGCCAGCTGAATCTCGCCAGCATTCAGCTGCTCAGGAGACAGCAACGGTGGCGCATCGGCCGAATTGGCCATGCATGAAAAAGCCATCATCGCAATCCCGATAGCTGCTCGCCAACAGCGCGAAATGCTCTGGTGCTTCACACGCAACGTCGGACTCACGGTTATGAACGTCCCATCGAGCGCTATCGTCCCACGTCCGAGGATAGCATCCTACGCGCTACTTATTGATATCCTGCTTCGCTTCGAGTCGATTGATCAATGCTTGGATGCTCTGCTTCTGCGCGTCCGTAGGAGCGGCAGCCTGTGCCTGCTTGGCATCGCTGGCAGCGCCCGCGAAGTCACCCGCCGCGGACTTGATGCGAGCCCGGGCTAGATCCCCATAGACTCCCTGCGCATCCCGCTTGGCAACCTCTTTGAAAATCTCCATCGCTTCAGCACCCTGCTTCTGACTCTGTAAGCGTCGACCATACGAATAGAGCTGGACGGGCGTGGCAATTTGGACCGCACGGTTCCAGGCGGTTTTCGCCTCATCCGGACGATTCAACGCCTTCAGAATATCCGCTTTGGTGCTGAGATTATCAAACCGTTCCTCGTTCTGAGTCGACGCATCCGCCCAGCGCAATGCCTCATCGAGATTAATTTTTCTGGTTAAACAGAATTGCGCTCCCTCGTCCAAAGCTTGCCAGGTAAACTGACCGCGACCTTTTAGCTGTGCCCGGATGTTCTGCAGCGTCTGGTCAGCGTCCTTAATCGAGACAGTGAAGGGAACACCCAACTTCTCCCACTTCAGCGTCACCGCCGTCGAATCTGGTTTCAAATCTTCGAACTCGAATTCAAGCGCCTCTTTCGTTTCAGCAAGTGGCCGCGGTTTCACATTCACGCGCAAAGCGTCTTCGTCCTCCTTATAACTATAGCTTCCCCACCCCGTGTTGGTTTTTGAAAAGATCACCGTCCACGAATCGGGATTCGGGATCACGTGCAGACCATAAACTCCTTTGGCTAGCGGTTTCCCCTCCACCGAAACCGGATCGCTGAATTCAATCGTCGTGTTTTCATTCGCACCCGCGCGCCAAACTTTGCCGTATGGAACGAGGCCTCCCCAAATTTTTCGTCCGTTCACCAATGGGCGATGGTAGTTGACCGTAATATCCGTCAGCGCAATGCGCTGTTTGAGCTCGGCAGCCTGACTGACATCAGGCAGGTTCAAATCGTTTTGTGCGGAAACGGTCCCGCCAAGGGCGAGAATGGCGAGGCAAACAGCAAATGGCTTAAGCGTGAGTGTTTTCATGATTTTAAGCGATTACCCTTCTCAGATTTTCGCCACTCCGCTACCAGATAATTACAAGATTCTTCTTTCGCGGGTTCGAGTTGAATTGACACCGCACATGCTGCGCTGGAGCTGTTTTGGTACCCGAAGCCGGCTTATTACGTTAGATAGAGAGCGTGATTAAAGTAAGCGGGATCCGAGAGAGATCCTTCGCTTCACTCAGGATGGCGCGGCTTCTTTTTTTGGCTGGCGCTTGACCAGCGTGATTTGCTTGATGCGCGCTGAATCGGACGGGCTCCACGTCGCTACCTCGGGATCGTCCTTGAAAGCATTGTGGACGAGACGCCGTTCGTAGGAATTCATTGGCTCGAGCTGAAGAGAGCGACCGGTAATGCGTACACGTTCGGCCAATTCCCGAACCCGTTGCACGATGCGGTCTTCGCGCATGGAGCGGTAATGCTCGCAATCCACAATAACTTTTTCAGCATCCTTGTCCCTGGCTTGCAGCAGCCGGTTAAGCAAAAACTGGATGGCCTCCAGCGTCTCGCCGTTGCGCCCAATGAGGCGACCACTTTCCTCGGTATAAATCTGCAGGGTCCGGTTGCCGCCCTCATTACTGGTCTCCTCGATTTGCACCACGAAACCGAGATAACCCAGCAAGGTATCGAGCAGATCTTTCGGCGTCATCATCGTTTTCGCTTCGCAGTGGGCGCGACTTTTTCCAGTGTGGGCATGGGTTGTCGTTTGTTCTGATAAAATTGCAAGATGCTGAAAAGATTCTGTGCGGTGTAATACAATGCCAGAGCTGCAGCAAAATTGTAGCAGATAAATAAAAAGATCAGCGGCGTGAACATCATCACGCGGCGCTGAGTCGGATCTCCGGTTTTTGGCGTCATCGCCATGAGCCAAATCTGTGTCGCAGCCATGCACAGCGGGATGATGTTTACTGGCCAACCGAGAAGTGGCAGGTGCGCTATTGTGTCCGGCTGGGAAAGATCCTTTACCCAAAGAAATTTTGCGTTCCGCAATTCCACTGCCTGGCCCAGCATTTTGAAGAGACCGAAAAAGATCGGGATTTGAATCATCATCGGCAAACAGCCACCGACCGGATTGATGCCGTACTGTTTGTAAAGCTTCATCAACTCCTGATTCATCCGAGTCGGATCGTCTTTGTACTTTTCCTTTAACTCCTGCATCTTCGGGGATAGCGCGGCCATCTGCCGCATGGACCGGTTTGCTCGATTTTGAATCGGCCAGAGCGTCAGTTTGATAATCGTAGTGAGAGCCAGAATGGCGAGGCCATAGTCGCGCAGCCAGCTGTGGAGCAGGTTCATGAAGTTCAGCAGAAACTGGCACACCAGCTTGAAGATCCCGAAGTCCATCACCTCGGCTTCATTATGCGGAAGTTGCGCGAGCCGATGGTAAAGCTTCGGGCCGGCATAGATTTCAAAACGCGCGTTGTATGTTTGCCCGGGTTGCAACTGAAATCCGGGCATCCCAAGCGCGCCTTCGATCGCGGGTAGTTTTTGGTCCGGCGCATAATCGGTATCGAAGCGCCGACCCCATACGCTAGTGGCCTTCGCTGTGAGTGGCGCCATTAGCGTGGTGAAAAATTGATTGCTCACCGCAACCCATTCCGCGCCGGCGATATTCTCCTGGTAAAAAGGCCGCGCAGCGCGCTGGCCCAGGCCAAGGAGTCCACCGCTGCTACCAAACCAACCAACATCGATTCCTTTTGCCCTTCCATCGATGCACCAGACGAGCCGCGTGTAGGAAGGATAATCTTTGGGATGAATAGGCGCTGCGGACCCGAGCGCTACAAAATAGCCAGCGTTTTGGTATGGCTTGGTCCCCCGGTTCTCGAGATCGACATCCATTTCGATCACATAGTTGTCTTTGTTCTCCGGGGATTTTTCGAAGAAGAACTTTTTCCGAATGGCTACTTGCTCGGCTGTTGTCCCCTCAAATTGCACAACCGAATTTGATTCAGCCGATGCGGTAAACTCAGGAAGCGTTGGCGCTGGTGGCTGCTCAATGATTGCGCCGATTGGCGCGTTCTGCGCCGAGTTCAACACAACGCGCTGTCCTTTCTCGGCTATCTGTCTCAGGAGGATGGCTTCCTTGATACCGCCTCCGCGATTCGTCAGACGCAACTCAACATCCGAGTTTCGCAGGGTTTCTATCTTCTCGGCAAAACTCGGAACCGGCTCGGCGGTCTTCGGCGTAGTTTCCGGGGTAGCCGGTGGCGGGGACGCTTCAAAAACCTTCGGGCCTGCCGTGGGCGACGCTTGCGCTGACGCGACATTGGCCGGCGCGGATCGCGGCGGCATCTGCTTTGCCACGTAAATTTGCCACGCTACGAGCCCGATGACGCAGAGGGCAACGACAATCCACGCAGTTCGATCCATAAACGGTAAGTCGTCTTTGAGCGGCTACTCAGCAGAGCCAGGCCCAACGGTCAAACTGGACTCCAGATGCTCAATGCCCATCGAGGCGGGTAAGCTTGACGCTAAATTTTTGCCACTCGGAACCGGATCATAACCGCATCCGCCCCACGGGTGACATCGCGCCAGGCGTTTTAATCCCAGCCAGCTTCCGCGTCCGATGCCATGTGTCTCTACCGCTTCCAGAAAATATGCCGAACACGTCGGCGTGAATCGGCAGCCCGAATCAGGTCCGCATAGCAAACCCAGAAACGGCGAAAGCGTGCATTGATAAACGCGAATTATAGAACGAAGCACCCAGACCATCAGAGCAGGATAGAAGCGCGTCTCGCGAGACGCAACCATTCATCTTCCAAGACGCGATAGCTCGCGTTCGCAGCGTCGCGCTTTGCAATGAGCACGATCCAAAAGTTCTGTCCCAAATCATGCTGGTGCTGCCGCACAATCTCACGCAAACGGCGCCGAACACGATTACGAACTACTGCGCTTCCCAGACGACGAGAGGTAACGAAGCCGACACGACACAACCCGGAATTCTCGACGACCGTTGCGCTGAGTGTTAGCAGTTTGCCGCGCCGTACCAAGCCTTCGCGTTTTACGCGCTCGTATTCCGACGCGCGCGTCAAGCGACGCTGCTTTGGAAATGAAAGCGAACTCGCCGGCTTCATATCAGTTGTCGATTCGCTATCATAGACCGAAAATGTTGGAGGGCGGAGCTCTGCGACGCCAATCTTGGGCTCGCGGAGCTCGCCCCTCCAAATACGGATGCTGCATCCGTACAGCAAAAGTCTTCTCCCGGAGAATCCCGGGAGAAGACTTTACGAAGAGGAAAGCCGACGAGTTAGGGAGTAGGCGAGGCCTCCGCAGGAGATTCGGTTGTTCCACCAGTAGACGTTGACGTTCCAGTGGAAGAATCCGTTGTCGAAGCCGGACTGGTTGTTTCAGTTGTTGTCGGCGGACTCGTGGCCGCCGGACTTGCCGCGGGCTCAGTTGTCTCGGTCTTTTGCTCGCACGCCGCGAGGAGCGCGGCACCGGCCAGAATACAGATGTATTTTTTCATATTGTTAATTGGAAGAGGCATATTGCTTTAACAGTTTAATCGGAGCAAGGCAGTTTTTGACCGCATTCGATTCTACTTTTTAAAAGCAAATGCTTGGTGCGCGCCGATTAAAGCGGGGCCTCGTATTTGAGTCCATGCGCCTCCGCCACCGCCTTGCAGGTAAGCCGTCCGTCACGCGTGTTAATGCCACCAATCAAGGCAGGTTGTTTTTTACATGCGCCCTCGAGACCGAGATCGGCGAGCAATTCTACGTAGCGAAACGTGACATTTGTAAGCGCCTGCGTAGCGGTGCGTGAGTAGGCTGCCGGCATGTTTGCTACGCAATAATGCGTGACACCTTCCTCCACATAAACTGGATCATGGTGCGTGGTGGGTCGCGATGTTTCCGCGCAACCGCCTTGATCGATGGAAATGTCCACGAGCACGCTGCCCGGCTTCATTTTTCGCAGCATTTGGCGGGTGATCAATTTCGGGGCCTTCGCTCCCGGCAGGAGCACGGCGCCAATCAGCAGATCGCAATCCGCCATCAAGTCCTGCAAGTTTGCCTCGCTTGAATAGAGCGTATTGGTATTTTCCATCGCGAGGTCGAGATAACGCAGGCGTTCCAAATCAACATCAAGGATCGTGACTTCCGCACCCAGGCCTGTTGCGATGCGTGCTGCATTCACACCCGACGTCCCGCCGCCCACAACAACGACGCGTCCAGGCAAAACCCCCGGCACACCGCCCAACAAGACCCCGCTGCCGCCATTGTATTTGGCAAGAAAATTCGCGCCCATGACCGCTGACATGCGACCTGCGATCTCGCTCATCGGCTCGAGCAGTGGCAAACGATGATTGATCTGAATCGTCTCATACGCCACTGCGGTCACGCCCGACTTCAGCAACGCTTCAGTAAGAGATTTACTCGCCGCCAGATGTAGATACGTGAAGAGGATTTGACCCTTGCGCAGCAATGGGAACTCCGCCTCGAGCGGCTCTTTCACTTTCACAACCATGTCAGCCCGCGTGAAAACTTCTTTCGCTTGATCGACAATCTCAGCGCCGGCGTTGACGTATTCTTCATCCGGATAACCCGAGCCAATGCCCGCGTTCTTTTGCACCACGACTGAATGACCCCGCCTCGTGAGTTGACTCGCAGCCCATGGCAGCAGGGCGACGCGTTGCTCCTGCTCTTTAATTTCTTTCGGGATACCAATGATCATGTGGAAAGTGAGAAGTGATTAGTGATTAGTGAGAAGAAGGAATCAAGCCAAATTACTTCTCACATCTCATCTCTCACGTTTCGTCAGTTCAGCGACGGATCGTCTGGCGCGGCAGCCAGCATTTTATACCACGGTCCCAGGCCGCGCATGATTTCGAACCACAGGTTCGGAAGACGATCGAGTTTAAGCACCGAGGGACTAGCTTTTTGAAGAAGCCAGGCTTTCTGATTCATTTCGCTTTCAAGCTGTCCCGCTTCCCAGCCCGCATAGCCTACAAACGCGCAAACTGTAATTACTTTTTTTGGGTCAACTGCATCGCCTGTTTCCTCCAGACCGATATTGTGATTGAGCTTGAGCCCTTTGCTCTGGTGCCATTCAAAGGCTGCAAACATCAGTTGATTTTTCCCCACAGGTCCGCCGAGAAAAACGGGCACCTCAGCAAGTCCCGCAGGTGGTGCGTCGGTGACGAGATCGGCTACCTGTGTGTCGAGTGGACGATTGATGATGACACCCAAAGCCCCCTCGCCTGGGTCATGCTCGGAAATGAAAAGCACTGTGCGTCGGAAATTCGGATCGAGCATATTTGGATGAGCGACCAGCAATGAACCAGCAAGGCTGCGCGCGGCTTGCTCGTCATCAAAATTCCGCATGTAAAACTAGAGACTGCGACGGGCGCTCGCGCAACCCAGGTCACGCAATCGAATATCGCGCGCCAGACACGCAGGAGAAATGACGAACTCCGAATAACGAAAGGGACACATCGGGCCTTCGTCATCTAAACAATTCGGGTTTATTTCGTCATTCGTCATTGCTGCTTCGTCATTCACCTGATTCCTCATTCGTTATTTTTCAAGCTTCATCCTTCCGTGCGAATTTTTTCATATAAAATTTGTTGCGATCTGCCGGAAGCTCGTTTAGTAGCTTCGAAGTTTTTCAAGATTGTTCTGGGGGGAACAGCCGCCCTTCACGCCTATCGGGTGTGGGGGGCGGTAATTTTTTAGGGCGAAATCCGAATGATGAACGACGAAGAGATGACAGGCGAAGAATAAGCAGATAAAGCCGTCCACTCATTCGTCATTTGTCATTCATCATTAATTCGGCATTCGTCATTCGTGCTTTGTCATTCTGTCTCGAAATCAGGGCGCATCTCCTGGCCGCTCGCATTCATTTTGATCGCCATCATCGTCGCGACAGTGCTCGCAATTATTTTTTGGCGCATCGAAACCTGGCCGGCCCGCACAGCGCAACAAAGCACCGCCGAGCTTGAGAAGCTGGGCAAGGATTTACGCAGCGCTTTTATCGACATCGCGCATTTGCAGCCGCGCATCACGATTAACAACCATGTCTATATGCAACAGACGACGCCCGTGAGCGAACTGGTTGTTTTGTCACGACGCATCGAGATTGAACACGAACTGCTCCATACCTGGGTGGGCAGTTCAAAGCGCGTAAAGTTGCATGGCACATTCATCGTCAAAGCCGGCTTCGATCTACAGCAAAACCTGTCGGTCGATATTCGCCCCAATGAAATCACCGTTCAGCTGCCGCACGCCCGGATCCTTGGTATCGAGCAGGAGCAGGTGGACGTCCTTGCGTTTGAAAATGGATTGTGGAACCGCATTTCAGGGCAGGACATGCAAAGCGAATTATCGATCCTGCCTGAACTTGCACGGGGGAAAGCAGCGGAAAGTGACTTGCCGGCCGAAGCCCAGCGCACGTTGCAACAACAAATCGAGCAACGCGTACACGCACCGCAACCACTACATTTGATTTTCAAAGGTGGCCCTGCAAATGAAGCCCAATGAAAGACGAATATCTAACGACGAATCAATGTCTAAGCTCGAACGACCAAACAGAGAAGATGACCGCCCGCTTTCTTAAGCTTCGTCATTTGGACTTCCTTCATTATTCGTGCTTCGTCATTCACAGAAATCTAAATGCCCCTAAAAAGTCGATTTCTCTTAGCTAGCCTGTTTCTTCTACTCGCGGCGCTGGTTGCACTTTGGTTTACCCCATTTGCCGTCTCTCATGGTGTTCGTTGGTGGATTTGGTGGAGAGCGCGACAGGAGGGCTTCACAGTTAATATCGACAAAATTGATGCACCCTTCCTACGTCCGGTTGCCATCCGGCAGCTTCGCCTGACAAACGCACACGATGACACGCTCCGCATCGATCTTACAATCACGGAGGCGACATTCGACTTGGACTTCAAGCATATCCTTCTCCACAGACGAGGTCGCGCCATCCGCAAACTGTCGATTCGGGAGTTGCACGGGGAGTTGCGCCGAAGCAATCCAGCGGTGCGAGCGATGAGCCCGCGTGGATGGGCAACACTGCACCGAATGCTTCCGGAAGAACTGACTGTCGCCGTCTCAGAGGTGCGGATTGAAAACGGGCCGACGCTTGTTTTGTTGCGAAAGGGATTTCTATCCGCGAATCAGACAGAGCCGGGTCGTTTTAGCGCTGCCGAGGTGATGATAGCATCGCCGTGGTTCCACCAGACGTTTTCACAATTGCACGGTGCAACTCATTGGGAAGCTGATCACCTGACAATCGCCGGGCTCACTTTAACACATGGCCTCGATCTGCAGTCCGCAACGGCGGACTTGTCGCGTCTGGGGAACCAACGCGCAGGATTGCAGTTCGATGCTGACGCGTTCGGCGGAAAGATTCGCGGAAACATTTCGCACGAATGGCGCTCTCAACATTCCAACTGGAAAATTGCCGGCGGAGCTATCGATATTTCTCTTGAGCAAACTTCAGAAGCCTTCGGATTCGCCGATCGTGTTAGCGGTTTGCTCCACGCTGGTAACTTCACTTTTCGCGGAAACCTCTCTGAGCCGGACCTGGTCACCGCGTCGCTTTGGAGCGAACTGACAGGGCTTACCTGGCGCAATCGCACCGCCGAAGCGATCATGCTTGGTGCCGCTGTCTATAACCGGCGGGTTCAGCTTCAGCAACTGTACATAAAACAACAGGCAAACCAGTTCACGTTAAGCGGTGAAGCTGCATTTCCCTCAAGCGTGTCCGGCTGGCTTAGTCCGGATTTTCGCGGCAACGTTTCGGCGTCGATCGATCAGCTGGGCGATTTCGCGGCTCTGTTTGGCGCGAACGCCGGCGATTTCGCGGGCAAAATCACGATTGATGGAGCGATGGATACTCGTGATCGCAAATTTGGCGGACATCTCATGGTCGAGGGCGCATCGCTCACATTTTTTAAGACTGCCATCGACAACTTGAGCGCGAAACTGAATTTAAAAACGACGGACCTTGAGATCGAACAATTGGCGATGACGCACAAGAACGATTCTCTCAGCGGACAGGGTAAAATCGATCTGTCGCACGAGCACAACTATTCAGGGACGCTCGAAGCCAGATTAAATAACCTAATCGATTACGTGTCGATCCCGCGCGGAGCGGCTGAAAAAGGAAACCCAACCCCGGCTGATGTTCAGGCAACCATCGATTCCACCAACTGGGATGTACGCGGCGTGATCCATATTCCTAATTCGAGCCCGATGAGCTTCACAGCCAATTTTCCTTTGCGAATCGGGACGGATTGGAACGCTTTTCGGATCTCTCCGCTGAATATCACACTGAACTTTCCCTCGATCTTTCTCGCAAAAGCGCCTCAGCTCTTTCACCCACAAATTTTCAGCGATGGCATTCTGAGCGGCAACATTTCCCTTTCCGAATCGTTGCAACATCCTCACATCGATGGCGACATCCAGTTGACGAACGGAAAGTTGTCCGGCGAGGCCGGAGGTTCTATCAATCTCACTGAAGCAAGCGGACGAATTGTTTTTGGAGGAAATCGGGCGTCGATGGAGTTTCTCAATGTTGCGACCAAAAATACGGATCTTTCACTTCGTGGAGAGATCGATTTTCAGGATACGAACAATGTGACGGTCAGGATAGCCGGTGCGACGCCTGTCTTCGATCTAACGTCCCACCAAATCGGTTGCATGAACAAAATCGAATTTGTGTCGGTGCCATTCACTCTCGCGCCCGCTGTCGCAGAGTTGCAGTTCTGCGGAGCGCTCTTTCAACCCAACTGGACCATCGCTTTAAAAGAGCGAGCGATCGCAGAAT
>DASZGW010000025.1:0-2884 GCA_035938475.1 Candidatus Udaeobacter sp.
TGCGCCAAGAATGACCGAAGTAATGGCAGGATTCGCCAGCACCCAAGCGACTGATAAGGTCGTGATTGGCGTTCCATGCTGTTTGGCGATTTCCTGAACCCTGGCAACTGTTTCAAACTCGCGCTCGTGCCAATACCGGGCGTGATACGCCTGCCCGAATCCGCCGAGTTCCGCCGAAAAGCGACCCTTCTCAGGCGTATCGCCGTGCTTGTATTTGCCGCTCAGAAGCCCCCCGGCGAGAGGATTGAACGGAATCACCGCGAGACCTTCTTCCTCCGCCAACGGGAAAAGCTCTCGCTCAATTTCACGGAACAGCAGGTTGTAACGTGGTTGGGCCGAAACGAAACGCGTTAGCTTTAGCGTGTCCTGCCGTCCAAGCGCTTTTGCCAGACGGTAGGCTAGGATGTTCGATACGCCGATATAGCGCGCCCTGCCCGAACGCACGATCGTGTCCATAGCCCCAACCATTTCGTCGATCGGGGTAACGGGGTCATCCATATGCAGTTGGTAAAGATCGACGTAATCCGTACTTAGGCGGCGTAGCGAACCATCGATGGCGTCGAGCAAGTGTTTTCGTGAGCTGCCTGCATCCCAAGCGGCTGGCCCCATTTTTCCGCCGCCCTTTGTGCCGAGGATAAACCCTGCTCGCTTCTTGTTAAGCCAGCGGCCTGTAATGATTTCGCCCCCACCGGCCTCCGCGCCAGGGGGATATACGTCAGCGGTATCGATGAAGTTAATCCCTGCCTCAGCCGCCTTATCGAGCATTCGATGCGCCTCTTTTTCATCCGTTTGCTTTCCGAATGTTCCAGTTCCGAGGATCATGCGAGAAACCGTTAAGCCGGTCTGACCAAATTGCGTGAACTGCATAAGGACTCCTTACCGCTAGTGAGAAAAAGGCTGCTCTCGCCCAAAAACCGATTAATGATGACACTCATCATTAAGACTTGACAATAATAATGATGCCTATCATTATTGTCAAGTGATCTAGAGGGAGCGTAACGATTGCGTTTAACTAAAGAACAAGCCGAACGAAATCGGCATCTGATTGTCGAAACTGCATCGCGGATGTTCCGATTGCATGGCATGGAAAATGTTGCCGTCGCCGACATCATGAAGGAATCCGGCTTTACACATGGCGGTTTCTACAACCACTTCAAATCCAAAGATGCGTTGGCGGCTGAAGCTATTGCTTCTGCATTCGATGTTGTCGCAAGTGATTTATCGGAAAAGCTTGCATCCGGAAAACATCCACAAGAAGCGCTTTCATCGTTCGTCGCGCAGTATCTTAGTCCTACGCATCGCGACACTAAATCCGGAGGATGCCCGGCATCAGCCTTGTCCGTCGATGCCGCGCGAAATGGAAAAACCGTTCAAACTGCTTTCGTCAAAGGCCTTGAAACCTATCTCGACATAATCGCCGCGCAAATGGGTGGAGACGAGCAGGAAGCAAGGCAACAAGCTATAGCTTTGTTTAGTGGCTTAGTGGGCGCAATGATGCTGTCCCGTGCCGTGAAAAAAAGTGATCCGACACTTTCCGACGAACTGCTCAGTTCAGCACGGAAAAGTTTAAAGCCGAAAAAGTGAAATATGCGAGAGATCGTATTCCGGCGCGCCCGGATATATGTTGCCGCACAGAGACAAATGCAGGCAGAAGATTCAAGGCACGATTGGAATTGGTTTAACGCTCATGAAGCTGGAGGTGGAGGTGCATTCCGCGGATAAGGAACAACGGTTCCCGTTATTAAAATTGGAGCAATTGAACGATCAGCAGCGCCCGTTTGCGGATGAGGTCCTGAAAGTCTCGAGCATCGGGATTTCGGGTCCCTTCAATATGCTGTTGCGCAGCTCGGTCATGGGCCAGCGCATGTTTGCCATGCTCGATTACCTGCGTTTCAACACTTCCGTCCCGCTCAAGCTGAATGAGTTTGCGATCCTGATCCAGGCGCGGCTGTGGACTTCGCAAGTGGCGTGGACCGCTCACTACCCGCTCGCGCTGAAGGCCGGGCTGCCGCAAGCGGTTGCCGATGATTTAAAGGTAGGAAAGCGCCCCGCGTCCATGCAACCGGATGAAGCCGCCGTGTACGATCTCTGCATGGACCTTGCGAAGGATCACGTGGTAAGCGACGCCACATTCAAAAAAGCGCGCGAACTTTTCAGCGACCAGCAAATCGTCGATCTGATCACGGTCAGCGGCTTCTACATTACCTTAGCCATGTTGAGCAATACGGCTGAGGACGCCACACCTGGAGGAAAGATGCCGCCCCTGCAACCGCTCGCGGAGCGCTGAATTTTCCTCAAAACCAAAGGAGTCCATACATGGGAACGCACCTCAAATTGACTGCCAGCGACGGCCACAAGTTCGGTGCCTATCGCGTCGATCCAGCGGGGACGCCCAAGGGCGGAATCGTCGTCATTCAGGAAATCTTCGGCGTCAATCATCACATCCGCTCAGTCGCTGACCGTTTTGGTGCGCTCGGCTACGTCGCGATTGCGCCGGCCCTGTTCGATCGCATTGAAGTGGGGTTCGAAAGCGGCTATTCGCCGGAAGAAGTGCAGGGCGCAATGCGCTTTGTCGCCAATCCACCAATGCAGGCCTGGATGTTGGACGTCGCTGCCGCACGCGAGGCGATCGCTGGCGTCGGCAAGATCGCGGTCACCGGCTTCTGCCTCGGCGGAACGCTGACCTATGGCGCGGCGACCAATCTGCCGGGCTTCTCGGTGGCAGTCGCCTATTACGGCGGCCAGATCGTCAGGATGGCCGGTCAGTCCCCGAAAGTCCCGACCATGCTGCATTTCGGTGAGTTGGACGCGCACATCCCGATGAGCGACGTCGAGACGATCAAGTCGAAGCAGCCGTCGGTCGAGGTCTACACCTATAACGCTG
>DASZGW010000026.1:0-25159 GCA_035938475.1 Candidatus Udaeobacter sp.
AGCAGCTTGCGGCAGTGACTGCGCCGCCAGGTCCGCTCCTTGTGATCGCCGGCGCGGGCTCGGGGAAAACACGCACGCTCACCTATCGCGTTGCGTACCTGCTGGAAAACGGAATCGATCCTCGAAACATTCTGCTTCTCACATTCACGAACAAAGCCGCCCGCGAAATGCTGGGCCGCGTCGCGAATTTGCTGCCGTTCGATGCCAGTGGACTCTGGGGAGGGACATTCCATTCAGTGGGAAACCGCATCTTGCGCCGGCACGGCACGGCGCTTGGCTACTCGAGCGGGTTTACGATCATGGACCGAGAAGATCAAAAGGATTTGATCGATGCTGTCGTAACCGGCGCAGGGATCGATCCGAAGGAGATTCGATTTCCGAAGGGCGATGTGCTCGCGGAGATCTTCAGCTTCGTCGTCAATACGGAAAAACCGATGGAGGAATTGCTTGCGGAAAAGTTTCCTTATTTCCTCCCTCTGCTCGACCAAATTCAAGGCGTCCGGCAGCGCTACGAACAAAAGAAGAAGGCGACAAACTCGATGGATTTCGACGATCTGCTGCAAAAGACGTTGTCTATGTTTCAACAGCACGAGCGAATCGCCGAGATTTACCGGCGGCAGTTTCAGTTCATTCTCGTCGATGAATACCAGGACACGAACAAGATCCAGGCTGATCTTGTTGATCTGCTCGCCCGCGATCATCACAACGTGATGGTAGTGGGCGACGACGCGCAGTCGATCTACTCGTGGCGGGGCGCCAACTTCCAGAACATTCTCGAATTTCCGAAGCGTTATCCGGATGCGCAGGTGTTCAAAATTGAAATGAATTATCGCAGCGTCCCCGAAATTCTGGAGGTAGCGAACGCGGCCATCGCCGCAAACGTCCAGCAATTCCGAAAGCACTTAAGCGCGACGCGGGAATCAAAAGCGCTGAAACCGGCTTTGGTGGCGCTGAACGACAGTGCTGAGCAAGCGCGGTTTGTCGCGCAGCGGATTCTCGAATTGCGCGATGAAAATGTCGATCTCAACGACATTGCCGTGCTCTATCGCGCACATTATCACGCGATCGAACTACAACTGGAGCTTTCGCGACGCGGAATACCCTATCAAATCACCAGCGGCATCCGATTTTTCGAGCAGGCGCATATTAAAGATGTGACCGCGTTTGTGCGCGTCGTAGCCAATCTCCGCGATGAAGTCGCATTCAAACGGATGGTGAAATTGCTTCCGGGTATTGGCAATCGCACGGCAGAAAATCTTTGGCGCAGCTGGGAAAATTCATTGACCGACCGAGGCGAAATCTCCTCGTGGAGTGAACGCTTATTGTCGATGTCTGTTCCGGCGAAATCAAAGAAGGCGTGGGAACAACTTGCGCATACCCTGGACGAAATTGCTCCGGCTGGTCTGCCCAATATGCCATCGGAAATGATCACGTCCGTGGTCGAAGCCATCTACGATGATTATGCCAAAGCGAATTTCACAAACTACGAACTTCGCCGCGAAGATTTGAATCAGCTCGCAATCTTTGCCCGCCAGTTTAAAGACGTGCACGAATTTCTATCGCAATTGGCGCTGATCAGCAACGTCGATGCCGAGGCCGCGCCAGGCCAAATAAGCGACAAAGAGTCCGTCAACCTTTCTTCGGTGCATCAGGCCAAGGGCCTTGAGTTCCACACTGTGTTCGTGATCTGGTTAACCGACGGGATGTTTCCCAGTAATCGCTCGCTCGATACGCGCGAGGCGCTTGAGGAAGAACGGCGTCTGTTTTATGTGGCCATCACACGCGCGCGGGACGAGCTCTATCTCGCTTATCCGCAAATGCGCCTAAGCGGCGGGTATGGCGACGTTTTCCAGAGGCCCTCGCGTTTTCTCCAGGAAATTCCAAACGAGCTCGTGGAAGACTGGCAAGTGCAGCGGCGCTGATTTCAGTAGTTGTTATTCCGAGCGAAGCGCGGCGAAGTCGAGGAATCTCTGGCTGCTTGAGAAAAACGAGTTCAAAATCAGAGATGTCTCGACTCCGCTCGACATGACAAAACGACGTACGGAAGACTGGCAAGTGATGAGCAAATGAATCTCTCGCCGGAAAAAAAGATCGCTGGTGTCCTCGTGCCTGTATTTGCACTGCGCGGAGCGCACGATTTAGGGATCGGCGACGTCGGCGCGTTGCGGGAATTCATCGATTGGGCGGCCGAAATTGGATTCAAACTTGTCCAGCTCCTGCCTATCAACGAGACCGGAGTCGACAACAGCCCATACAACGCCATCAGCGCGATGGCGATTGAGCCGACAACGGTCCACCTTGCACCACACTCGCCGCAAGATCTAACGCGGGAAGATTTTAATCTTGCGTTTGCCGATATCGACCTCACGACGCTCCGCAGCGGCGTAATCAAGTATCGTCAGGTGAAAAAACTGAAGCGACGTATCCTTGAGAGAGCGTTCGCGAATTTCTCTGCTCGCGCCGACATGGATCGACAAGCTGCTTTTCAGAAATTCTGCGAACAAGAATCCATGTGGCTACGCGATTATGCATTTTTTCGGGTCTTAATGCATGAGAATGACGACAGCCCGACGTGGAATCGCTGGCCAGCGCAATTTCAATCAATGGAACGAGCCCGAAACTGGCTGAGCGATCTGCCTCAGGATCGACAGGCGATCATAAGGCATCGACAAAATTTCTTCTGCTACGTGCAGTGGATCGCGTACCAGCAATGGCGCGAGATCAAATCGTATGCAGAATCGCGGGACACCGCGCTGATGGGCGATATTCCATTTGGCGTGAGTTATCATAGCGCCGACGTTTTTACACGGCGGGATGAATTCATGCTGGAGTGGTCAGGCGGCGCGCCTCCAGAGCCGTATTTTAAGGATGATGCCTTCACGCAAAAATGGGGCCAGAACTGGGGTATACCGGTTTATCGCTGGGAGAAAATGCGTGCAAACAACTTCGCGTGGTGGCGCGGGCGCGTGCGTGCAGTCCGATCTATTTTCCATCTCTTTCGGATCGATCACGTGCTCGGGTTTTATCGTATCTATGCCTTTCCATGGCGGCCGCGGAAGAACAATCATTTCTTTCCGCTCAATTGGAATCAGATGCTGGAACAAACCGGTGACCGGGCGCCGCATTTCATTCCGCGTGACGACCAGACACCAGAAAACTGCGAAGCAAATAAACGCGATGGCGAAGAATATCTGCGCATTGTCTTGGAAGAGGCCGGCTCCACATGTGTGATCGGCGAAGACCTTGGCATGGTCCCCGATTACATGCGTCCAGACCTGCACTCGCTAGGTATAGCCGGATTCAAAATCCCGCAGTGGGAAGTGCGCGATGGCGCAATCACGCCGGGAGACAAATATGAACGGCTTTCCGTTGCGACCTATGCCACGCATGATCACAAGCCCGTCCGCGCGTTATGGGAAGAAGTCTTCAAACATCCAACAGCGACATCGGAACAATGCAGATTCGATCTGGCAAAGATTGCCGTCTTCGCCGGTTTCCAGCCAACAATCGACCAGATCCATTTCGAAAAGGATTTCTATCCGGCGATTTTGGAAGCGCTTTTCAAGAGCGAGTCATGGATTGCCATTGTCATGATCACCGATCTGCTAGCGCGCAAATATCGCTTCAACGTCCCCGGGACAAAGGCGAACTTGAATTGGACACGCCGAATGCGGCGCTCGATTGCGCAGTTGAGTTCCAGCCGAAAAGAGCAAGAGAGAATGCGCTTAATCCATGGGCTGTTGGTAAAAACCGGACGCGTTTGAACACAAGTCTGGATGCGCAGACGCGTTACTGCTCAGTTCTCTCACGCGCTCTTTTCGATCGGGACGCCGACTCTGTTGCCCCATTCGGTCCATGAACCGTCGTAGTTCCGCACGTTATTTAGTCCCAAGAGATAGGTGAGCACGAACCAGGTGTGACTCGATCGTTCGCCTATGCGACAATAAACAACTGTCTCTTTTTCTGGTCCGACACCGCACTGGTCGAAGTAGATTTTGGCCAGTTCCGAAGCCGGTTTGAACGTGGCGTCGTCATTGGTAGCCGTTTTCCACGGCATGCTCTTTGCCCCTGGTATATGGCCACCACGCAGCACGCCTTCCTGCGGATATTCGGGCATGTGCGTGATCTCGCCTTTGTACTCACCCGGCGAGCGGACGTCGATTAGGGGTTTGCCGTTTTTACTTTGCGCCAGCGCTTCATCGAAGAAAGCACGAATCTCTTTGTCGAATCGTTTCTTCGGCACCGGATAAATTGTGTTTGCATACTTGGGAACTTCGCGGGTCATCGGGCGGCTCTCGGCTTTCCATTTGTCCCGACCGCCATTGAGAATTTTCACTCTTTCGTGTCCAAACAGCCGGAAAGCCCAGAGAGCATAGCAGGCCCACCAGTTGGCTTTATCACCGTAAAAAATGCAGGTGGTATCTGGCGTGATCCCGTTACGGCTGCAGAGCTCCGCAAATTTCTCAGGCGAGACATAATCACGAATCACGGGGTCTTGCAGATCAGCGCGCCAATCGATGTGTACTGCGCCAGGAATATGTCCGGTATCGTAAAGAAGCACATCTTCGTTCGACTCAATGATCCGGATCCCTTCGTCTTTCAGGTGTTTCTCGAGCCAATCCGTTTCTACCAGCGCTTCCGGATGCGCGTATTGCGTAGGATGCGTAGCCATAGCAGTAAAAACTTCACGCTGCTCTGACAGGCCGGCAAGGGATTTTGCAATTTGATCGCCGATGAAAGCCGGCATGGCGACCCGCCCATGATCGGGCGGCAGCTTCTAGTCCTAATGCTTCTTCGCTTGCAGCAGCTTGATCGCGTCGCGCAGCTCCGCGGCGCGCTCGTAAAGCTCCTTTGCGATCGCAGTTTGCATCTCGCGCTGCATGATCTCCAGCTTGGAAAGCGGGCGCTTTGCTCTCACTTCCTCGAGCCATTCGTCGAGAAATGCGATCTCGGAGCTCTTCGACACCAGTTCCGGAAAGTTTGACTGTTGGAAGAAATCCGTGATTGCATCACGGCCGCGCTCAATTTCGCCCATGGCTTCGGCAAATTTGCCCTGCCCAAGGAAAATAGACGCCTTGGCGCGCGTATTCATCATGAGTACATAAGGCCGGAACTGTTGGAGGCTCCAGGAAAATTCCTCACGATCCGTGTGCTCGGAAACAAACGTGAAAAGATCCAGATTGCGCTGCGTATCGCGGACTACGCCTTCGAAATCATTGATCTGAAACAGGCTTAGATAACGATGATAATATTGGATACCTTCCTGTTGAAGCTCTGCGCATTGTTCTGGCGTAAGCTCGTAGGTTTCGCCTTTCGCCGCAGCGCGGATCGCCCGCTTTTGATGATATTCCAAAAGCGACTCACAATTATGCGGACGCCGGCCATCCGGCCGGCCAGCCACTTCCATTTGTAATACGCCCAGGTCCACCCGCAGCTGCAATTTCTCGCGCCCATCGAGCCCGGCGATCTTACGCACTTTGATATTGCCGTTCTCGTGCGGCCAATCTCTCAGGATGGTATTGAGATCCAAACTCATCGTAACCAAACATCGAACACTTAACGTTGCCTTGTCAATCATATCGCGCCTCCGCTTCCTGTTAGAGGTAGCGGCCTGATCGCGAAGGCTTTCAGAGTGCCGACCGTAAAACCATCGGTTTTGCAGGCGACGCGCCTGCAGCTACAATGTGGAAAATGGAAGACGGGATCGAGTCGTTTATCCGTTTCCTCGCAATCGAGCGTGGCCTTTCTGAAAATTATCAGCTTTCCACCCAAAGGTCGCTGTGCGAATTCGCGCGGTGGTGTGCCGCCAGGAAAAAAATCGAAGATCCGCGCTCGGTGACCTTGCCGGCGATCAGCGAATATCTTGCTGATCGCAAGCGCGCTGGCCTCTCCGCTTCCTCGATCAAACTCATCGTAGTCGCGTTGAAGATTTTTTTCCGGTTCCTGGTCGCTCAAGGCAAGGTTCAACGCGATCCGGCTGAAGCGCTCACGCTCCCGCGAATCGAGCGGTATCTCCCAGAAACTCTGAACGAATTGCAAGTCGAGCAGTTCCTGGAAAAGATCGACACGACTGCTCCTCACGGGTTGCGCGATCGAGCGATGATCGAGCTGCTTTACGCAAGCGGTCTGCGTATTTCTGAACTGGCAAATGCGCGTCTTGAAAATTTCAACTTCGAAGAGCGAGTTGTGCGCGTGACTGGTAAGGGAAACAAGACCCGCCTTGTGCCCGTAGGTCGCAAGGCTTGCGAAGCGCTGGCGGCGTACTTGTCCACTGAACGGCCGAAACTCGTGAAGCGCCGTAGCAGCAGTGAGATTTTTCTTTCCGAGCGCGGCACCAAAATAACCACAGTGCGTATCTGGCAGATAGTGAAAGAACATGCACGCCGCGCCGGACTCGAACAGAACATTTATCCGCATCTTCTGCGACACAGCTTCGCGACGCATCTCCTGGGGAACGGCGCCGATCTGCGCATCATCCAGGAAATGCTCGGCCACGCTGACATTTCAACTACGCAAGTATATACGCACGTCGATCAACAACGATTGAAAGCCGTGCATCGGAAATTTCATCCGAGAGCGTGATTTTCACTCCTGTACGGGCAGCCGTGTCGGCTGCAAACACTTGGATTTCGCAGGCGACACGCCTGCCGCTACAGAGATTTCGAATGCGGCGCGGTACCAGAACTGGATTGGAGATGCCAGATCACTTTGGGTTTGATCAGGTATGGAGCATCGAGTATCGAGCATCCGCGCCTGAGAGGCGCCCCTTATGAGACGAATTTTGTTGCTGATCATCGCGGTCGCCATCGCCGCATACGCTGGTTGGTACTACTGGAATTTTTCCCAACGAATTTCGAGCGCCCCTGTGGCAGGGCTTCTCCCCCGGGACACAATTTTTTTTGCGCACATGCCGGACTTTAACCGGACACAGCATGAGTGGCTTCAGTCGGATATTTATCAGCTGTACCGCGAGCCGGCTGTGCAGGATTTTTTGCGCAAGCCGCTGGGCAACGTGCAAAAACAAAACCCCGTCTCTCAAACCCTGCAGGAAATGAAACAGCTCGACCCAAAGAACGTCTTCTTCGCCTTGACGTCCATCAGCGATAGCGCTCCAAGCGTTGTGGGCGGCTTTCGTTTTCGCGGGACCCAACAGGACGCCGAGCGGCTCATCGGCAAATGGCGCGCAATGCTTTTGGACCAACGTCCGGGCACGAAGGGGGAGAGACTTCAGTATCAGGGCCATGAAATCGACGTGGCTACGGCGACTCCATTTACTCTGGCAACAACGTATGATCGCCCATGGTTCTTCGCGGCGACAAACCTGGCGGAATTAAAGGCACTGCTCGATCGCGTCGATCATCGCGCGAAAAATTCAGGCGAAACCCTCGACAAGGACGAAGCATATCGTACGGCCACCTCGCATCGGCCATCAAATTGCGCAGCGTCTTTCTATCTCCAGCCCAAAGCATTTTCTGAGCGGCTTGCCGCGTTGCGTGCTGCTGTGCAATCAAGCCCGACTCACGGCGAAACAACGATGCTTGAAAAAATGCGGTGCATTGCGGGGTCGACGCGATTCGAGAACGGAAAAATACGTGATGTGCTTTTTCTTGGAATGTCAAAGCTCGAGAATAACGCCACACTTAGCCGCTCCTCGCTAACGCTTGGAACAAATGAAACGTTTTTTTATCTAGCGCTGCTGCTGAATCTCGGAGAAAACATGGAAACACTAAACCAGGCCGCTACGCTGAGCGGCGCGGTGCAGAAAGTTTTCCAGGACTTCGCCATCAGCGGGATTGCAGCCGATGATTGGAAAGCTGCATTCGGCCTCGAGCTGGGAGCGCTAGCAGATTGGCCATCCAGTGCGCATTGGCCATCTTTACTTCTGACTCTGCCAGTCCTGGACGTGGCCAAGGCCAGTAAGATCATCGAGACGTTTACACGCACCGATGAAGAGGCAATTTGGACGCAAACAGAGAAGGACGGTGTCCACTATTTTTCGAAGCAGTCGGCAGCCACGCTCGTCGCAATCACTCCAACGATCGCATTATCTGACCGGATTCTTATCGCCGGTTTCAATCCCGTATCAGTCGAAGAGGCGGTGAAACGTAGCGCGCGCAGCTCGTCGGAGCTCGCTGATTCGCAAACTTACAAAGCATCCGAGCGATTGCTACCAACGCCGATGAATTTTTTCTCCTACGTCGATACAGCGCTGCTGTACTCGCGGCTTGATGCTTCGCTTCGTCCAATGTTGCTAATGGCGGCGGCTTTCGTGCCAGCAATATCTCGCTCCGTTGATCTAGGCAAAATTCCATCGCCAGAGGTGATTACAAAGCACCTGAGTCCGATTGTCTCCTCGCAAAGATATGACCGCGATGGCTATGTGGCCGAATCCCTGGGGCCAATCACGTTGGACCAAGCGGCTATAGGCCTCGCCATCCTGAGCAGCGTGGGCACGGCGGCACGACAGCAAGCCGCCACAGGCTTTGGTTGGGCGCCTTCTTCGACAGCCACGCCGCAGCCGGCGATGAGCAGCCCGTCGCCCACGCCATAGGTGGGAAAGAATTGCTGGCTTGGAGAGCTGAGACATTTCGGCACTCTTTTAAGTTTTAGCCACGGGAGAACAAAGAAAAGTGCTGCAGTTTGGCGAAAACGTGCTATGTTTCTCGCCTTATGGCTATTCTAAAGAAAAATGCATTCTCCCGTCGCGTTCCTGATCTGGTAACTGAGGAGCTGGTCGCTGTCCTCTCACGGCGTTCGTCGTTCGAATTTAAGCAGTTGTTCGACATCGTGCACGAGAATCTTCGGGCCCGGAACGCCGCCAGCGGTGGCGAGGAAATGCTCCGCTTGCGAGCTTATGAGAAATTGCAAAATCTCGTGGCGCGTGGCGCGGTCAGGAAGAACGGCAAGAAATACAAGGGGTTGCCTTCGGCTCTGGCCAGCGCGATTGCCCAGCAGAATGGCCATCTTGCTGGCGTAAAATAACGGAACCCTCCTGATTCCAGGGAATTCCGGATGCCAGACGAATATTTACCGGTTCTCCTGCAAATCCTTGTAGCTATTCTCTTCGCCGCTTCCGCGTTGATCGTCAGTGTGCTGGTAGGCAAAAGCGGAAAGCGTACGCCCGCCAAGGATATCCCGTACGAATGCGGCATGATCCCCCAAGGTGGACCCCAGCCACGCTTCAGCGTGAAGTTTTATGTCGTGGCGATGCTTTTTATCCTGTTCGACATTGAGATTGTGTTCATGTACCCGTGGGCAGTCGTGTACCGCGACGCAATCAAGCAGAGCAGCGTCATTTTCTGGAGCATGCTCAGCTTCATCACGATTCTGATGGTGGGCTACGCTTACGCGGTCAAAAAAGGCGCCCTGGATTTTAAGAGATAAGGCGGTCAGAATCCACTGCTGCAGATGTTCACGACGCCGCTCGTATGCGAACGTAACTCAATCGATTCCTTAGAGTTGATCCCGCGCATCCGGGAGTTAACACAGTGCTGCTCATAGCTGCGGCGCCGCCAGTTGTTGCCATAGGTTATAATGTTGGGAACCGATGAGGAGCTTCAGACGGATCGTCTCTTTCCTGTCAAGAGAGGATTGGATCGTGGTCGGTTGGGTAATGGCTATCAAGCTACTCCTGTTCTATTTCGGCGCGATGAGCTACGCAGTGTTATGGGATAAGTATGTAACGAGTCCACACCAGTGGTTCGAAATATGGGATCAATGGGATTTCGGGTATTACCAGAAGATTGCAGAATTTGGATACAGCGGCTCCGACGGCTCCACAGCATTTTACCCTTTGTTTCCGTGGTTGCTCCGCCTGGTTGCCTACTTCTGTAAGAGTTATCTTGCGGCTGGGCTCATCGTCTCTGGCATCGCTTGCGCTGTCGCAGTGATTCTGCTCCGCAGACTCGTTCGGCTTGATTATCCGGCGACCGTCGCAATGCGCAGCGTATGGTTCTTTCTCATTTTTCCAACGGCATATTTTCTTCACGTTGGATATAGCGAAGGCCTCTTCCTGGCTCTGGCATTGGCTTCTATCCTGGCAGCACGCATCGAGCGATGGTGGTTGGCGGGAGTACTTGGCGCGTTTTGTTGGATGACCCGTGCACCGGGCGCCGTCCTCGTGCCCGCCCTTGCTGTGGAAGCAACACAGCAATATTGGACGAAGCGCCGCTTACGTAGCCACGACGCAGTGTCGCCGTATGAGATGCACTACGCGGGGAACGCCTCGACGCAGCGAGACGACTACAACAAATTGCGCGGCCACCAGGCCTGGAAGTGGCAATGGCTTTGGATTGCGATCGTGCCTATCGGCTTTGCAGTATACTTGCTAATTAATCGGAGCGTCAGTGGAGATCCACTCGCCTTCCTGCAAACACGAAAGCTGTCATTCGAACAGTCATTCGCCTCACCGTTGGCGGGAATTCGACAGGCGATTTGGGCTCATTACCCCACTCCCAGCGAAGCAGAAATGGTGGGTGCGCAGGAGTTGTTTTTCGTAGCGCTGGGTTTCGTCTGTACGATCATTAGTTGGTTAAAGCTGCGTCCAGTTTATGCCATGTGGATGACCGGTTGCTGGATTCTTTCTGCGAGTGTTAGCTTTTTTCGCAGCATGCCGCGTTACACACTAACGATGTTCCCGATTTTCATCCTCTTCGCCCTGCTTGGAAAAAACCGCTTTTGGGCCGGTGTCCTCACGGTCTGGTCGCTTTTGCTTTTCGCGTTGTTTGCCGTGCTATTTGCTCATGGTGAATGGGCATTCTGACATCTCGAATGAAACCTCTGGGCGCGAAATTGCAGTCGGTCCTCTTTTTATCGAATAACGAGCCAGACCCGTTTGAGCCGCCAAAGGACCGATGCGCAAAGGCAAGAACTCCAGCAATCACCGTTCGTGTGGCAAAGGAAGGCTCTGACGCCGCTCCACGATTTCTGCCGCTCCTTCTTCTATTGAGCGCCTTGTTCTGGTTTTATACCACGACGGGTGGCGGGCAGGTTCTTGTTAAGGAAGTGCTAGGCGACGCCTACGATTCCCAGGCGGAACATTTTCTGCGAGGCGATGTGGACGTCGATGCAGAGGCGATCGGTCACGAAGCAATGATCGTAAACGATCACGTGCGCATGTACTTTGGGCCGTTCCCGGCGTTGGTTCGGCTTCCGTTAAATTTCGCTTATCCGGCGGGACGTGGAAAATGGTCGCGAATTTCGGGATTTTGCGCGGGCGTCGTTGCGCTTTTTGCCGTCGCGGGCCTTGTAGGCACAGCCTTGCGCTCCTCTCCACTTTCCTCACGAGGCCGTAACTGGCTAGGAAATGCATGCGTCGTCGGGTTTGCACTCGGCTCGCCCCTACTCTTACTGCTTGGAAATCTTTCTATTTACGACGAAGCAATCATCTGGGGCCTGGCCTGGTCGCTGGCCGCGCTCTACTTCACCTTTCGCTCGCGACAAGCTGATGGCGCTGCTTTGACGCGCTCACTGTTGGGATTCTCTCTCTGCGCCGCCGGAGCTTTGCTTTCCCGAATCACCTTTGGCATACCTTTCATCCTGATCGCACCGCTCCTTGCGCTAAAGTTAGGACGCGAAAAACGATTGATTAATCTGCTGGCCCTCTTTCTGCCGCTTGGCGCTGCCCTTGTGTTTTATGTTTGGCTAAGCTACGCAAGATTCGGCACACTGATCGGAGTGAACTATGACTATTACGTCAACCCGGTTCACAGTGAATTTGCGCATAGATACGGTATGTTCAGCCCGCGTCGAATTCCCTATAGTTTTGCTGATTACTTCAGCCTGCGCCTTCCTAGCCTTGAACGTCGACCTTCTTTCGTCGCGGCAGACCGCCATTTCTATAAGTATCCTTCTCTCTTTTCCAATCCGGACAGCGAGGTATACATCTCTCTCCTCCAGTCTTCCAGTTGGCTTGTTTTTGCCGCGATCATGGGAATCATGTGTCTTGTTCGGCGTAAAGTCGACCTCCTTGGGTGGGGTATTGCCGCGGCCTTCGTCGTTCAATTTCTCTGCATCCTCTCATATTTCGTGCTAGCCCAACGTTACGCTGCTGATTTTTATCCTTTCCTGATTTTCTGCCTTGTTATCTTTCTGGGTTCGGGCGGCTCAGAGTTGCTATGGTCGCGCCATATAATAATTGGACTAGTCGCTCTCTCAGTTGTTATAAACTCGCTTGCAACGGTCTCGTGGCTAGTCGACGCCGATCTAAACGTACCCGCCGAGACAAGAGGCGCCTGGGAGAAGCTGTTAGGTCGGGATCCTTATGAGAGATGGAAGTGATACGGTTCCGGGAGGACACCCGCCCCGGTTGTTGGCGACTGCGTCTCGATGCCACAATCGCGGATCTTTGACATTCCTTCCTTATTCATCATTCGTGCCTCGTTATTGCGATGTTTTTGAAGAGTGACAGTATCCGGGAGTCTTCGGTGGCCCTAGCGGTATCGCTGTTTGCAGCGATCGCCTTTTATTTCCTTACGAAGGCAACCCTTCACGATCTTGATTACACGAGTCAGATCGCTTCAGCCCTGCTCCATGGTCAACTGGGTCTTCATCAAACACCGCCTGACTGGCTAAACGAGATGATTCCGTGGCAAGGTAGATACTACTCGGCCTTTCCGCTGGGAGCAGTGATTAGCATGCTTCCCGTAGCGCTCCTGCGAAACACGGGCCTGATCCAGAACTTTCCCGCACATCTCCTGGCAGCCCTGATTGCCGGCTTATGCGTTTATTTCTTTTTCGGACTTGCGAAGGCATTCGGAACCGATTACTCCAGCCTCAAATCCAAAGCGTTAGCTCGCAGGATTATGTTGGCTCTGTTTCCCATTTTCGGAACATGGACATGGTGTAACCTCGGATTCGGCGGCGCCTGGCAAATCGCTCTTGGCCTAGCTTTGCTGGGACAAGCCGCTGCGCTCTATTTCACGTTGGTCCGGCCATCCCCGTTTGTTGCAGGAGCGTTCTTTGGCCTGGCTTTCGGCAATCGCACCGAGCTACTTATCACATTGCCTCTTTACTTTTATCTTCTCTGGAGGTCGCCAAGTGAAAAGCTAATCACCTGGAAGAATCTAAAACGAGGATTTCGAGAAAACAGCCGGATGCTCAGCCGTTTTCTAAGCCTGCCAGTAACGCTCGCGCTCCTAACTGCTGCCTATAACTTTGCGCGGTTCCATTCGATTTTCGACTTTGGTTACATCCACATCCCGGAAGTGGCGCAGGAGCCCTGGTATCAGCATGGGTTGTTTTCGATCCATGCTATTCCATGGAATATCTATACCATGTTGTTCCAAGGGTATGAGAGCCTTGCCTACTTCCCATACATCCGCCCAAACGGCTTTGGCTGCTCGATCTTTCTTGCCTGCCCATTCCTATGCCTTCTGTTTCGGCAGGGTGGACGATACAAGGTGGTAGCCTGGGTAGCTATCAGCGTTTTAACAATTGTGCTTTGGTTGCATGGAAATCCTGGAAGCTGGCAATTCTCCTATCGCTACGCCATGATCCTGCTTCCATGGATGTTCCTTCTACTGACAGGTAATGGGCCGGCGAAGATAACTCTGCCAGAAACGGCGCTTTTCGCTGTCTCAGTCGTAATCAACGCGATAGCTACCTGGCAATTTCTCTGGACCGACCAAATCCAGGCGTAGAAACAGATTGCTGTAGACGGAGTCGCTGACCCCGCCATTCGCATGATCGCCCCAAGAATTTTGCCAAGAGTTCGACCGACACCGCCGCGCTAAGGCACGGAACCCCAAGAGCATTCGAAGCCGTCAGATAGATTGAGTCGTTCGTCATCCGGCTTGACACGAAGGCTACCCGGCATGGTAAGAGTGCGCCGAGAATTATTAAGCACTGACGTATGAAGCCTCTACTTTCCATTCTCTCCGTTGTCGTTGTTTGTTTTTGGAGCGCAGTTGTTCCGCTAAACGCCGAGGTGAACGTGATCCAGTTTCACAATCACGATTCGCGCGATGGCCTTTACATTGATTCCGCTTTCACACAAAGCGCCGCAGCCAATCTGACGCGCGACCTGAACTTTGACGGCACGATTGTCGGCAACGTTTATGCACAACCGCTCTACCTTGATAACGGTTCAGGCGGCAGAGCAACGATTATTGCCGTGACCGAATCGAATAATGTCTACGCGCTCGATGCTACGGATGGCAGCATTATCTGGGAGCGCAACGTTGGCCCTCCGGTGTCGGCAGGCGATCTCGAATGCACTAAATTTGATCCCATGGGCATCACCGGCACGCCCATTGTCGATCTTGCTTCACGCGCACTCTTTTTGGACGCAATGACCACACCCGATGGCGGTGAGACCAAGAAACAGCTGATCCTCTCGCTAAATGTGGACACCGGCGACATTAATCCCGGCTGGCCTGTGGACGTGGAGGAGACAGTCACATACAACGGGATCAACTTCACTGCGGCGATCCAACAACAACGACCAGCGCTCGGCATCGTAGGCAACATTCTTTATGTTGGGTATGGGAGTATGGCCGATTGCGACTTCTTTCACGGGTGGCTTGTGGGAGTGCCGATCGATAACCCAGCCGGCGTGATGGCCTGGGCCAGCGCCACTGGCGGAGGTTCCTGGCGCGGTGCAATATGGGCGGTTGGCGCCGTTGCCAGCGATGGAAAGAACCCATTCGTTACGACCGGTAACACGTTTAACACAGGCAATAGCTGGGACGGTGGCGAAGCAGTGATTCGGTTCGAGCCAGGTCCGATCTTCAGCGGCGATCCCAGCGATTATTGGGCGCCTACAAACTGGCTCGAACTCGACGGCCTAGACCTGGATCTGGGTAGCTCAGGCCCGTTACTAGTAGACGTACCTGGCGCAATTCCTTCCCACCTTGTGGTCGCCATGGGCAAGGATGGCAACGCTTATTTGGTTAATCGAGACGACCTCGGTGGTATCACTGCACCGATAGCTTCAAGTCATTTTGTCGATGGCTTCATCATCCAAGCAGCCGCAACTTATCGAACCAAGCAGAGCACCTACGTTGCTTTCTGCGTGAGCCGCAGCACGCTTTCTGCGTTTCGCATCACGGCCACCAGCCCCCCCGCTATCGCCACGGGTTGGAGTGCTACAAGGAGTAATGGCGGTTGCGGCTCGCCTTTTGTGACCTCTACGGATGGCGCAAACAACACGATTGTCTGGGTGGTCGGCACGGAGGATCATGGCAACCCGGGTGACCAACGCCTACACGGTTATGACGGAGATACGGGTACGATTGTTTACGGCGGAGGCGGCCCAAACGAACTGATGGCGGGAACGCATTTCTACAGCACCACCGGCATCGCAGCTCGTGGACGTATCTATGTCGCCGGGGATAACAAAGTGTATGCCTTTGCGGCGCCGACGCCTGCACCGAGACCTACTCCGACACTGAGACCTCGCCCAAATCCTCTGCAGCGCCCAACGCCACCACGCTGACAAGCACGAGATGCGGGCCGCGGAATTCTTCTATTCAGACACGCTCCAGCTATGTTTGACAGAGATCGTCAGACGCTTAGGGTTCGCGCCTGTGTGGGAGGGTAAATCAACGAGGGTTCGCAGATGTTAGCTCTCATTTATCTGGTGCTTGCGATCTGTCTTGGCGACGCTTTGTGCCAGCAATTTTACCGCTTCGTATCTGTCCCCCACCGAGTCGCAGCAGCAGTGCTGGTTGGGCTACTGGTGAGCTCATGGTTCACATATTTGGCTGGACTGGCATTCATGCACGCGCCACTGCCACTTATATGGGGTAATCTGTTATTCTTTGTCGCATCGATTGCGGCAGTATCCTGGTTCGCTCGAAAAAATGAAAAGGCATCCGCTCATGGGCGAACGGCCAGCTGCTACCTCCCTCGGAGTAAAGGGTCCGATTGGGCTGACTGGGTATTGATTGCCGGATACATAATCCTCGTATCATGGATGATGTTCGCGTCGTTTAACACGACGGGGAGCAAGCTACAGATCTCCAACCCCGAGTATAGCGACTTCGGGCCGAACACTGCCATCATGCAGAGCTTCGCCGTGGGTCATAACTTTCCCACGGAATACCCGCACTTCTCGGGCGACCGAATTCGGTACCACTTTCTTTTCTACTTCCAAGCCGGAAATCTGGAATTCCTCGGCCTCGATCCGGCATGGAGCCTCAATCTGCTAAGCATTATCACGCTGGTGGCGATGCTTATGCTTGTGATGGCGCTCGGCGAGGCGTTGTTTGAATCTCGTGCAGTTGGGCGCGTGGGTTCTGCGCTATTCTTCTTTTTCGGATCACTCTCTTACATTCCCTTTCTTCACAAGCAGGGTTCAGTACGCGGTGCAATCCAATCCATCCTGCACTTGCGGGAGTTCCTCCCTACCATATTTCCTTACCGTGGCGAAGCCTGGGGCACTTGGTCACAAGTGACGTTCCTTAATCAGAGGCATTTCGCGAGTGCAATTGGGATATTGTTGCTGGTTTTGATTTTTCTCGTGATTCGCTACCGCGCCTTCTATGCCGAACGAGCTGCGACCGCGCCACCAGGCAAGACGCTGACACCCGAGGCAGAGGCCTTGCCACAAGGTGCGCCGGAGACACTCTCAGACAATGCGACTTCCCCTGAGAGCCTTCCAGCATCGACAAGCGCAGCGACTGCTACTCCCGTTCTGGAACCCAGGCAGCCAGGTTTCTTTAACGCGCAAATCCTTCGCAGCACGGTGCCGGGTTTTGTTTTCTCAGGTGTTCTACTCGGACTTCTGCCAATGTGGAACAGCGCGGCCTTTATCGCAGCATTCGTTATATTGGCAGTGCTATTTGTCTTGTGTCCCTTTAGGGTGCAGATGGTCGCGCTGGCGATCACTGCCGGATTGATCGCCCTGCCACAGATGCTCTATTTGAGCACGGGAAGTGGCAGGGCGCAGATGCCAAAGCTCCTTCACTGGGGCTATACGCTTGATCATCCGACAGCCCTCAACGTTACGAAGTATCTTGGCTTCACCTTTGGCTTTAAATGGTTGTTAATCGCGCTGGCGTTGCTTTTCGCCAGCAGCCTGCAACGGCGGGTATTTGTGGCAGTTTCGAGTCTCCTTGTCGTGGCTTTCTCTTGCCAGTTCACGATCGAAGCTCTGGCAAACCAGAAGTTTTTTCACATTTGGGTTGCTATCGTCAATCTGTTTGTCGCTTTTGCGCTGTGGCGCTTATGGCGTTCATCGCTGGCAGGAACCACACTGCCTGGAAAGTTAGCCGCGATTCTTCTCTTTGTCCTGATTATACCAGGCGGCCTGATTGAATTTCTACCAATTCACAATACCTACTGGAGCGAAGTCGCTTATAAGAACGATCCACTCGTCGAGTGGCTGATGAAAGAGACCAAGCCGCGCGAAATCTTTCTCACTGACCGATTCGTGAGTCATCCAATACTCATGGCCGGGCGTCGCGTGTTTTACGGCTGGCCTTATTATTCGTGGGGAGCCGGTTACGATTCGACTAAGCGCGATAGGGCTTATTTAGACCTGTTCCAGACCAAAGATCCGAGGAAAGTGTTTCGCCTTTTAAAAGACAATAACATTTCCTACGTCGCATTTGATAACGCCGTCCGGCGCAACGAGTTTGTCAAAAGCCCCAATGAGCAAGTCTTTGCCACGTATTTTCCAAAGGTTTTTCAGGACAAAGAGCACAGGTATAATTCGCTAACAATTTACAAGGTTCCCGAGACTGCGCCTTCTGTGTTTAGGTCCCTGCCTGAAGTTGGCACCAGTATGTTTGAAGGTGGCAAGGGACTGGAAAAAGGTCAGTTTGACGTGCCGCGCGGAATGACGGTTGACCGTTCAGGGAACATTCTAGTCGCTGACACGAATAACGGGCGCATCCAAAAGTTTTCACCGAGCGGAATGTTCCTTGGCGTCATTGGGACAAAAGGAGAAGGCTTGGGTGAGTTTCGAGAACCGTGTGGCGTCGCTGTCGACTCGAGCGGCAATATTTACGTGGCTGACACAGCGAATCAACGCGTGCAAAAATTGAAACCCGATGGCACGTTCATCGCCGAATGGAAAGGTCCAGAACCTGGATTTTATGGCCCGCGCGACATATCAATCGGCGCTGATAACAGCATCTATGTTGTCGACGAGGGGCATGCTCGCATAGTTAAATTAGATACTAACGGGAACGTGCTGGCTGTTTGGGGCGAAAGAGGGACAGGCGACGGCCAGTTCAATGACCCAACGTCCGTAGCTGTCGATACAAACAACGATAGGCTGTACGTCGCCGATCCACTAAATCGGCGAATAGAAGTTTTCGACACGAACGGGCATTTCGTCGCCAATTGGTTCGTACGCGAGTGGCGGCCAATACAAAATGCGTGGTATATGCAGGATTTGGCGATCGACTACAAAGCAGGTCGTCTGTACGCAACCAGTACGCAGACCGATGAGGTGCTTGTTTTCGACCTAACCGGGAAACAGATTGCCTCGTTAAGACCCAGACCCCCTGACAAGCTGGAAGGCGCTTCAGCACTGGTGCTGGTGGGCAGAAAGCTTTATGTGCTCTGCACTTTCGGGAACCGCGTGAGCCAGGTCGATCTGTTAGGGAAATAACAGTGATTACAATGAGTTATCGTCATTCCCCAGCTCGATGTCCAGCTTTTCTGATTGCTGAACAAACTACAGCTAAAACTGGGAGCGAACCAAGGGTTTTGCGCACGTCTCATATGCTAGCTCCTCCTATCTTAAAGAGTAGATATCCACGAATCTTATTGTGGGCGGCGGGCATTACTTTGCTTTTCATCGGCTACACTTCCGGACTCTCACATAATCCACCGGGTTTCTACGTTGACGAGTCTGCCGTTGCTTACAATGCGTATCTCGTTTCGCGCACGGGCGCGGGTGAATTTGGGTCGCACTTTCCGCTCTACTTTCAGATGTTCACGGCGGGTTTCACGCAATACGTTAGTCCGACACAGGTTTACCTGCTGGCATTTGTCTTCCGGTTTCTCCCACCGAGCATTCTACTAGCACGAATCTTCAGTGCATTCTGGGTGTTCGCTGCTTGTTTGTTACTTGGGTTCTTAGCAAAGCGTGTGTCTGGCCAGCTCAAGATCGCACTTATCGTCGCGGCGACTGCACTTCTGACGCCATGGTTCTTTGAGGTGCGTGGCCTTGTAATAGAACCACATTTTGTTCCGTTTGCTTTGGTGCTTCTGTTGCTAGCGGTTTATTACGCGCATACGACAGCAAATTCGAGTTGGCGCGGGGTTGCATTTGTCGCAGCGGCGCTGGCGCTCTTGACCTATTGCTATTCCAGCGGTCGTGTGCTCGGACCGCTATTGGCGTTAGGGCTGCTCCTTTTTTCAACTACAAGACAGCGCTTTGTTGCCGTCCTTAAAACCTGGCTCTTATACGGGATGACGCTGATTCCGATTCTCGTTTTCAACCGGCATCATCCTGGAGCTTTAATGAGCCGATTTTTCGCTGCCACATACATAAGGCCAGGAGTGCCTTGGCGCGACGCCGCCTATGAGTTTGTCAGGCGCTATTTGGAAGATCAAAGTCTTACCGGTTTGCTCCAAACTGGACACCCGCACCCTCGCCATCACGTAATCGAGGCTGGAGGCGCTTTCTTTTTTGCGACTTTCATTCTCGCGATGATTGGTCTGCTAATCATTGTGGTTTACCATCGACGCGATCCATGGTGGCGATTTGTACTCTACGGGCTTGCAGTTTCCATCGTGCCGGGAGCCATCACTTTCGAGCCGTTCCACGCGCTACGGTTGTTGGCATTACCAGTGTTTCTCTCTCTCCTGACCGTCCCAGCGCTGGAATGGCTGCTCGCTCCCAATGAGCAAAAGCAGGAGACCTATGGCGGAACACAGCAGGCTTCCGTGCATGGTTTCTCTCGCTCCATTCGGTTGGGTATTCTAATTTTCCTTTTGGCGCTAACCACTATTGAAGCTATCCGTTTTCAGATCGTCTTTCGCCGTGAGGGGCCTAAGCGCGGGATCTTTTTCGATGCTTCATACAAAGACGTTTTTGACGCGGCGGTCGCACGACCGTCAAGGCCAATTTATCTTATCGACGGTTCCTTTGGCCCGGCATCCATGCATGCGTTTTGGTATGCCGCCGTAGAAGGCAGGTCCAGGTCGGAATTTGTTTATCTCGGGGACGCCGCTAAACATCCATCGCCGCCGATCGGCGGAGTTGTCATCAGTTCAGACTCGGATAAGAACTGCCAGAAGTGCCAAATCATCAAGCGAAACGGCGTCTATCTGCTTTATCGAGCAAAGATAGGCGCGACCGAATCTTCATTTCGCCGAGCACCATGAATTCCCTTAACTCGGTTGGAGAAAAGACAGAAAGATGGATTGCTGTCGATGCCCGTGACATCGCCGGCATAGCTAGACAAAAAATGACTAATCGTCCCCGAACCACATCCTGCCGATGTCCAGCTTTTCCGATTGCTGAATAAAACTACAGCTAAAGCTGGGAGCAAACCAAGGATTTTGCGCACATCTCGTATGCTACCTGCTCGTATCTTAAAGAGTAAATATCCACGAGTATTATTGTGGATTTTGGGCCTCGCCTTGGTTTTCATCCTCTACACCTGGGGCATCACGGCTAATCCGCCTGGCTTTTATCTCGACGAGTCAGCAACCGCCTACAACGCTTATCTCGTTTCCCGAACAGGAGCCGGCGAATTTGGTCCGCGGTTCCCACTACTCTTTCAATTTTACGCTGGAAGCTCTGCGACTTATGTGAATCCCGTCACGATTTATCTGTTGGCGCTTACCTTCCGTTTTCTTCCGCCGAGTATTTTGGTAGCGCGCATGTTCGCTGCCTTTTGGATGTTTGCGGCCTGTTTACTGCTTGGCCTGCTCGCAAAGCGGATTTCTGGGCAACTAAAGATTGGAATTATCGTTGCTGTAACCGCGCTCTTGAACCCATGGCTGTTTGAAGTAGGCCGCCTAGTCTGGGACGCGCATTTTTCTGCCGTGACAGTAGTCATATTCCTTTTTGCCACTTACCGCGTTCAAACGAAAGAGGCGTGGAACTGGCTGGACATCGCGACGGTCGCTGGAAGTCTGACCCTACTCACGTATGGCTATTTCAGCGGACGAGTGCTTGCGCCCCTGTTCGCGCTTGGACTGGTTTTCTTCGCAACTTCAAAGCGGCGGTTAATCGATATCATCAAAACGTGGCTTCTGTATGGGACGACGTTAGTTCCGATCGTCTTGTTTAACAGGTCGCACCCAGGAGTGCTAACAAAGCGGCTCTACGAGATATCATACATAAGGCCCGGAGTATCGTGGACGCAAACCGCCTCGGAATTTATCAAGCGCTACCTGGAAGATCAGAGTTTGTACGCTTTGTTGATGACAGGTGACCCTCACCCACGCCATCACGTGCAAGGCTCTGGGGGCGCCATACTCTTCGCGACGTTCATCCTCGCAATGATTGGTTTATTCCTGGTTTTTTCGCGCCGTTGGCGTGACCCCTGGTGGCGGTTCGTGCTTTACGGTCTGGCGATTTCAATTGTGCCTGGTGCGATCACAAATTGGCCATTTCACCAACTGCGTCTCATGAGCTATGCAGTCTTTCTACTGCTGCTCACTGTTCCGGCGCTCGAATGGTTGCTTGCGCCGCATGCACCCAAGGGGAGCGAAAGGGGTCGTGAAACGATTGGCAATCAGCAACCTCAGGCCGCGATTGGAGATACGGGTCCTTCGCGCTCAGCTCGACTCGCTATTCTAATGCTTTTGCTCGCGGCTACAATCCTCCAAGGGATTCGCCACCAAACCATTTTCCGCCGTGACGGCCCGAAGCGCGAGTTTGAGTTCGATGTCCCTTACAAGGCGCTCTATGACGCAACAGTCGCAAGGCGGGAGCGGCCAATTTATCTGCAGAATGGCATGTGGGGTCCCGCTTATATGGACGCGTTTTGGTATGCCACTATAGAAGGCAGGCCTCTATCCGAGTTTGTTCGTCTTCCCGATGGAGGAAGGCCCCCAAGAGGCGCGATCGTGATCAGCTCAAACTCAGACTGCCAGAACTGCGAAGTTATCCGGAAAACCGGAGTCTATCTGCTTTATCGAGCAAAATAGACGGATCCAAAATCCCCGTTTTCACCGAGCATCCTAAATCTCCTTAACTCGGTTCGTCAGTTCCAAGAACGCGCTAGGGTCGCGTCCTACTCCTTTCTAACTACTCCCGGATATCATGACATCCTGTCATCCGCGAGCCCCGCGGTCCCGAAGCCAGAACTCGAAGATCGAACTTCTTTTGTGCACAAGCAAAACAAGAGATTTTGCAGAACCAACCGATTAAACAAAAGCTCGATTTCCTCGATGCGAAGCGCCACCCGCCGAGAAATCGGCGCGATGAAGGGGGCGACTCCGTTGAAAGCTCCAATGTGACGCACTTTCCATCCTGCGCGCTGGCACAGCACCGACAGTTTTCCTTTAGTGAAATGGCTTACATGTTGTGCCTCATCAAGTGTTGCGACCAACGCAAATCTGTCCAGAAGCCATTCAATAAGCGGCCAGGCACTTCGATAGTTTGGTGTGGTAAGGAAAAGTTGACCGCCTGGGTTTGTCAGCTTGTAGAACAGGTCGAGAACATCGACCACTTGATGCTCATAAAGATGCTCGATGACCTCGACGCAGTATATCTTATCAAATGGCTTATCGCCTTTTAAGTCATCAAATTGCCCCAAGCGAAACTGTAGATTTGGTGCTTTGAAGGTATCTTTCGCATAGCTTATCGCCGATGGATTGCTGTCGATGCCCGTGACATCGCCGGCATAGCTAGACAAAAAATAACTAATCGTTCCCGAACCGCATCCTGCATCAAGTACGCGATCCCCTTTGTCGGGCATTGCAACTCGTTCTATCAACCTAAACTTTGCTTCGTGCCAGAAACGTTGAGCAGCCCGATCGGATTTCAAAGCCCGGGCCTGATAATCTCCGCTTATATGGATCGCATCCCCTTTCCGTATTTCCTGACCAGGATCCGGTAGCTCCATACCAGCTCAGCAAGGTGTCGGGAATACGCGGAGACTAATTCTCAACCAGGCGAATGGTTCGCCAAAGCTACTGTGGTCTGTGTCTGGTTATTTTCCAAACCCCGCGAACCTTTTTCGTCTTCAGGGCCTGCAAGAGCCTCAGAAACGACGTAGCGTGGACGATATTTCACTTCCTGGTAGATCTGGGCGATATACGTCCCAATGATGCCCAGACTAACCATCAAGACTCCGCCCATCAACATCTCAAGGATGATCACCGTGGTAAAGCCCGGGAGAGCAAGCCCAGTGAAGTACAAAAGCAGGGCATATCCTGAGAACAGGATCGCACAAAACAGGAAAAGCCCTCCAAGCAAGGTAACTGCTTGCAACGGCAGGGACGAAAACGCTGTGATCGCCATGACAGCCAACCGGAAAAGACTAAAGAATGACCAGCGTGACTGCGTCAGCTGGCGCCTTGGTACCGAAAAGGTTATCTGTTTTCGACGATATCCGAGCCAGCTGATCATGCCCCGGAAGAAGGTGTTCCGCTCTCGCATGTCCAGCCACGCGTCAATGACTTTGCGATCTAAAAGCTTGAAATCGGAAGATCCATATAGATCATAACCCGAAAGGCGGCTCAGAGTGCGATAAAAAAAACGCGCGCCGATCTTGTTGATCAGCGGCTCTGTCCCTCGCGTTCTTTTTATCCCTTCGACAATGTCCCAATGCTCGTCTCTCCAAAGCCGAACCATTTCTGGAATTAGCTCCGGAGGGTGTTGTAGATCAGAGTCTATTACGATACACGCTCGCCCTCTTGAGTAGGTCAATCCGGCGCAAATTGCCGACTCCTTTCCAAAGTTGCGACTAAACCGGATCGCTTTTAGTGCTGGTAATTGCTCGACTACAGTTTCCAAAACGTGCCATGTGTTGTCTGTCGACCCGTCATCGACGACAATCATCTCCGTTGGCAGGCCCGTTTTGGACGCTTCCGCATGTATCAATGACAAGTTCTGAGCGACTTGGTCGCTCTCATTGTGTACGGGAATCAGGACCGAAAGTATGACATTGCTATCGCGAGGATCAGAAGACCGCTCTGTTAGAGGTTGACCGCAGAGCCTGCAATGCCAGCCATTTTGGTCGGGTACGTGCATTTGTTGCTAATTAAGCATGCAACGGGACAATTCGATACGAAACGATGCATGCCCTGTCAACTTCAGTGCGCTAGCGCAAAAAAAAATGGAAACCGATGCCGATCGCGGCCGTACCAAATTGCGCCTTTGTGGTGGTAATTCAGCGCATCCGATTGGCTTCATACGCCGAACGCAAAGTGCCGACTTCGCGACAAGTCTTCCAAATAACCGAGTAGGTTTGAGCGCAGGAACTTCGCATCTATGATACGCACACTTGCGTTGATTGCAGAACAGTAATCCGTACTTTGGTCGGGCAACGGATTCGGACTTGCGCGCCTAATCGGAAACGCCTATTAGCTTTACCCTCATGGTTCATCATATCGTTCTCTATAAACTCAAACCCGAGGTCACCCCTGCTCGCGCGGAGGCGATGATGATGAATACGCGCATGCAGCTTCTGAAAATTCCCGAGGTCTTGAACATTAAATGTGGAAAGCGGATCGACCCCGAATTGCCGTGGCCGTTCTTCATTGCCATCGATTTTGAGTCGATGGACAAGTACGCAATCTTTCGCGAAGACCCCATTTTCGTGAAATTTATGGAGGAAGTGATCAAGCCGAACACGGAAGATTCGCTGGACCTGGACTTCGAGATGGATCCGGGCAAGGACGTTCGCTTTTCGTGAATTGTGGCGGCAGTCGTGTCGGCTGCGCATTTTCGAAACCGCAGGCGACACGCCTGCTGCTACAGGGTCCATTTTGAAAAACGCAAGCGGCAGGTCCCCCACAGGACGGACTCGTGGTGGCGAGTCTGCCACCCCAGCCATTGCTATTTTCGCGCGCAGCGGGTAATCATCCGATTTCGATGCGTCTCGGCTATCTTTACTCCCGGTATCCAGTGCTTTCGCAGACGTTTTGCGACGCGGAGATGCTCGCGCTGGAACGGCTCGGTTTCGAGCTTGAGATCGGCTCGGTGTATCCCCCGCTCACGAGCCTGCGGCACGAGCATATCACCTGTTTGCGCACGCCCATTCATTATGCGCCGCCGCAAGAAATCTTAAAGATTTTA
>DASZGW010000027.1:0-67616 GCA_035938475.1 Candidatus Udaeobacter sp.
TACGCACGATCGATTCTGAACGAACTGCGCGCTCATCAGGTCCGCGCGGAAATCGACGACAGCAGCGACAAGATCAACGGCAAAATCCAGCGCGCCGAACAAATGAAAGTCCACACCATGTTTGTGATCGGAAAGCGCGACATGGAAGCCAACGCCGTCAGCGTGCGCGTCCACGGCAAAGGCAATCTCGGAGCGAAGCCGCGAAGCGACGCCGTTGCGGAAATCTTATTGTCGATCAAAGAACGGCACCGATAGGATGACAGCCATAGGATTGCATCAAGAGATCGAAATCCTTTTCAGCCTGTATCTGGCGTTTACCTTTCAGCTCCTGAGTTATCGATTCCGAGATGGAAATTCTTCACGACGAACTTTCCATTAGGATCGACAATCGCATCCATTTCGGAATTGATTTTCGCTTTCTCCGGGAAACTCTCGATCGTTTTAGGATCGGATTCCAGCACGGTAGAAATCGCCAGCGGCAGTGACAACGGCGTGTCTCCTTGATCAGCATCAGTGACATTCACAGTGAAACCATCCGGATAAGCACTGCCGTTTCCGGCGTTCTGCTTTTTCGCGGCAGCGTATCTTTTCGGTGAAGCTTTGCGAGTGCGGGCGAGGATTTCCTGTTGTGCGGTCTTGAGCAGATCGCGCTGCCATTTTACTTCGCCATTGTCGATCTTGACCAAGACGAGCGCGCGCGGGGACCACTTGCCATCTACCTTCCAAAGCAACAGCGATCCGTCCGCCGACCACCGCGATGGCAAAATGCCGCCCCGATTCATATGAACCATTCCCGTCTCCGCTTGAATAACGGCAAGTACCCGGCCGGTTTTCACTTCCACAAGTTTATTCTGCTGGGTAGCCGCATCATTATAATGATCCAAATCCGGAGCGAGCACTCCGTACCGCTTGTCCGGCGAAAGCGTCGAGACGGGCACGGCGAAGCCGGCTGGAAATTGATCGCCCTTGATCAATTCATCTTCGTCTTCCTCCGCAAGAGAAACGATCGGCGACAAGATCGACACCGTGGTCGCGAAGCTGAGCAAAGCAAAAATCCGCAGCGGCGCCTTCACTATTTTGTGATTAGCACGCCGGGAGCTTACAGGTCAAGGCGTTCGCTTCCAGCTTCTGCGAGCCTCGATTCGCTTGACTCTGTTCGGACGCCATCAGCGTGCGCTCATTTTTGGTTCAAGCTATCGATGAGTTGCTTCTTCGAGTAACTTGGTTGCTTCGTCGAGATTAGTTCTAGTGGCAACCTTTTCTAGTCCGCGGTTGAGCTGTTCGTTAGACGCTGCGCCGAGCCTGATAGAAGTCTGGAAGTCGGCGATAGCGCGTTGCAGGTCGGCGATTCGCGATTGTCGATCTTGGGAAGCCTTTGCCCGGTGAAGGTACAACATTCCACGGTTGTGATACACGAACGGCGTAAAACGACCTTTTAGGTCAATAGCTTGCGCATACAACTTCAACGCTTCATCGTGTTTCCCGGCTGTTTCGAGGTGACCAGCCTTCATCGCCAGCTTCATATCGTCAGTTTCAATCACTTTCGGTGCGTCCTGCTTCGCAGTCAGCTCTTCATCTTTCTGCTGCGCGGTCTCCGGCTTGAGGTAAGCGAATGTCTTGAGCACCTGCTGAAGCGCACCGGAATCCTTTTGATAACTCGCGTGGTCTCGCGATGAGAGGACGATGTACGCGACCGCGTGCGGCAATTGGACATAAGCGACGCGTTCCCATTGCGAGTAAGTTTTCGAGGCAGGGTATTCGTTGATAAAATAATCGTGGCCGTCCGCGGTTTTTCCGGAAGCGATTTTCTCTTTCGGCTTTCCGTGCGTCTTTTCCATGTCTTTGATCGCCATTGCCACGAACGCGTTTACGTCTTCAAACTGAGTACCTGCAATTTTCGCGTACATCACCGTTCGCGCGTCGGCCCAGGATTCACTTTTTGGATAAAGAACGCACGGCAATCCTTGGCTGACGCCGGACTGATTATCCAGGACCCAGCCTTCGGGCGCACTGATGTTAAACGCCGCCTTTGGCCCGTAAACAATTCCGCCGCGATAGTTTTCTTGAGCAGGCACGCACGGACAGAAGGCACCGATCGCGAGGAAGGCAACAATACACACTTTTGTTTTCATCTAAGATATTGTTAGAAGCGACGATTACTGGTTAGCCACTTTTTTGGATGTAAATTTTGCCTCTGGAATATTCCAAACTGCCTTTAGGTGAGCGCGCCAACTGCGGCGCGAGAGACCCTTGGGGTCGGTCACTGCATCGCCATCGATTACGACACGGTTCGTGCCGTCGAGTTTGAACACGGCCCTGTCCTCATCATCAAAGATGAAATCGAAATTATCGTTGTACGGTTCAGCTTTTGATTTGCGGTAGCCTGGTAATAATAGATCGTGCGCCTTCGCGAGAATGTTCGTCGTTCGAGCTAGCTTGCCGTCGCGGAACTCCAGCAGAAAGACATCGTGCGGTCCCCATTTCCCGTCCAGCGTGACCAAAGCGACCGAGCTGTCATCCGACCATTCCGCGCTGATCCCGCCATGGCTTTCATTTTGAAAGTACGGATACTTGGTCTGTAACTCACCGAGGATGGCAAATGGCTGCAGCGCGACAATGTAGTCTTTGATCTGCTCGGGATGGTTCGCGTTGTCCGCAGCCTCCTCTGCTTCCAGCGTCGGGTAAATGAGAGCGAGTTTTTTGTCGGACGAAATAGTGTTGCGGGCGATGAGATAATTCTTTGCGTATTGCTCGGGCAATCCCGCAGACGAGTCTTGGCCCTATGCTTCCGATTCTTCATCAGCCGCCAGAATGGAAAAATCGCAGCCGATGGCGCAACCAACGACTGCGACAAAGGTAAAAAATGATCTCATTTTTCGTTAGCTCCCTATTTGACCTCTTTCTCTGACATCCGACGGGCTTTGACGATCTTCGATTTCCCTTCCGCGTCGAACTTCAATGTGAAAAGGAAAGTTTGTTTGCGTGAGCTGGGTCCAGACGAGCCCCAATCAACGTAAACGATCGCGGTATCGGCGTCGGTCCATTGACGCGCCTTTGCGATGTCAGGGATTGGATCGGAGCGGTGACCACTTATCGAGAGCTGCTTGACCAGTTTTGCGAACGTCGCAGGCGCCGAGTCTACATCAATCGGCGATTGCAGCTGCATCCATTTGTTATCGCTTAGCTGATAAAACGCGACTGTTTCATAAGTGGTGTGGGGCGGGTGCGGCGGGCTGTAATTGAAAGCAAACCGTTTCGAATCCGGCGTCCAAATGATCGCTGCGTCGTGACAATAAGGGACCTCCACGTCATTGGAAAGATCTAGCGCCATTTGATTCGTGCCCGCTTTCACGATCGACGACCATATTCCATCGGTACACCGATATTCCCATTGTTTGTCCGGAGATATGGAACTCGGCGACGGCGAGGGCTCTTGGGCACTGATGGAAACCAGACCTGTTGCCAAGCTGGCACCCGCAAGTGCTACAAATAATCTATTCATTTACTCGTCCACCTCGGTCTTCGTTTTGCCAACCTTTTTCACGGATGCATGGTGCTGAGCTAAAAGCGGCGAATAAGAATGCTGTCGTGATTTTCACTCTTCCAAGCGAACCGAGTCCATAATGTGGTCAATCTCTTTCTTTAACTCGGGGGCCGTGTTCAAGTTTGAGGTGAAGGTGACCTCTAAGAGCTGACCCTTGTAAGAAGTCGTTAGGAACCTCGTGTAAACGGGATCGTGCGAATAATCCTTCTTCCCCTGTAACATTGGGACGTAACGCCAGTCCGCCCACTTGCGGCCATCGACTGTCACGATCTCTTTCTTCAGCCATTGGAGTTGGGAATCCTTGGGCAACCACTTGAAGCCTTTGGAGTATTCCGTCACACGCATTTTCAGATAACCCTCAAGCTTGTCCGGCGTAAGTCCGTGAGTGCCACGCAAAACTTCGCCCCAAGCTCCCTCCGGACCCGAGAACTTGGCTACGGTCTTTGGTTCTTTCGGATTGTCAGGGTCGCGCGAGAAATCTGGCGGGATGTCAATGTTGAGCTTGCCGTCCAGGAGGCTAACTGTTGTTCCCGCCCCTCGACCCTTCTCGGCGGCGCGATTGCCGCTCAAATCGCCAGCAGACTCTTTGCTAACTAATTCTGGGTCCAGTTCTCGCGCGTGTTTGAAGTCTGCCGCAGCGCCGGCCACATCCGCCGTGGCCTGCTTGGCAACCGCGCGATTGTAGTAGGCTCGTGCGTAATCGGGCTTCAGTTCGATTGCGCGGGTATAATCAGCAATTGCGCCATCCCGGTCGTTATTCTCCGCTTTAGCGTTGCCGCGATTGTTGTAAGCCGCGGGGTTTTGGGAGCCTAGTTCGATGGCTCGGGTGTAGTCGGCAATTGCGCCAGCCGCGTCCTTCTTCAGACGTTTGGCTTGGGCCCGGTTATAATAGGGGGCCTCATCTTTCGGATTGAGCTGAGTCGCGCGGGTGAAATCGGCGATCGCTCCGTCCAAGTCGCCTTCCTTTCCTTTTTCGATTCCGCGGTTAACCGGGTCCTCAACCGACTCCTCCGCGCCTCGTGTTGAAGACTCTGCTGGAGTAGCGGCGGTTTGTCCCGACGTGCCGGGACTTGAACCTGTTGCTGACGACGCTGGCGATGATACTTGTGACTCCCAGGTGTAACTCACGCTTCCATCAATTTCCCGAACAAGTTTCGCGCCGACAGCGACGGCTCTTGCCGCGGGCTTCTCGCCAATCGGAATCACCTGCACGTAAAAAGAGACGGGTGCACCCTGAGTTCGGCCAAGCGCACCCATGCTTTCCAGTTGGTTCCAAGCGTGGGTTCCGGTCACTGTTTTTTTCAGAAATCCAAGCTTAACCAGCGCGTCGTGCGGAAACTCGACCACCCCGTAATGATTCGGCGTCGCCGTGTCCTCGAGAAATGCGCGGTAAGTGTCCTCGCCAATCTGTTCCGATTGCAAAAGTTTCGGGGTCACTTCGACGCGTACGATCTTTCCTTTCCAATCGAACTTGTGTTGCTCGATGTCGTTGAAGCCATAAACCTTGTCGTTGACTGGCGGTCCGAGCGGCGGCGGCGCGATTTTTTCTTTGGCTGGGGCATAATCGAATGAACGGTGGATCACCTCAGAGGCGCCTCGCGAAAACATCGGCATGTCGGCGTGCCCGATGTATTGAGCTTGCCCCTGAGAATCGAGCACGAGCCAATATTGCGGCAACTCCTTCGGATCGGTTTTTTCGTCGGACACCTTCAGTCGAATGTGTAACCAAGTCTGACCGTTGCGTTGTTCGGTTCCCACTTTTTCAAACGGCGGTTCAAGTCGGCCGGCCATGATGGGAGTATGCGCCCAACTGTAGAGCAGCCGATCGTCTGCTCGACCGGCGTGCCACGTCTCACCGTCGGAGCAAACCCAGGCCTTTTCCTTTATCACGATGCCCCGCATCGGCGTGTCGGGTTTCACGCCGGGTTCCATTGTTAGATCAAAATCTTCGCCGGAGAGAAGTCCGTGCAGCTTGATCGTCTTCTTGAAAATGACGGTGCCATTCACCGACCACACCCCGGTGCTCATCTGTTTCATCGCAGTCATGAGAAGCGCTTCCGGTCCTGGCGGCGCCGCCTGTGCATGCGGATTTCCAGGCGGCGGAATGACCGGATGCTCATCCGTGATCGGCGTGTAGTCCACCTGATCGGTAACGTAGTTATTCTCAAAACCCATCGGACCGAGAAAGCGATGAATCATTGGCGCCTGTGGATTTTGCATCGCGATCCAATAGTTCGCGCGATCGCCCTCATAAGTGATCTTGTCCGGGGCGATAAACCGAATGTGCAATAAAGATTCGTCTCCCAATTTCTCTGTGCCGATCGCCGCGAACGGTGGGATTTTTTCGTCCGCCGAATATTTGATTGGCGTGTGCATGAGATAATAGAAACGCCGATCGATCTCCTTGTTAATTTTCCAACTCTTGCCGCCATCGTTGCTGGACCAGCTTTTATCCCCCAGCACGATCTGGCGCGTGGTTCCGTCGATCGCCTCGATGGTTAAGTCGAAATCCGTTCCAAAAATAATTCCGGAAATCTTCATGTCCTTGTCTGCGTTCACATGTGCCTGAATGCTCCAAGCCTTTGCATCGGCAATTTTTTTGGCGGCGGAAAGAATGGCTTCCGGCTTTTCCTGGCCAGATTTAGCCGGCTTGTTTTGTGGTTTGGCCAAACCAACTGACGCGTTCGCAAAAAGGAAGAATGCGAGAACCACCCACATCCAAGGTGTGCCAGGAGGTGCGGTCTTCTTCATAGAATGGCCTACTCCCTCAATGGAACTTTTCTCTTTGAGCTGATTTGGACCTTGTTGGTTTTCTCATCGAACTTCGCGGTAAACCTGTAGGTAGCGTCTTTGCCATCGCCCCCGCGAAAGATGACGTATTGCTCAAGCGATAGAACACCCGGTTTTATCCATCGAATTGGCCTGACATATTCGTTCCTAACATCCCCTTTGACATCGACCTGCAGATTGGCCGTCTCAAATTCGCCAAAGTTGTCACCTGAACGATGATAAACATGGGTGTCAGTGACCCGTGGACCATCGGACAAAGAAAACGCAAGCCATCTAGAATCCGGTGACCAAATCACATTGGGAGCACCGCTGTCGTAGTTCTGGGGAAGCTTCGTCACGACTTCTTTTGAAGAAAGTGACACGAGCTCGACTGCCGTGATCAGACTGGGATCGATGTTGTTAGGATCTTCTGGCTCGCCGCTGCACGAAATCCGCACGGCAAATTTTCCATCCGGAGAGGTGTCGCGAATCTTCTCGAGCGGGGCGGATTCCTGCGCCGTGCTTGACTGCATGGACGCCAGCAAGCAAACGAGCAGAGCCGATAACTGGGGAGTTCTCAGAACGGCAGACTAGGAAATTCGGGCGTGCATTGTCAACGCCTTCGTAGTTAGCATTGAGACATGAAATGCTGGCGAATTGCGACACTAACGATGTCTATGTTGCTGCCCGTTTCTGCTTTTGCGGTAAACCCATTTCTCGACGCCAAAGATGACAAGCCTGTCTCCGCCAAATTTCGAGGGGCCGAGTGGGGAGACGAGATTCAGCAGGACGAGATCCCGCTCACAGCGCAAGTCGTGACGACGCGTGTTGCCAAGATGCCGCGGGGAGCAATTTTCAAAATCGAATTCACCGATCTCAAATCGAGCGCGCCACAGAAGCGTGAAATCCGGCCGGATTATTTCGTCGCGACAGATGACCGCATCGTTCTGTTAAACGAAGAGGACAACGAAGCCGCTGTTAAGAAGATTTCAGGGTTGGATAAACCTCCAGAATTCGAGCCGGGCAACATCTACGGGATTACGACGGGTAAATTCGGTCACGAAGATGGCTTATGGAAAACGACAATCAGCCTAAAAGGCGATCTATGCATTTACGATGCGAGCCATCCGTCCGGTCATTTCAAAAAGATCGTTTGGAAAAAAGGCGTTGGATTAGTTGAATACGCGAGCGGTTACGGCGCGCATGCTGACGGTTTTCGTCTGAAACGGCAGAAATGACGGCCGTTCCTGACTGAGTTGTCGCGCTCGATAAGAATTTCGCTGAGACAACAAAAACCAGTGAGGAACATCAAGGAATGGATCTAGCCCCGACGCTAAAGAGGCATTTCGGCTACGACCAGTTCCGGCCGCTGCAGCATGAGATAATCAGCGACGCGCTCGCGGGACGCGATGTGCTTGTGCTGATGCCGACGGGCGGTGGAAAATCACTTTGTTTTCAATTGCCGGCTCTCATACGCGAAGGCCTGACTATTGTTGTTTCGCCGCTTATTTCGCTCATGAAAGATCAGGTCGATGCGCTGCAAACCAGTGGGATCCCGGCGACTTACTTGAACTCAACGCTGGATCGCCAGGGCGCTGTGGCGCGCTGGCGAGGGCTGCGTCGCGGCGAGTACCGGATGCTTTACGTCGCACCGGAGCGGTTGATGCTCGATACGTTTTTGGAGCGTGCGGTGAATTGGAACATCGCGCAGTTCGCCATCGACGAGGCACATTGCATCAGCGAATGGGGCCACGATTTCCGGCCGGAATATCGCGAGCTCAAGAAATTGCGGACGCATTTTCCGGATGTGCCAATGATGGCGCTCACTGCGACGGCTACAGAGCGGGTGCGAGTAGACATCGTGAAGCAATTGAAGTTGCGCGACCCGCGCTGTTATGTCGCCAGCTTTAACCGGCCAAATCTCACTTACCGTGTTGTTCCCAAAACGGCGCCGTACGAACAACTGCTGACGTTAATTCAAAGCAGGTCTAACGATAGCGGCATCGTTTACTGCGCCAGCCGAAAGAGCGCCGACTCGCTGGCCCGGAATCTCACTGAAGATGGAGTAAGCGCGAAGCCGTATCATGCCGGCCTAACCAGTGCCGAGCGTACGAAAAATCAGGAAGCGTTCCTGCGAGACGATGTCCGCGTGGTTACTGCGACAATTGCATTCGGAATGGGCATCAACAAACCAAACGTCCGTTTCGTGGTGCACTACGATCTCCCGAAAAACCTGGAGAGCTATTATCAGGAGACCGGACGCGCCGGCCGGGACGGATTGCCAGGCGAATGCGTGCTGCTGTTCAGCGCCAGCGATGTGGCTAAACAGCTCCATTTCATCGGCGAAAAGAGCGAAAGCGAAGCGCGAATCGCCCGAGCGCAACTTCAACAAATGGTTCATTACGCCGAAACGCGCGAATGCCGGCGCGTGACTTTGCTCCGATATTTTGGCGAAGAATATACAAGGCCAGCGTGTGATGGCTGCGACAATTGCCTCACCCCACGCGAGACGTTCGATGGCACGATTCCGGCTCAGAAGTTTCTCTCCTGCGTACATCGTATCCACGCGAAAAGCGGATTCGGATTTGGGTTGAATCATATCGCCGATGTTTTGCGTGGCGCAGACACGGAGGGCATCCGGCAACGAAGCCACAACGAATTGTCCACTTACGGCATTGGCCGGGAATTGAAACGCGATGCCTGGCAGGCAATCGGTCGTGAATTGCTGCGTCTGGGACTCATCGAAAGCGCGCCTGGAAAGTTCGCAACCCTAAGTCTCACGCCGGCTGGCCGTGACGCCTTGCGCCACCGCACACCAATTACCCTCACGAAGCAGATCGAAGTTGTCACGCGGGATCAAAAGTCTCGCGTGGGCGCGATCGAATGCGACGAGGTATTGTTCGAGCGCTTACGCGGCCTGCGCCGCAAACTCGCCGACGAACGCAACGTGCCGGCCTACGTCATCTTTTCCGATGTTTCGCTCCGTGAAATGGCGAGACATTATCCGACGACCGAGACTGAGTTTCGCCGAATTCCTGGCGTGGGAGAGCAAAAGCTGAAGGACTTTGCGGAGGCGTTCCTTAGCCAAATCAAAAACTATCTGGCCGCCCATTCACGCCGGACGTTTTCCAATGCTCTCGATCCTTTGCGCCCGCAGCGTCGTTCACGTTTTGAATGATAGCCAGACCGAGACGCTGCGGCAATTTCAAAAAGGCGAGTCAGTTGATCAGATCGTCCGTGCGCGTGGCTTTGTGGCCAGCACCATTTACGGGCATCTGCTTGCCGCCATCGAACGCGGAAAAATCGTCGAGCGGGATCGCTTCTTTACCTTGGAGCAAGAAAAGGAAATCGCTGCGGCGTTCCGGCAGATCAGTGATGGAAACTGTCGATGTTAGCGCGTTACTCGATAATAAATATGATATCGGCCTGCTACGCATCTTCAGGGCATTTGCCGCCCGCGGAATCGAGAATCCGTTGATAGCCGGGCGGGCTGGCAGCCTGACATCCCGTTAGCGGCGCTCGCAACTGATAATTGACCGAACACTGCCCGCTACAGCAAAATCGATTCTTTTCTCTGGACAATCTGAGGTAATTTTGGAGAGAACCTCAGAAGAGCCATGCGATTTCTCCTTGAATGGCCAATTCCGCTCTCATTCCTGACCGTCTCGGGGATAACGGCGTTCATCGCGCTGGCGGGCCTTTATCTGGTGAGAAGGAAGTATCCGGCGGAAGTGCTAAAGGAAAATCACGAAGTCGCCGCCATCATCTTCAACGCCTTCGGCCTCTTTTACGGCGTGATGGTGGCGTTTGTCGTGTTTGTCACGTGGAGTGGTTACGATGATGCAACAAAAAATCTGCAGTTGGAGGCTAGCGAGGCTCTCGACATTTTTCACACCGCCGAATCATTTCCTGACTCTGCGAAGAAAATAATACAACAGGGACTAAGAGATTACGTTGCGACGGTCTATAACGATGAGGTACAAAGGATGGCACAGGGGGACATAGACTTTCTTTCTGGCGGAGCGCACGCCGATCTCAGAATATTGTTTTCTCAGATGGACGCGAACGCGCTTCCCAACAGAGAGCTCTACGCCGAATCGCTGCGATCTTTGAATAATCTCGCTCAGTACCGTCGACTAAGAATATTTGCCGGAAACGATACAAATCCACCCGTTATCTGGTTCGTCTTGCTTGTTGGAGGCCTATTCACGATCTCTTTCGCGTATTTCTTTGGAATGAAGAACATCAAGGCGCAATACATCATTACCACCACCCTCACCGTAACGATCACGCTGATTTTATTTTTGATCTATGTCCTCGATCATCCTTTTACCGGGACGAGCAAGGTGAGCCTGGACCCTTTGAGACAGGCCATCGCCATAATGCAAAAGGAGTAACCACTTCCGCCGCCTCCCAGAGCATTGGCAATCTCAATGCCCCTTTTTCTTTGTCGGTTTCCCTTTGCGCTTGGTCTTGGCCATTCGGCGCAGCTCGGCTTTGCTCATCGATTTGTACATCCCTCGCGAAGCACCCTTAAGTGAGGATTTGGAGCGTTTTCCGCGCTTTGCCGCGAGCGCTGCGCCAGCTGCCATTTGCTGTTTCTTTGATTTTGCAGGCATCCAAAAAGATTTCGCGTCTCAATCGCGAAATGGATTTGTTTCAGTCGCAGCGAACTTCCGCCAAAAGAAGTAAGCCGGGACACCGGTCAAGACGATGAGGATTCCGATCCCCGAAGTTGCTGGCGCGAGAAAACCCACATCGATTATCAAGAGTCCGGCAAGCAGGATCGAGATAATCGGTATGATTGGATAACCCCAGGTGCGGTATGGGCGCTCTGCATCGGGTTTAGCGCGCCGCAAGATCATCAGGCCAACAACCATTAGAAGATAAAAGAGCAGATCCGCCGAGATAATGTATTCGAGCAGTTGATTGTAAACGTTGCCGTAAGCGACCTTCTGAGTCGTGGCGTTCATTGTCACCGTGCGCGGCAGAGTCAGGAGAGCCGTCCAAATTCCCTGCGCCACCAGCGCTGCTGCTGGAACATGAAAGCGGTTGGTGGTCCCGACTTTTTCGAAGAACAAACGGTCTCGCGCCATCGCATAGTAAACGCGAGCTCCGGAAAGAATAAGGCCGTTGTTGCAACCGAAGGTGGAAATCATGATCGCAGCCGCCATGCACAGCGCACCGGGACGACCGAAAATGGTATTCATCATGGCCACAGCGACCCGATTTTGCGGCGCGTGCTCGATTTCCGAAAACGGCAACACAGCGATGTAAGCAAGATTGGCCAGCAAATAGAGAATGACGACGATGCCGCAGCCCACGACAAGCGCGCGGACAAGATTTTTTCCCGGATCGCGTATTTCGCTGCCAATGAATGTGACATTTGTCCAGGCGGTTTGCGCGAAGAGCGGACCGACCATCGATTTTCCAAAAAGCAGCGCGAGCGCAAGCCCACCAACGAATGTGAAACCGGGCTGAGCACCCTGTGGGCTCCAACCGTTAGCCCACGAATCCCACCAGCTCGCACTTAGCGCGGCAGACCTGGCATTCCAGCCTAACGACAAACCAATCACGACGACAGCGATGAGCGCCGCCGTTTTTGCAAAAGTGAATGTGTTCTGGACAATTTTTCCAACTTCAAGTCCGCGCGTGTTTGTCCAGGTCAGCAACGCAATTAAGCCGATCGCGACCACCTGTTCGGTCGATAAGCTAATCGCGTACCCACCCAATGAAATCGGCGCGACGAAATAATTGTCCGGCGAAACCGCCTCGACAAAAACGCCGAGAAATTTCGCAAACGCAATCGCGACTGCAGCGATGGTCCCGGTTTGAATCACCAGAAACAAGGTCCAGCCGTACAAAAACCCGATGGACTTTCCGTATGCTTCCCGCAAGAAAACGTACACTCCGCCTGCGCGCGGCATCATGGTTGCCAGTTCCGAGCAACAAAGGGCGCCCGTAATCGTTAACAAACCGGCGACTGCCCATGCGAGAAGCAACCAGCCTGGCGCGCCGCTCAGCCGAGACGATTCGGCCGAGGTGATGAAGATGCCTGAGCCGATCATCGAGCCCATCACGATCATCGTGGCGTCGACCGGTCCCAGCGCGCGAACTAAGCCGGACCTTTCGCATTGATTGTCGACTCTATCTTTCATTGCTGGAGTTAAACGTGGAGCTGGCCCAGGCGGTGGCCCGCCGAACGTTCCAATACCGGGAAAGTGGTTCTCAAAGCGTTGTTGCCGATTCAGTCATGTTGAGCGAAGCGAAACATCTCTGGTTATCTCGTACGTCGCTTTGGCAATGATCTGAGATTCTTCGCTTCGCTCAGAATGGCAAGAGTGTTACTTGGAAATTCCCTTACGCAGACCTCTGCGGCGCTTTAATTCCCACGCCTTCGCGTTCGAGGCGTGACCGCAATTCACGCGCGAACTCAACCGCACCCGGCGTATCGCCGTGGACACAAATTGTCTCGGTACGCACATCTACATCGCGGCCCTCGACAGAGCGCACTTTGCCTTCGCGCAACATCCGCAGAACGCGTTCAGCGGCTTCGTTTGGATCACGAAGCAATGCATCCGGTCGGGTGCGCGGAACCAGCCATCCGTCATTCAGGTAATTGCGATCGGCGAAAACTTCGCGTGCGATTTGCAGCCCCTGCGCCTCGCCTGCACGGGCAAGCTCGCTTTTGTCGGGCGCGAACAGAATTAACTTCGGCTCGACCGATTTGATGGCTCGCGCAATGGCTTCGGCGAGGTTTTCGTCGCGCACCGCCATGTTGTAGAGAGCGCCGTGCGGTTTGACGTGGTTCGGTTGCACGTCCAGAGCGGAGGCGATAGCTTGAAAAATTCCAAGCTGATACGCCACAGCGTCGAACACTTCCTGATCACTTACCTTCAGTTCCTTGCGTCCGAAATTTTCGCGATCGAAAAAACTCGGATGTGCTCCGACAGCGACTCCGTGCTTCTTCGCCGACGAAACAGCAGCATGCATGGTATCCGAATCGCCGGCATGAAATCCCGTCGCGATATTCGCTGAGCTGATGAACTCGAACAGTTCATCATCGTGGCCTGCGCCTTCGCCGAGATCGGCATTTAGATCGATGGATAGTTTCACGAGCTTTGGAGACTGATACCGACGCGAAAACGCTGGAACTCGCGTTCGCGTTCCAGCAAGAGCCGATGCGCATCGGCCAAAGAGATTTCGGAGAAGCGAGCGTGATCGCCGGCACGAAGTTGTGCAGCAGCGCCAAGATCAACGGTGATCACGTGGCCTATTTTCGGATATCCGCCAATGGTTTGGCAATCTCCCAAAAGTAAAATTGGCTTTCCGCTCGGCGGGACCTGGATCGTACCCGGGGCTACTGCTTCGGAGATAAGATCGACATTATCCATCCGCTCAAGTTTTGGCCCATCAAGACGAACGCCCATACGGTCGGAATCCGGCGAGACGGTGAATGCTTCACTCGTTAGGCGTCGAATCGATGAATCGTTGAAGCGGTTCCAATCGACTCCGGGAATCAAGCGCAACATCGGATCGCGCTTTGCCGGACTCGCCCAATCGTGCGGTGCCGTCCATGTGGAAATTCCTGTAGCCGGGGGCGATGACCCCGGGCTTGTGCCAAGCGGAAGAACGTCGCCGTCGCGCAATGTGTGGCCCTCAAATCCGCCGAACTGTGCGCGTAAATCCGTGGAGCGACTCCCGAGAACAACGCCCACATCGACTCCGCCCGCGATCGCCAGCCAGCATCGGCAACCAATTTGAGACCTCCCGAACTTCACTTCTTCGCCAGCATGCGCCCGCGCCGCGTGACCTGCGGGCAGGGATTTCGCCCCAACACGCACGTCGAATTCGCCACCGCACCAGGCGACGACTCGTTCATTCTCAAAACGCAATCGCAAACCGCCGAGCGTAATTTCGAGTCCCGCGGCCGCCTCATCGTTACTGGCGAGTAAATTGGCCACGCGTAACGCAAACGGGTCGAGCGCGCCGCTGGTCGAAACGCCAAACTGGCGGAACCCGGTTCGGCCCAGATCCTGCACGGAGCTAAGAAAACCGGCTCGGGTTACAATGGCTGTCATTCCGACCGAAGTGGAGGAATCCCGGTATGCGACCTTATAGGTAATGCAGCGGGATCCCTCGACTGCGCTGCGCTTCGCTCGGGATGACAATGCTTCATTGAGTCAACGCTTGAAACTCTTCCCGGGTGATCGCGCGAAAGCGCACGCGATCGCCCGCGCGTAAAAGCGCAGGCGGATCTTTTGTTGGATCAAAAAGTTTTAAGGGCGTGCGTCCGATGAGATTCCAACCGCCGGGCGAGCGCAACGGATAAATTCCTGTTTGCGCGCCACCAATCCCGACCGTGCCAGGAGGAATTTCCTTGCGCGGCACGTCCCGCCGAGGCGTCGCTAACTTCCTCGCAAGGCCGCTCAAAAACGGAAAACCGGGAACGAACCCTGTGCAGGCCGCCCGGTATTCGCCTGTGCTATGAAGACCGACCACTTCAATCGGGGACATTTTTGCATGTTCAGCGACGTGATCCAGATCAGGAGCAAATTCTGAATCGTAGCAGACAGGAACTTCAATGGTGCGCGACGATCGCGCGGTTCGACCGGGGTCAGCGCCCCCGGCTACAGCAGCGCGAATACGTGTGGCAAACCAATCGAATAATTTATCCGGTGTTTGAGTCGCCTTGGCTACGGTAACCGGGTCGAAGAAAACTGAGACGCTTGTGTAAGCCGGCGCGAGTTCAATGACGCCTGGAATTGCTGCGTTTCGAATCCGCTGAAATGTACGAAGCACCTCGTCCAGAGTTTCCTCAGGCGCGTCCTCAAATCGCTCGCGCACACGCACGATAAGAGCGGAATCGCCGAGAGGAACAACTTCCATTATTCTGTCATTCCGAGCGAAGTCGAGCAATCCCGTGGAACAACCAATGGTAATTCCCACGGGATCCTTCGACTTCGCTGCGCTTCGCTCAGGATGACCATGCTTCAACGCGCTCGATTTGGTGGGCACTCAATCTTTTACTTGGCGCGCTTCGCCTCAATTTCGATGTTGATTGGAACCGTTTGGCTGATGCCAGAGACTGCCTCGGTCGCCGGAGCAAACATCAGGTTGAAGTCGCGCCGAGTGATTGGATCGACCGTTACAGCCCAGCGTGTCAGGCTCGTGTCGTTGAGCGGTGTAAGTAATTTCACATGAAGTGTGATCGGCTTGGTCACGCCGTGGATGGTGAGGTCGCCCAGAATGTCGCCGCTTTGCGGGCCCGTCTGTTTTACGCTTCGGCTCTTGAACGTGATCTGAGGATATTTGTCGACATCAAAAAATTCCGCGCTGCGCAGATGATCGTCTCGCTTTCTAATCCGCGTATCGATGCTGCGCACGTCGATCTGGGCCGTTACCGAGGAATTCTCTGGATGCTCGCGGTTGACGACGATCTTACCATTGAACCTGGTGAATTTTCCCTGCGTGGTCCCCAGAAATTGATGCACACTGAAAGCGATCGTTGAACCTGACGAACCGAACCTGTATGTCTCGTTCGCCAATGCGGCGGAACTCAAACTGACGACTGCGACTGCAGCGACAAGATTAGGCAATTTCATTTCGAATTCTCCTTTGTGCTCTTTTTCGCCTCCGTCGCCAGCGTTTTCAAGAGCGGTGTACGCGAGAGCGGCAATCGCCCGAACAAATTTCCCAGCGCAAAAGCGGGGTCGGCCTTCAATTTTTTCTGGTCGTGCACGCCGGCAATCCGCGCCAGCTCTGTCTCGAAATGCGAAACCGCGCGAGGCCTCGGATCGTTTGTATCGAGGTAACCGAAAGCCCGATGCAACAGCATAAACAATTCCGGTTCCCGGTGATCTCGCTCTGTGCAGATTTCAATTAGCTCGACAAAATACGCCGCCGTCTGCGTGCGCAGATAATTGCGGCGAATCCCGGCAAATGGATTTTTCAGCACCACTTCAGTAAGTGTGTGCAAATCGGACTTCCTGCTTCGCGCGATGGAAACTTCAGCTTCAAAGAATAAATCCAGCTTTCCCGCAAACGGACTTTTAGGTCGGCGCGCGCCTTTGGCGATCGTTTGGATACAACCGAACGATTCCGTGCACCACGAAATGATCAGACTCGTGTCGCTGAATTTTCGTTTCCGTAACAGGATGGCAGCGGTGCTTTCCATTCCAGAGCAAAGTAATACACGAACGATTGAAGCGTTAGAGTGCGCAAGCAGGGTCATCCTGAGTGCAGCCATTCGACTCGCTTCGCTCCCTCAGGGTAAACTCCGCGGAGTCGAAGGATCCCGTGGCGTTACCGTAAGGTACTACAACGGGATTCCTCGACTTCGCTCGGAATGACGTGCCGTTCTAACCTTGGTTTTGCAGTTGCCTCTTTCACCAGCCATGATGACTGATGCCGACAAGAACCACGGAAACCGCGCGCGTACCAGAAGACGTCAGCGGGCGGCTACATCGCGTGCCCGTTGGTGGCGTGACCTGGCGGCATACATTCCGCGCACTACGGCATCGCAATTATCGACTGTTTTTTTGGGGGCAACTGGTCTCGCTCATCGGAACATGGATGCAGCAAACCGCGATGAGTTGGTTCGTCTATCAAATTACAAATTCAAAGCTGCTGCTGGGAATCGTCGCCGCCATCGGATCCGCTCCGATGATGTTGTCATCGATCTGGGGCGGCTCGCTCGCCGATCGTCATCCGAAACGATCGATCCTCCTGGCGACCCAGACGGCGCAAATGGTCTGTGCGTTCTTTCTTGCAGCCGGTGTTTGGGCGGGTTTCGCTACGCCGTCGTTCATTATCGTTATCGCTGCATTGAACGGCGTCGCCATGGGCTTCGATATGCCAGCGCGCCAGGCGTTCACAGTCGAAATGACAAGCCGTGAAGACTTGCTAAACGCGATCTCGCTCAACAGCTCGATTGTCAATGGCGCGCGTGTGGTCGGTCCATCGGTTGCTGGATTACTGATTGGTTGGGTTGGCGTCGCAATGTGTTTTTTCCTAAACGGTCTCACGTTTGTTGCGGTGATTGCCGGTTTGCTGATGATGCGCTTACCACAGTTTCAGCGGCCGGCGCACGTCGTCTCTACAAGCGAACATGCCTGGAACGGCATCGTCTATTCACTGAGACATCAGCGAGTGCGGACGATCCTGCTGCTCTTCCTGGCAGTGGGAGTCTTCGGGTGGTCATACGGTGTGCTGATGCCAGCTTTCGCGCGCGACATCCTCGGTCGCGGTGCGAACGGTTACGGCATCCTGATGTCGGCGAGTGGGACAGGCGCCTTTATCGGGGCACTCGTTGTAGCCACTTACGGACATCTGTTTACACCGCGAAGACTGGCTCTAGGGGGCGTCTGGTTGTTTTCGATTGCGCTATTCGCTCTTTCGTTGAGCCGAAATTTTTACGTCGCACTCGGATTTCTCCTCGTCGCCGGATTTGGGATGCTCCTGTTTTTCTCCACATCTAACACCGTGCTACAAACGATCGTGCCGGATGAAATGCGTGGGCGGGTGATGGGCGTGTGGTCGCTCGTCTTCGGCGCCATGATTCCACTAGGCGGCCTCGAAGCCGGTGCGGCCGCGCATTGGTTTGGTACACCGTTCGCGCTCGCGTTCGGCGCGATTTCCTGCGCGGGTTCCGCGCTGCTGACGCTGCTTGTAATTCGTTGGCGCGAGGCGGCGAACTCGAAATAATTTCAAGCGATCCGCCTGACTTCCGCTACGTGATCACTGCGATCACCGGTTCATGATATGGAGCGCGCGTTTCTCTACGTTTAGTGCAGCTTCTCTGACTGCTTCGCTCAGGGTCGGATGGGAATGAGTAGTGCGGCCGATGTCTTCGGAGCTGCCGCCGAATTCAATCACCGAAACGGCTTCGGCGATTAACTCCGAAGCGGTATGGTGCAAAATGTGCGCGCCTAGAACGCGATCGGTTTTGGCCTCGGCTACGAACTTCACCATCCCTTCCATGTCGTCACCGGTAAGCGCGCGACTGTTGGCACGGAATGGAAATTTGCCAATACGCACATCGATTCCTTTTTCCTTTGCCTGATCTTCAGTAAGACCAACGCCGGCGAGCTCAGGATTGGTGTAGATGATGCCGGCGATGGCGTCGTAGTTCACATGGCCCGCCTTGCCCGCAATGATTTCGATGCAAGCCATTCCTTCATCTTCTGCCTTGTGCGCTAGCATCGGCCCGGCGATGACATCGCCAATGGCATAAACGCCCTCGACATTTGTGCGGAAATGTTTGTCCACTTTAATGCGTTTCTTTTCGTCAAACTCCACGCCGACTTTCTCTGCGCCTAAGCCATCCGAGAACGGGCGACGTCCGACCGATACAAGCACTTTATCGGCTTCGAATTTCAGTTCTTCCTTGTCTTTGGTTGCAATCACGGTCGCGCGACCATTGTCGATCTTGACCGCACTAACCTTTGCTTCCAGGTGGAACGTCATGCCCTGAGCGGTGAGTAGACGTTGAAGCAGGTTCGAGAGCTCAAGATCAAAACCGAGTGCGATGCGGGGCAGAAATTCCAACATCGTCACTTCCGAGCCGAGCCGGTTCCAAACAGAGCCCAATTCCAAGCCGACCGCCCCTGCACCGATCACGACGAGCTTCTTTGGAGCTTCGCTGAACGTAAGCGCTTCGGTGCTGCTGACGATTGTTTTCCCATCAAATTTCGCGAATGGCAGTTCAACCGGCGCGCTCCCGGTGGCGATAACGATATTTTTTGTCTCGATCTCCTGCGTCTCACCCTTGGAGGATTTAACGGAGACTTTTCCAGGTGCGGTAATCGTGGCCATGCCTTCGAAGACGGTCACCTTGTTCGTCTTCATCAACGAGCGCACTCCACTGTTAAATGTCTTCACAACTTTGTCCTTTCGCTGCTGCATCTTCGCCAGATCGACATGCGCGTCGTCGATCACGATGCCGTGCTTGGCTGCTTCCTTCTTAACGAACATGAAATGATCGGTCGAAGTCAGGAGCGCTTTGCTCGGGATGCAGCCCACGTTGAGGCAAGTGCCACCAAGGTCCTTGTCCTTTTCGACCAGCGCAGTTTTCAGACCGAGCTGACCGGAGCGAATCGCAGCAATATAACCGCCAGGTCCCGAACCGATGATAACAACATCAAATTTTTCCATATGTCATTTTGTCATTCCTACCGAAAGTACTGTCATTCTGAGCGGAGCGAAGAATCTCGTAGCATTTTCTCTGGGCGATTCATCTAAGCTAGCAATCAGAGATGTTTCGCTCCGCTCAACATGACAAGAGAGACCACCCCTCTCTGCTGTCATTCTGAGCGAAGCGAAGAATCTCAGATCATTTCTTCGGTGTGCCATGGACGGTCATAGAACTTAGGCTGCTGTTCCCAATCGTCACTTAAGTCGAGCCACCGTGGATTGGTCTGCTCGATGAGCGCAATTTTCCTGCTGCGACGCCAACCCTTCAGTTTCTTCTCGCACGCGATCGCGTCGTTCACGTTGCGAAAATGCTCAAGCCAAACGAGCCGGTTCAAATGATAGCGTTTCGTGAAGCCTTCTGCCTCGCCGTTTCTATGCTGGGCTAACCGGCGTGCGATGTTTATTCGTGATTCCAATGTACAACGTGGTGCGGTGTTTGTTGGTGAGAATGTACACCCAATAGTCGTGGTTGCGCATCCGCGGCCGAAGTAATCAGAGCTGTTTCGCTTCGCTCAACATGACATGGGAGAAAGTCAAAAATCCAACGGCAGCTTTTTTGGATCGTCGATGCAGTCCTTCACTTTGATCAGAAAAGTGACGGCTTCTTTTCCATCGATCGCGCGGTGATCGTAACTAAGGGCAAGATACATCATCGGACGGACTTCTACCTTCCCGTCCACGGCAACGGGTCGCGGCATGATTTTGTGCATGCCGAGGATTCCGTTTTGTGGCGGATTCAAAATCGGTGTGGCGAAAAGCGATCCATACACTCCGCCGTTCGTGATGGTGAATGTGCCGCCCTGCAAATCTTCAATTTTTAGTTTCCCATCACGCGCTCTGCTGGCGTAATCGGCAATGTCGCGCTCCAAGTCCGCGAAACTTTTTTTGTCCGCATCGCGCACAACCGGAACCACGAGTCCCCGCTCTGTGCCGACGGCGACACCAATATCGTAGAAATTGTTTTGGATGAAATCCTCATCCTCAATGCGACCATTGACTACCGGCACGGCTTTAAGCGCCTCCACGCACGCTTTAACAAAGAAGGACATCAAGCCCAGTTTGACCCCGTTCTTTTTCGTAAACTCATCCTGTTTGTTCCGGCGCAACTCCTGAACAGCGCTCATGTCGCATTCGTTGAAAGTCGTCAGGATAGCCGCGGTGTGCTGGGCCATTACAAGCTGCTGCGCGATCTTGCGGCGCAGCGGCGACATCTTTTTGCGGACAAACCGCCCGTTGCCGGATGGTTCAACTTCGCGAGCTTCAACCTTTTCTTCCAGCTTCGGCGCGGCCACGTCGGACAAGTCAGCTTTGCCGCGCTGTTGTGCCGCAGCCAATACATCTCCTTTCGTTAGGCGACCTCCTTCAGCTGTGCCGTGAATTTTCTGCGGCTCAAGCTTCTCTTCTTCCACGATCCGGCGGACGGCAGGCGAAAGCGCTGTAGCCGCTGCCGTTGGCTGCGGCCTGTAGCGGTCAGCGCCCGCAGCTACAGCCTCAGGCTGTTTCTCCGGCTCTTTTTTCTCAGGCTCTTTCTTTTTCGGTTTCTCTTCCTTCTTTTCCTCCGGTGGTCGCTTTGAATCGTCGATGATGGCAACTACCTCGCCAATCTTCACCTCCTGGCCCTCGGGCACTTTCGTCTCAAGTATGCCGGCTTTTTCAGCGACGATTTCGGTAGAAACCTTGTCGGTCTCGAGCGTAAAGAGGGCTTCGCCTTCGTTTACGAACTCGCCGGATTTCCTGTGCCAGGCAGACACAACACCACTGGTGATCGATTCACCTACCGAGGGAATTTTAACTTCAATCGCCATAGGTGAGAATTACGTAAGCTAATCGAGCGTCGCGGTCGAGATGCGTTTCGTCAACAGATGAGGCGTATACGGCGGCTCAAACCGCAAACGCGTCAGCCACCAAGCGGGCTTGTTCGCGCTTATGTCTAGTCAGCGCGCCAACGGCGGGGCTGGCGCTCGCCTCCCGACCGGCATATGCGATTTCACTGCAAAAGATCGTGCGCAGGCGTGGTTCGATGAAAGTCCATGCCCCCATGTTTTCCGATTCTTCCTGGCACCAGACGAGTTTCGCGTTCTTTGAAAATGGCTTGAGCATTTCGCGCAGTTTCTTTTCCGCCAGCGGATAAAGCTGTTCTATGCGAATGATCGCAGCGTCGTCGATTTTGCGCTGGGTCTGGTAATTGAGCAGATCGTAATAAACTTTGCCGGAGCAAAAGATGATCCGCTTTATCCTCTCTGCAGAACCTGTTTCAGGTGCGCCGAGAATTTCCTCGAAACGGCCATGGATGAATTCTTCGGCAGGCGAGGAAGCAAAGCTGGCACGCAACAGACTTTTCGGGGTCATGATGATCAGGGGCTTGATGAAGTCGCGCTTCATCTGGCGCCGCAACACATGAAAATACTGCGCTGCCGTGGTCAGATTGCAGACCTGCATGTTGTTCTCGGCGCAGGCTTGCAGAAAACGCTCGAGCCGCGCGCTGGAATGTTCGGGGCCCTGACCTTCATAGCCATGCGGAAGCAGCAACACAATCCCACTCGGCCGCTGCCATTTCGATTCCGCTGAGACGATGAATTGATCGATAATCGTCTGCGCGCCGTTGGAGAAATCACCGAATTGCGCTTCCCACAAACAAAGCATCTTCGGATAATCGAGCGAGTAGCCATAATCGAACCCGAGCACCGCAGCCTCTGAGAGCGGGCTGTTGTAAATGCAAATGCGGGCTTGTTTCTGGGCGAGATGCATGAGCGGTACATAGGGTCTCCCCGTCTTTGCGTCGTAAAGCACAGAGTGCCGTGTGCTAAAAGTGCCGCGAGAGCTATCCTGGCCTGACAATCGAATTGGAATTCCCTCCAAAAGCAGCGATCCAAACGCGAGCGCTTCGGCATAATGCCACTCATAGGGACCGCCTTCCTCGAAAACTTTGCGCTGATGATCAAGGACAATGCGCTTGATCTTCGGCTGGATTTCGAAGCCTTCCGGAACGCGGGTGAGACCATCGACAATAGTCTTAAGCGTTTTCTGGCTGATCGCGGTCGGCTCAGACTCGCTCGAGTACTCAGGTTGAAATATCGCTGTGGATTCTCTGAACCTGGCTTTCTCGCTGGCCTTGCGTTTCTCGATGGCGTCGACTTCATCTCGCGTCATTTCGAGCCGCAAACCGAACTCGGTTTCCAGCGAGACGGCATCGTCTTCGCTCAGCGTTCCCGCTTCCAGCAACTCGCGCTTGTAAAGCTGTGTGACTGATGGGCGCTTCTCGATTTTTGCGTAAAGATCAGGCTGGGTAAATGAGGGCTCGTCCCCTTCATTGTGGCCATAGCGACGATAGCAACACATGTCGATTACCACGTCGCGCCCGAATCGCTGGCGAAAATCGAATGCCATATCGCTAACAAACTTAACCGCAAGCGGATCGTCGCCGTTCACGTGAAAGATCGGCGCCTCAATCATCTTCGCGATATCGGTGGAATACATCGAGGAACGCGCATCTTTCGGAAGGGTAGTGAACCCGATCTGGTTATTCACGACGATGTGAATGGTTCCGCCCGTGCTGTACCCGGGTAACTGCGACAAATTGAGCGTCTCAGCCACGATCCCTTGCGCGATGAAAGCAGCGTCACCGTGCACCAGGAGCGGCAGGACTTTGCGCCTATGCTCGGTGTCCCCACGAAGTCGTTGTCTGGCGCGCGCTTGTCCTTCGACTACCGGATCGACAGCTTCCAGGTGGCTTGGGTTCGACGAGAGCCGGATCTCGACCTCCGCACGCGGGGCAAGTCTGCGTACCGAGTGATAACCGAGGTGATATTTCACATCCCCGTCGCCGGCTGCCAACTCCGGAACATAATTTTCGCTAAACTCGGTAAAAATGACCTTGAGCGATTTGCGCAGAAAATTTGCAAGGATATTGAGTCGGCCGCGATGCGCCATGCCCATGCAAATCTCCTCGACGCCGCCTTCCGGGCATTTGTGCAGGATCGTGTCGAGAATCGCCATAAGCGATTCCGAACCCTGTAGTGAGAATCTTTTCTGCCCCACGTAACGCGTATGCAGAAAAATCTCGAAGGATTCCGCTTCAAGCAGTGCCCGTAACAGGGCCACCTGCACTGCCGCTGGAGTCGAATGCTTGTGCGGTCGCGTCTCCAATCGCTTGCGGATCCAGTCACGCACTCGCGGGTCCTGGATGTGCATGAATTCGGAGCCGATGGAATCCGCATAAATTCTCTCCAGGCCGGAGATCATCTCGCGCAACGTCATGGGCCGATTGTCGAGGAAGAATTTTGATGAAACGCGAAGGTCCAGGTCCGACTCGCTGAAGCCGAACTCGCGAAGACTCAGCAATGGATTTTGGGGCCGCGTCTCTGCCAGGGGATCGACTCGCGCAATGGTATGGCCAAGCGAACAATACGCGTAAATGAGACCATCAACGCGCGTCTGTAACGCCGCTTCGCGAGCGGCGACGGAGGACGCGCCGTCGCGCTGCGGTAGATTTCCAAGCTCGAACCCTTCGAAAAAGGCTGACCATCCGGAATCTACCGACTCAGGATTCCGCTGCCAGCGGCGATAATTCTCTTCGATCAGTTCTAGATTTGCGCGAGCACTAATTGAAGTGCGCATAGCGAAGTTAATCTCCGATGATTACGCGGTGCGGCAAGTTGACAGTGCGCAGGCAGGCTCGTTACTTGGTGCGCAAGGCTCCAACAGAGATCGTAGAATGGTTGGAAGCGATCTGAGGATGAAGACAAACCCACACCAAAAGCTTTTTGTTGCGCTAGTGATCCTGGCGCAAGCAAGAGCTTGTTTTGGCCAGGCCGATCCGGCTTCGGAACCGGCCGTTCTGGCGGTGGCGAAGGTCTTGCCGGCAGTGGTGAATATTAATAGCGAGCGCGTAGTGAGGCGCACGGTGCGCGATCCGTTCGAGGATTTCTACGCGCAATTCTTCGGCTATAATCGCGTTCGGCCGCGCGAAATTCGCCAGACTCTGCAAAGCCTCGGCTCCGGTTTCATTATCGATCCGGCAGGCTACATCGTTACCAACCAGCACGTAGTTGAGCGCGCAGCAGACTTGAAGATTCACGTAACCACGAACGACGGCAAGACCTACAATGCGCACCACATTACCGGCGATGATAAAACCGATCTGGCGTTCATCAAGATCGACGCCGAGACTGCATTTCCTTTTATTAACCTTGATAATATTTCGCCGAACCTGCTGGGCCAGACGGTAATCGTGGTAGGCAATTCGGTTGGATATGGTAGTTCGATCAGCCGCGGAGTTCTTAGCGCGGTCAAACGCGACATCACGGTGGACGATGCGGAGTATAAGGGACTGGTACAGACTGATGCGGCAATTAATCCCGGTAACAGCGGCGGGCCGGTGATCGATTTATCCGGCCGGCTCGTTGGTATCAGTTCGGCGAAAATGGCTTTCACCCCGCAAGGCGTGCCCACTCAGGGAATGGGTTTTGCAATTCCGGCTGACGTAGTGCGCGATAGTGTCAATCGATTCAAGAAAGTCGCGCAAAAACAGGCCACACCAAAGAACCAGCCGGCGTCCACCGCAGATAGCTCCGTGTCGAATGCGGAAAAGCTATTTGGACTGCAGCTACAGGATTTGAATCAGGAACTAAGCGATGCACTCGGTTACATCCGAGGACGTGGCGTTTTGATTACCGCCGTCGAACCGGATAGCCCTGCAGACGAAGCAGGGCTTGAGCGCGGCCTGGTAATTTATCGGGCGGGCAACTCCGAAACGAACTCCGTCAAGCAAATCGAGGAATTGCTCCGAAGTACGCAGAGCGGCACGAAACTCGAATTCTCGGTTGGCGTAATCCGGCCCGGCCGACAAACCCGGCAGCTCGCCACTTTGAGCATGACGGCGCGTTAAAAAAATCGGCAACGCAATCGGGGTTCGGTTGTCTCATGGAAATATTGCGAAATGATTAAAGTTGAAAATCTGACAAAACGCTACGCTGGCCAGCCTGCCATCCGAGATTTGAATTTCGAGGTTAGCCGCGGCGAAATCATGGGATTTCTAGGGCCCAACGGTGCTGGCAAAACCACCACCATGCGAATTTTGGCAAGCTTCATGCCGCCAACTTCCGGCCGCGCCACGATCGCGGGATTCGACGTTTTTGAACAATCGCTGCAGGCCCGAGCGCATCTCGGTTATATGCCAGAAAACGTGCCGCTTTACGGCGACATGCGCGTAACAGAGTACCTGCGTTACCGCGCGGCCCTTAAGGGTGTCCAACATCGTCGCATCACCGAGCGCGTCGGCGACGTAAAAGAACTTTGTGGTCTCAAGAGCGTGGAGAACAAGCTGATCGGGGCCCTGTCCAAGGGATATCGGCAGAGGGTGGGACTCGCGGACGCGCTGCTCGCTGAACCGGATCTGCTAATTCTGGACGAGCCGACAATCGGCCTCGATCCAAACCAAATCCGGCAGGTGCGCGAGCTAATCAAGAACTTGGGCGAGCAGCATACTATTTTGCTTTCGACGCACATCCTGCCAGAGGTGGAGATGACATGCAGCCGCGTGATCATCATTCACAAAGGACGAATCGAGGCATGCGATACTCCGGAAAATTTACTGGGAAAAATCAGGCAGGCCGGCGGTGTTGTTCTTGAAGCAAAAGTGGGAACGGATAACGGCGCGGATGAGCTAAAGAAGATTTCAGGCGTGCGGGAAGTGATCACCGATGGGGAGGATGATTGGAAGAGATTTTCCCTGCGGGTTGAATCAGGCGTCGATGTGCGCGAAGAGATTTTCCGCCTGGCCACAGAGCGCCACTGGGCTGTGCGCGAGCTGACTCAGCGTCGAGCGACGCTCGAAGATGTGTTCGTGGAAATCACGCACTGAGACGCAGTGTAATTATGGAGCGCCGGAGTAACGGAGTGTTGGAGTACGGGAGCAATGAATTACGAAACTAAACTTCGGAACAAGAATCGCTGCTATATGAAGCTGATTGTTTGGCAAAGAGCGATGGTAGATTGGATTAACCGCATTTCTGAAGATCCTGAGGAGTATGCCAGTACTCCATCATTCCAAGGCTCCATCACCCCAACGCATCGATCCTATGCGTAAATTCTACGCTCTCCTTTCGCGCGAAATACGCGGCTATTTCCATTCTCCGATCGCCTACATCGTGCTCATCTTTTTCCTGATAGTCAGCGGCATCGATTTCTATTTCCAGGTCTCCTTCATGAACCAGCGCCAGGTGCAGTACACGGTGCAGGAGGCATTTTTTAACTCAGTCTTCTTTTGGTTTGCTTTTGTTCTGATTTTTCCACTCATCACGATGCGTCTATTTGCTGAAGAATTTAAGCTCGGCACGATTGAGCCACTGACGACTGCCCCGGTACGTGACTGGCAGGTAGTACTTGCGAAATTTTTCGGCGCGCTGGTTTTCTACGTGATTCTCTGGATCCCGACGCTGCTTTACTTTGCCATCTTTCTTAAAGTGACGAACGAGCCGGCTGCGCATTCTGCCGGAGCGTACGCTGGGTCTTATCTGATGCTCTTACTACTCGGAATGTTTTATCTCTCGATCGGTTGTCTAACATCCGTTCTAACCCGAAACCAGATCATCGCGGCGGTCATCTCTTTTTGCGCAATTACTCTGCTATTTTTCCTCGGTCTGGTTCAGTTCATTCTACTCGATGTAAGCTCCGAAACGCGCGACCTTCTGGGGTACTTCTCTGCGATCGAACATATGGGGACGTTCTCGCGTGGCGTGATCGATACACGGCCAATCGTTCTCTACGTGAGCATGACCATCGTGATGCTGGTGCTCACGCATCAGGCATTCCAATCCCGCAAATGGAGGCTTTGAGCGATGGCTGAGGAAACAAACGCGGACCGGCCACGTTCCCGGAAAAAAATTCGTCGGATTCGAATCGGTTTCAACGTTCTCGCGCAAATCGTGCTCGTCTTATTCCTGGTCGCGATGGTGAACTCGATCGCCTTCAAACACTACGCCCGCTGGGATTTTTCCCGGGATCAAAAATATGCGCTCTCAGATAAAACGAAGCGTTTCCTCGATACACTCAAGGGCAAGATGCGCGTCACGGTTTTCTTTCCGCCTACCACGCCGATTACCACGGATGTTCAGAATTTGCTGACGGAGTATCAGTATGCCGGTAAAGGAAAGATCGATATTGAGCACATTGATCCCGAGCGCAATCTTTCCAGGGCAAAGGAATTGTTCGACAAATACAAGGTCGTTACCGACGAGCCTCTTCTGGTAGTCGATTACGAAGGACGCAACAAAACGGTCAAGGCGTCCGAGATGGCTGACATCGACCAGAGCGGAATGGCCCTAGGTGAAGGTCCTCGTGTAGCCGCGTTCAAAGGCGAACAAGCCATCACCAGCGCAATGATCGATCTTGTGGAGGGGAAAAAGAAGACTCTTGGCTACGTCCTCGGTCACAAGGAGCCACCACTGACAGAAGGCAGCGCGATCTCCGTCCTCAAGACATTTATCGAAAACGAAAATATCCAGTTCAAAGAACTAAACCTTCTCGATCTGGATGCGATTCCCGAGGACGTAAAAACCGTCATGATAATTGGGCCGCAGTACGATTTTTCGGACCGCGAAATGAAATTGCTTCGCAATTTCTGGGACAAACAGGGGCGGATTTTGCTTCTCCTCGATCCGGCAGCGAAAACGACGAAGTTAGATGCGTTTGTCAGCGAGCTAGGCGTAAAGGTGAATGACGACAGACTAATGGTTTTTCTGCGAACTGGGATCCAGGAACTGGCACTGACACGAGATGTTCAAGCGCGTTTCCTGGGCGACAGCCCGATCACAAGACGACTAGCCGATGTCCGGGCGCTTTTTTTAGGCGGTACTTCCTCGCTCACGCTCGAGCCCGACCGCGCCCGCGCTGCCAACATCCGGATCGAACCACTGATCCAGGCGGAAAAAAGCTATTTTGCCGAGTCCGATTATAACACAGACGATCAAGCAAAATTTCAGGCTGACGCGAAACGGGACGAGAATACGCAAATAACAATAGGCGCAGCCATTGAAAAAGGTGGTAGCGCAGATGAGCGAGTTCAGGTGAACTCATCGCGCCTGGTAGTCGTTAGCAATGCGACGTTCGTTCAAGACAATGCAATTACGCAAGATCAGCAGGGGCTCGATTTCATGTCCGGCAGTGTGAACTGGCTGCTGAGCCGGGAACAGCTGATTGGTATCGCACCAAAAGTTTCAAAACCTCTCACCTTCAGTCTGAATGGAGACGAGTTGGCTCGTCTGCGCTGGATCGTTCTCATTTTTATGCCGTTGATCCCGGCACTGATCGGAACGGTGGTTTGGTGGCAACGGCGAGTGTAGCACATACGATGGGACTTGAGCGTCGCGATAACATGTATCTTCGGGTGAGCGCGGTCCTCGCCTCACATTATCGACAGCACCGAAAGCTTCCCGCGCTCTTTTGCTAAGATATGAATTGGAGAACTACGCTAATCCTCGCTGTCGTTGTGCTCGCTGTGTTCGCTTACCTCAGGTTCTTTGAGATGAAACAGCCGAGCACTGGGGAAGCGAGACGGCAGGCGCAAAACGTGGTGAATTTCGATCGAAACAAGATCGATGGTGTGGTCATTCAAAATGGCGATGAAAAGATAGAAATACGACGCCACGACAATAAATGGCGGCTCGAAACGCCATTCAAGGATCAAGCAGATGGTGCCTTGGTCGAGAATTTGTTGTCGGACTTGGAGACCTGGCCGAAAGAGGGAACAATTCCGGCGAAAGATATCGACGCCGACAAGAGCAAGCTGAATGAATACGGCCTCAACCGGCCAAAGCTTAAGCTAAAATTGATCGGCTCTGACAGACGACCCGAAATCCTTTTCGGAAAGGACGCTGCGTTGGAAGGCCGGATGTATGTCCGCTTTGAGAATTCCAAGGAGACGTTTCTAGCCAAACAATCGGTCAAGAAGGACATCGACAAAAAGGCGGAAGAATTTCGCGACAAAAAATTAACTGACTTGACCACTGCACAGGTGCGCCGCGCGGCCTTAAAGACGCCTGCTGGTGAAATGGAGTTGGAGAAGAAGAGCGACCATTGGGACATCGTGAAACCGCTTCGCGCGCGGGCGGATGACGAAAAAGTTGGCGACCTGATTGCGCAAGTCACAACGGCGCGCATTCAACAATTCGTGGCAGACGATCACGGCGACCTGCGACCTTACGGACTGGCGGAGCCACGCGGGTCGATCACGTTATTTAGCCAGGAAGGGAAAACCGACCAGAAAATTGAGATCGCTGACTCAATTAAAGTCTTTGGTCACGAGGACAAAGGTCAACTGCTGCAAATCGGCAGCGTGCCTGAGAAGGAAAAGGATCAGGTATATGTCCGGTTTGCTCCTCGCGGAGCCGTTTACACATTGCCCAAGAAGATTGAAGAGGTCCTCAATATTAAGCCAGCCGATTTACGCGACTATCATTTGATCCGGATTGACACAAACGTTCTCGATCGGATCACAATCGATGTTCCAGGTAAACGTAAGACTGTTCTTGCGCGCAAGGATGGAAATTGGACGATCGCCAGCCGAAATAATGCGCCCGCAGAGTCGGGCGCCGTCCGACGCTTAATTGAGACGTTGCAAAATCAGCGAGTGACAAAGTTCGTCGAAGACGTGGCTTCGAATCTGCCAAAATACGGTTTGGACAAACCGCATCTGCAATTGACGTTCAGCTCGTTTGCGTCGGAGAACACTGCCGAGACCAAAGCGGGTGAGCAGCCGTTTGCTACACTTGCCTTTGGAAAGGAAGAGGGAGACAATGTTTACGCGCGACTTACCGATGAGCCGTTTGTTGTGGCAGTCCGTCGTGGTTCGCTTGACCAGATCTCAGCCGACCCTTTGCAATGGCAGGAGCTATCGATCTTTAGGTTTAAACCCGACGAAATTCATCGTCTGAGCATAACGACGGACAAAGAGCTGTCGCTGGAGCGCGGCGAAAATAACCAGTGGCATTGGCTAAAAGGCAGTGGTGAGATCGAAAGGACAAATGTGCAGTCGCTACTCAACAGGTTGTCGAGCCTGCATGCACTACGTTGGCTCGGAGCAACGAAGCCTCAAGATGGCTTCGAAAAGCCGCAGCTGACTCTTGCATTCACAACTTCGCCTGACAATAAGGCATCACATAAGTTGATCATCGGCGCTCCGGCCAGTGACGGAACATGGTGCGCTCATGTAGACGGCCGCGAAGGTACGTTTGTGATTAGCAATTCGGACTTGACCAGCTTGAGGTTACCTCTTGTGGCGCAACCGTTGCTCACGCCAAGTCCGATACAGAGCGTTACGCCCTGATCCTGTAAACACTTTCGCCGTCAGAGACTCTGTGCGGTGTAAATCGTTACGATGCCGTAACTCAACGGCTGAAGCGTCGCGTGCCGAAAGCCGCTCGCTTCGATTAAGTCGATCATTGCACAGCCGCTGGGAAATTCTTCAATCGAATCCCCGAGGTAGTCGTAGGCGCTTTTCCTTCTAGTCAAAAAAGAGCCCAGCATTGGCAGGCAGCGATGCAAATAGAAACGATAGATGGTACGCACAATCGATATTGTTGGCAGCGAGAACTCAAGCACTAACAAATGGCCGTCTCGCTTGAGCACCCGCGACATCTCAGCAAGCGCGCCTCTCCAATTCTCCATGTTACGCAACCCGAAAGCGATGGTAACGCAATCAAAGGAATCATCGGGGAATGGCAGCTTCATCGCATCGGCAAGAGTGGTTTGGCGCACGCCTTTCCTCTGCGCCAGTTCCAGCATTTCAGGCAGGAAATCCACGCCTGTGACTTCCGCATCCGGCAGCTTCTTCTGCAGCGCAAGCGCCAAATCTCCTGTGCCAGTAGCAAGATCGACAATTTTGCCCGGTCCCCAGCTTGCGACCCTGTTGGCAGCACGTCTTCGCCAGTAAAAATCCATCCCGCAGCTAAGCGTGTGATTAGCCAGATCGTACCGTCTGGCAATGGCGCCAAACATTTGCCGAACTCGTGCGGGCTCTGTTGCGGTACCGGATTTTGTCATTTGAATGTGGATAAAACGTCAGCTCACAATTCTATGATAGCTCACTTCTTGTTTACCACATGGATGTAACTAATGCGTGAAAGCCACCAGCCAGGAATGTTAGGCATAAAGTTTGTTATAAAAAAGGATTGCTAATGCGACGAACCCGGCTATGTCACAAGCATGGATATATCTGTTAAAGCTTTAGAAGAAGCAGTTTCAATACGCCGGCAAATTGACAATCTGGCAAAACGTCTTTCCTCTATCCTGGGAGGTGCGCCTGCCAGACCCACAACAGCCGCCAGACCCGCAACACCCGCCAGACCCACAACAGCCTCTACGCAGGCAGGGCGTTACTTTTCGCCTTCAACCCGGGCCAAGCTTGCAGCCGCTGCCAGGGCCCGTTGGGCGAGACTAAAGGGCGGGACGAAACCAACCGCTACCAGGAAAAAAGGCGCGCTTACGCCTGCTGGTCGGAGAAAGCTCTCTGAGCTCATGAGGGCCCGCTGGGCAGCAAGAAGAAAGACTGCAGGGACGAAGAAGGCAGCACCTTCAGCAAAGAAAGGTGGCCTCACACCTGCCGGACGAAGAAGGCTGTCGCAGTTGATGAAGGCTCGCTGGGCGGCGCGACGGAAAGCTGCTGGGCGCAAGTAGTCGAATCAATACAACCAGAATCCGCGGCTTGCCGACAGTCTTCGCTTCCAAATAGGTCGCGTGGGCCCAAGCACTGCTCGCGAGAGGACTCGAACCTCCACGGGTTTCCCCATACGGTCCTGAGCCGTACGCGTCTGCCAATTCCGCCACGCGAGCAAAACCGGTGGTGGCCCTTACAATGCGCGCGTGCCTGTCTCCTGCAAGGTCAAACCGAGGCAATCCAAAGGACGAAGGCTGGAAAGTCAGAAGTTAGCCCGAACGTTTCTTCCGTGCGCGAACTTCCAATTGGTGCGCTTTCCGTACCTGGCCAAGCGAGCGCAAAAGGTCGGCATAATTGGATACAACGATCTCGTAATCCTTCAACGGTTTATCCTTCACCTGCTCCCACATTTTGAGAGAAGCCTGATAAAGCTCTGCCGCTTTGGCATAATCGCCGCGCGAATGATAGACGACCGCCAAATTGCATTTTGACTGCGCAATGTCGGCAAGCGGAAGTGGGTTTAAATTCTCGCGAATGGCCAGCGCCCGGAGATGTATTTTCTCTGCTTCAGTGAAACGGCGCTCATTCGTGTAAAACACGGCGAGGTTATTCAGCACTGACGCCACATCGGCATGGTCCGGCCCGAGTTGTTTCTCGTAAATATGCAATGCGCGCAGGTAGCAGGGTTCAGCTGCCTTTTGTCGTCCCGACTTACGCAAAATCAGAGCAACATTGTTTAACATGGTGCCGAGATCCGAATAATGAATATCTTCGATTTCGCCACCGGCGGCGATTGCTTTCTGATAGAAACTAATGGCCTCTTCAGACTGGCCAAGACTATCGCATAGAAATGCAAGCCGCCTCGCAGAACGGTAGATGGCATGCTGGTCTGGCGGGTTTACCTTTTCCAGAATTGCATGCGCCTTGAGCAAATATCCTTTCGCCGCCGGGCGATCCCCCTTTTGATCGAGAAGCTGTCCTAGCTTCTCAAAACTGGTCGACAGCGAAAGATCGGCGCCGCTGAAGGCGCGCTTGGCGATTTCCAGCGCTGTTTCGGCAACGCGGATCGCCTGGGGCAACCGGTTTGTAGCGCGCAGGGTATCGAGTTTGTCGTTGAGGATGGTCCAAAGTTTTTCTTCACCTTTCATTACTCATCACCAACCCTCGCTTATTTGGGTAACTAGCCGGGTGGCGAGGTCCTCAGTCGCAAGAGGCAAAGCCTGACGCTCATCACTAGTCACGTCGCTGCTTACAAAGAAGGTGGTCGTTCCGATGGCATCGTTCGGCGGTACCAGTTGTTTGCCGTCCCGTCCAGTTAGTGAGTACCTTACCACTAGCCAGAGACTAAATTCAGTCGTGGCGAGGACGTTGCCACGCACCGAGCGGGCCGGTGCTCGAGTGATCCGGGATATTTCACCTGTCAGAGTAGCATCCGCTTTATCCCCATTGGTAATCTGGAACGTCCCATCTTGTTGTAACTGCTTGATCACAGTATCGGTAACCAACACTTCGATCCGAGGAACGAGCGTGTGATTCTGAAAATTCGGTACTGCGATCGTGTGAACATCGCGAAGATAATATGGCTTTACTGGACCAATGTGATAGCCAAGGCAACCACCCAGGGCGAAGCAGAATAGGGTGGCAAATGAGGCTTTCAAGGCGCCGGTGAGGCGGACGCTCCGGGAGAAGCCGATGCCTCGGAAGTGGGCAACGTATTAGAGCTTGTGCTTGTACCCGGCGGAGCCAGTAGTGGGTCAGGTGCCGTCGTGGTGTCAGGAGCAAGCGAAGCTGGTGGCGGAAGCGAATTATCGCCCTCCGACGTCGGCAACGGTGCTTCGTTATTTGCCGGGCCTGGTTTCGCCGACCCGCTTTCGGCAGTTCGCACGCCGTGCGTGTCACCCTTTTTCTTGCTGACCTGTCCCACAGGAAGCGCTGGCTGAAGCGCTGCATCTCCAAATTTTGCGCGCAGCTGATCAATCCGTTTCTTTGCCTCGTTACTTTCCTGAGAACCTGGCTGCTGGCGAATCACTTCGTTGTAGTAGATAACCGCGGCGCGATAATATTTCTGCTTCTCGTAAAATTTTGCGACCTTGTATGAGTTAGCCGTTTGCTTGTGCTCGAGAATTTCGAGGTTAGCGCGCGCCTGGGCTGCTTTCTCACTCTTAGGATAATGGAAGAGGAAATCCTCAAACGCGGTCTTGGCGTTCACCGCGGCGGCGGCGTCCTTTGTGCCTAATTGCGCAGCAGTAAACCAAATGTAGCCGATCTGGTATTGGGCATCCACGGCGACAGGTTCGTTAGGAAACTTGTCCACAACTGCCTGGTATGCCTGAATGGCTGCATCGTTGGCGCCTTGTTTCTCGCGAGCAAGACCAATATCAAATTGCGCCCTGGCGGTATATTTTCCATAGGGCGCGGTTCGGACCACGTTGGCGAAAACAGTCACAGCACGATCCAATGCCGAGGCAAGCGGCATGCCAAGGAACTTCAACTTTTTTCCGTTAAGATAAATTTCACCGATTCGGAACTGCGCCTCGATTGCTTCGTCGAAATGCGCACAGCCTGGATATTTTTCTACTAACTGCGAAAATGAATCCGCCGCCACAAAAAAGTTATGTTCTTGTTCCTGCAATTGAGCGGCACGATAAAGCGCTTCCGGGGCCACCTTGTCTTTGGGATGGCGTTTGACGAGACTTTTGTAAGCTCTGATGGCGCGCTTGGTGTTGCCTTCTTTTTCGGCAGCCTGACCAATCTGGAATAGGTCGACAGCATCGCCGCTCAGTTCTTCTTCGCCGCCTGGGCTTACGTACTCCGGTTTTTTACCCGGTTTGAAGACAACAGACGCCTTGCCGATTTCGGGCAAAAGAAATGCCGCAACCGCGAAAACTAGAAGCACACGAATAGCAAAATGCATGGGTCTGGCAGGGTAATTGACTTATGCGCTCAGTCAAGTTTCGGAGGCCGTCAGCGCGCCTGTGGATATTCACCACGTTTCCTAAAGTGAACCCTTTTCCAAGGACAGAAGACTGGCTACCGTTGCAATCTCGTTTTGAATTTGACCGATCAGCAGAAGATACGCATCGGCTCGTGCGCGTGGAGCTTTGAAGGCTGGCGTGGCGTTTTCTACCCGCCGGATTTGCCAGAGGGTCGCTGGTTGGAATTTTATGCCAACTATTTCACGGCAGTCGAAGTGGATTCGACTTTTCATGCTGTTCCGCCGGAAAACAGCGTTTGGCGTTGGCTCCAGATGACCCCCAGCGACTTCCGTTTCACTTGTAAACTTCCCCGTCAGATCACACATGCTTCCCGGCTACACGATTGCACCGCCGAGCTAAATTCGTTTCTCCGCGCCATCGAACCGCTTGGAGCAAAACTCGACGTTATCCTGATTCAGCTTCCGCCTTCCTTCGCGCCAAAGGATGGCAAGCCGGCCCTGCGCAATTTTCTTAGCCAACTGCCAGGGGATTTCCGCTTCGCGGTTGAATTTCGTCACGCCGGATGGCATCGGCCGCAGTTCATCCGGCTTTTGGAAAAGCATCGCATCTGCTGGGTCTGGGCGGACACCACTCCTCTTAACGAGCGAAATCTTGCACCTTTCGAATTCCTACCGCGCACCTCTGATTTTCTCTATCTGCGTCTCCTTGGCGATTATGCAACCAAATACGATGTCGATGGCGGGCACGTCCATCGTTACAAAAAGTTGCTATGGAAACGCGAAGCGGCACTTGAAAGCTGGTCGCTTAAGATTGAGCGGCATCTTCCCGAAGTGCGAAATGTCTGGGCATTCGCTGGCAATCATTTCGAAGGGTTTGCGCCCGAAACCTGCCAGCGCATCGCTCAACGCTTGGGACTTAAGGTAAGCCTGCCTTCGGAAACGGAACAAGCGACCTCAGCGCAGAAACGGTCGCAGCTCGATCTTCAGTTATAGCAGCGATTCGGCACAAACAGCGCGCATAACACGTTGGTGGTTTTCGAAGATGCAGATCTGGCGAACCCCAAAGGCCGCCATTTTTTGCGCGAGCCTTGGGTAACTGTCGCCCAGTTGCGCATGCGAGTGCGCGTCGGAGGCAATCGTAAAAGGAATCCCCTTCTCTATTGCCAGTTCAATGATCCCATCGCCTGGATAGAGTTCATTCACCGGCTTGCGCCATCCAGCGGTGGAAAGTTCGATTGCGAGATTTCGCGCGCGAATAAAATCGAGCGTTTCATTGACGATGGCTCCGATTTCCGCACGGGGGCGATGACCATGAATCTTGATAAGATCCAGGTGAGCAAGGCAATCGATCAACCCTGTCGCCGCCATTTCGCGGACACGGGACAAATAATCGGCGTAAAGCGCATCAATGTCGTGGCCTTCAAATTGCTGCGCGCCATCTGGCACGCTATCGAACATTTGGTCGTCGCGATCGAGGAAGTGCACCGAGCCAAGGACAAAATCGAGTTTGTCCCAATGCTTCTCAATCCATTTTCGGCCGACCGCCGAGTGAATAGGATCGTTATCTAGTTCAATGCCAGCCCGGATTCTCAGATCGGGATTTTTCTCCCGCAAACGATCGATTTCATCGAAGTCGATTCCGGCATGATAACGATCGTGATCGGTAAAGCCGATGTCGATCAAACCTAACTTACGCGCAGAATCCGCCCAGGGTTGAAGCAACGCCGGCGTGTAATGCTGCACCCGATGTCCCTGCGGATGAGTGTGGTAATCGGAGAAGAGGTGATAGTTCGACGTTGATAGTTGATTGGCTGACACGATTCAGCTCTATCAACGATCAACTGGCGACTATCAAGCTCTCACGGCACAGCCAGGAATTTTTGTCGAACACGCAACTCCGGATACTGAGGAAAAAAAACCTCGGCGATAAAGACCTTGTTTGGCGTCAGGTCGCGCGTTGCGATTGTTTCGTTATACTCAATCCGCTCCTGCGAGTTGATTAAAATCGTGGCGGATTTTTCTGCGACAGCGTGGTTGTCGGACCATTTTGTGAGGATATTTCCTTCGGAATTCATTAAATAAATTTCAATCCGCTGGTTCGTCGGAAAATCGAGGGTCACGGGACGCTTGGATATGTTTGCCAGTGTTAATTTTATCCCAAGCTGGCGGACTTCAGACAGCTTGATGGTTTGCGGTGTGATTTGCAGGTCGACCGTAAGACCGCGAAGTCTGGCATCCTTGTATTGGGGAACCGAATCCGGAGAAAATGGGTGCAGGAGGCGGCCCAACCAACCGCGCTTGCGTGGGGGTGTGGACGTCGGCAAGGCGTCTTGAGCAAATATGCTCCCGACGACGAAAAACATCACAATGCGCAAAACTGCTCGTCCCTTCATGGGCGGGTTAAAACAGACCCAGAAGCTTTCGAGGTTGCAAAAACCCTGTCAAACCCTTTATCCAATCCGCATGAAGACTCTCTGTGCATTCGTGTTTTGCCTTGTTTTCGCCGCTACCGAAGGCGTGGCGAAACAACGACATTGCACGTTCCGGTTGCATGCACAAGCAAACCCTCGGGATACCGAGAGATTCGCGACATCTGTTCGCGCCCAAGTGTCGGGTAAAAATGTGACGATCGAAAAAGTGCCGTGGATTTCGGAGCGTGATGTCATGGCGTTTTATCCGTACCCGGCCGCGAACGGGACTTATGGCGCGCTGCTTCAACTCGACGACCATGGGCGAGTCGTTCTCGACACTTTAAGCGTTGAACGTCGCGGGAGTCTTCTTTTTGTGTTCATCAATGGCCGACCGATTACCGAACTCGAAATCGACAAACGCGTTTCCGACGGAAAAATCTACATCCCTTCCGGGCTAACTTCGGCGGATATCGAATTAATGAAAAAGGACTGGCGCATGATTGGACAACGGAAGCGGTAACATGCTACCGGGAACTTTCCGGCATCTGCCGTAACACATGAATCGTCTTTTCACGGTGACTTTTTTCACGTTCTCCTTGGTACGCTCCGCAGCAATGGGAGAGAATCAGAGTATCGATGTCGTCCTGCCGACTGACAATGAGGCCCTGTTTTCAGGCGGCGGGGCTGCCTTCTACCAGTATATCGAACGCAACTATAAGGGCGTGAAATCCACGCCATGGGAAGGCGGTCAATACGGTTTTGTACGTGACCCCACGGACACGGCAGGTGGCGTCGTTTATACGCGTTTTCATGAAGGGATCGACATTCGCCCCCTGCACCGTGATGCGCATGGTGAACCGTTGGATGAAGTGCGCGCCATTGCCAACGGGAAAGTCGTACACACCAATCTCGTACCCGGCTACTCGAACTACGGGAAATACATCGTGATCGAGCACCACTGGGACAGCTCAGATTACTACAGTTTGTATGGCCACCTAAGTTCGATCGCAGTGCAATCAGGCGACACAGTGAAACGCGGCCAGCGAATCGCCGTGATGGGGTACACGGGAACGGGACTAAACCGGGAACGCGCGCATCTCCATTTGGAATTGAACCTGATGTTTAGTCATCAATTCGAGGCCTGGTACAACACATTCTTTAGAAACGATCCCAATCACAATGGCATTTACAATGGTATGAATCTAATCGGGCTCGATATCGCGCGGCTGTATCTTGCGCTACACAAGAATCCTTCGCTCACTATTCCTCAATTCCTCAGTCGCGAAGAAATATTCTACAAGGTGACCGTTCCCAAATCGCGACATTTCGAGCTCCCAAAACTTTATCCCTGGATGCTCACGGCAGGAAGCCGAAGCGAAAAATCCTCCTGGGAGGTCTCATTTGCACAGTCTGGTGTGCCCCTGAGAATAGAATCGAGCGATAAAAACGTGACGCAGCCGGAGCTCAGTTATGCCAAAAACAGTTCAGTTGATTATTCCTATATAACCCGGGACATAATTTCCGGCCATGCCGCAAATGCACATCTTACAGATTACGGCAGGCAATTGATGCAGCTGCTGATTTGGCCCCACTGACGCATTGCGAAAAGCGCCGGAGAACAGACGCACTCGATGACGCAGCGCCTAATGTGTGAGCGAGATCACGGCGACGCTTTGGTGTCCGGCAGTGCTTAACACGAGGTCGGACTGCGTTGCGCTAGCGCAACTCCGTGCGGGATCGCTCCCTTCACAAAGCCGAGACACTCGACGGCGCCGCTCGGCTTTCCCGGAAGGGCGATCACGAGCGAAAGATCGACGATCGCTGCCAAACTGCGCGAGAGAATGGAATTGGGCGTGATCTTCATGGATTGAGCGCGCATCACCTCACCAAAACCGGGCAACTCCACGCGCATGACTGCGCGAATCGCCTCGGGAGTGACATCGCGCGGTCCGACGCCCGTCCCACCCGTCGTCAGGATTAAACCACAACCTTGTTGTGAAAACGAACGGATCGTCTGCTTAATCCGTTCCGTGTCGTCGGGAATAATTGCTTCCGATAAGACTTGCCATCCTTCCTTTTGCGCCGCTTCTCTGAGCGCCGGTCCGCCGAGATCCTCATAATGACCTGCGCTGGCACGATCAGAGATCGTGATAATACCAACTTGTATCTGCATGCCCTAACAATCCGCGCACATAAAAGCACTGTCATCCTGAGCGCAAGCTCTGGGTGACAACGAAAAATCGTCGCGTTTACACATCGTGCTTGGTCTTGCTGACTAGACGAACATCGGAAATCTGCATCTCTTTATCGACCGCCTTACACATGTCATAAATCGTGAGCAACGCTACGGTCGTGCCGACTAGCGCCTCCATCTCAACGCCGGTCTGCGCAACCGTCTGTGCAGCGCACGTTACCTGTGCTCCTTCGTTCGACGTGGCAATGTCGATTTTAACATCCCCGAGCGGCAAAGTGTGGCAGAGCGGAATCAGCTGCGCAGTCTGTTTCGCGGCTTGAATTCCGGCAATCCGCGCGGTGGCTAAAACGTTCCCCTTCGCGATTCGATCCTTCGCAATCAGTTCAAGCGTTGCTCGCTTGAGCTGAATCTTTCCACTCGCAACAGCTTTTCTCTTACTCATCGGCTTCGCCGATACATCGACCATTTGAGCCCGGCCATCACCGGCAATATGAGTGAGTCGCTGCATTCGTTAGCCGCCGATGGCGATCATCTTGCGGTTTGGCTGATAGTTATTTCGAAAGTCGTGCTGCTCGGGTTTTCGATCGACAACATCCAAAAAGAATTGTTTTAACTCCGCGTCGCTAGCACCTGCCCGCAGCGGTTTCATGATGTCGAACTCCAGATAGCTGCCGAGACAGGGACGCAATTTTCCGTCGCAAGTGAGACGCAGCTTGTTGCAGCTTTCGCAGAAATGAAGGTTGGTCATTGCTCCGATAAAGCCGATGCGCTGTGGGCGTCCCGGGATTTGGTAATATGTAGCCGGGCCATTCGTTCGAAACTCAGTTTCAGGAATCAAAACGCCATAACGCGATTCGATGATCCTCTTCGCCTCGTGGATCGGCATGAAGCTTTTGTCATCGAGCACTTCAGTTGTGCTAACCGGCATCATCTCGATGAAACGAAGAATCAAACCGCGCTGCGCTGCGAATTCTATCAACGGAATTAGTTGCTCCTCATTTCGGTCACGCATGAGGACCGTGTTCAATTTAATTTGCTCGAAGCCCGCAGCCATGGCTGCGTCGATCCCACGGAGAACCTGTTCGTGGAAATCGCGTCCGGTAATTTGCGAATAGGTCGCCGGATCTAATGTATCGAGTGAAATATTGACTGACTGCACACCGGCCGGCCGCAGAGCGCTGGCCATTGTTGCTCCGGACGCGACTTCGCGCGCGAGCAATGTTCCATTCGTCGAAAGGCCGATGCTTCTGATGCCGGGGATCCCGGGGATTTGCCTGATGAAATCGAGCACATCGCGTCGCGTCAACGGCTCGCCACCGGTGATTCGCACCTTCGAAACGCCCAACTCTGTCGCGATGCGAATGAGGCGATGCGTTTCTTCAAAGGTCAGTATTTCCTGGCGCGGCAACCACTCCTGCAATTCCTGCGGCATGCAATAGGTGCAACGCTCATTGCAACGATCAGTGATCGAGACGCGCAGATAGGAAATCCGATGACCGTAGTGATCTTGCATGCAGGAGAACGTTACGGGCAAGGCGATGTTGAATCAAGAAACCGCATGGTTTGACTCGCAATTCTGTGACGCTATGATTTTCCCTGCATTATGAGGCGTCGATTTTTCCCTGGCGCATCCGTGCTCGGCATCGCGGCCGTCGTCTTGATCCTCACCAGTTGTTCAACACCACAGACGCGAATTTCCGACCATCCCAACCTTTACCAAAGTCTTTCCCCCCGCGACCAAGCACTGGTAAGCCAGGGGAAAATTCGCTCGGGAATGTCACGAAGCGCGGTTTGGCTCGCATGGGGTTCGCCCGATCAAAGAATTGTGGGTAATATGCTGGGGCGTTCGACGGAGACGTGGATTTTTATTTATTACGCAACCTACCCATACTATCCGTACTATGGCGATGGCCCATGGGGTCCTTGGGCTTCGAATTATTCCGGCCCCGGCTACAGCTTTGGATATACGAGGGTAGGTGCGGCAGGGGGACGCGCTGGAGTCAACGTGACAGGGGGAAGTATGCATCACCATGTCGGCCGGACGTTCTTATTTTTTGGCAGCCCCTTCTACGACCCATTTGATTGGTCGTACATCCCGCCGAGTATCCCCTATCCTGGCAAGGTGGTCACTTTCGCCAGCGGCAGGGTTATGTCCTTCCAATACCTGGCACCGAACTAGAGGGAATAAAAAAATTCTACGGCATTTCACCGACGGACAAATCAGTATCGCACCACGCCTAACCAATGGCTTACCCGTATTTTCGAAGTTTCATCGAGGTTCTTGAACAAGCGGACGAACTGAAACGCGTCGCGCTGACATTCGGGATAGCAGGCGCCGCGTTGCTTTTCACGAGTTGTGGAACAACCGGACAGCGCATTTCCCAACATCCGGAAATCTATCAACATCTCTCTCCGAAGGACCAAACGCTGGTCAGTCAAGGACAGATCCGACCAGGTATGACCATGGACGCGGTATGGCTGGCCTGGGGTACACCAGAGCAAGAGATCCCGGGCAACGCGCACGGTCGTCCCACGGAGACGTGGGTGTATCTGCGCTATGAAACACCTCCCAGCTACGGGGGGCCGTACTATTACGGGCCATTCGACTGGTCGTACATTCCGCCGAAGTTCCCCTATCCATCCAAAGGAGTCACTTTCGCGAACGGCAGAGTTGTTTTTTTCCGCCACTTGCCGTCGCCGCCGCCATTAGGCTGGTAAACAATTTCGTTAGCATTCTGCCAGGAAACGAATCAGTATAGCGCCACGCCTCAGCAATGGCTTACCGCTCATTCCGCAGTTTCCTCGACGCTCTTGAGAAAGTAGACGAACTGAAACGCGTCGCAGTTCCGGTCGATACCGATCTGCTCATCGCAGAATGGGCGGATCGCGAGATGAAATCACCCGGTGGCGGAAAAGCGCTTCTGTTCGAGCAGCCGATTGTCGACGGAAAAAAATCAGAATTCCCCGTTGCAATTAACACGATGGGATCGCGTCGCCGCATGGCACTCGCGCTTCAGGTTGCAGACATCGAAGACGTTGCCCGGGAAATTCAACTCATTCTGAAAGCAAAACCGCCTACCGATCTGCGCGAAGGCTGGAACTTGCTGAAACAGGGAATTCATCTCCTGCATGCGCGCCCAAAATCCGTTCGCGATGCGCCGTGCCAGGAAGTCGTGCATCGCATCGAAAATGGAGACAACTTTTCCCTGGAAGACCTCCCGATCCTCAAATGCTGGCCCAAAGACGGCGGACGTTTCATCACGCTGGCAAATGTGCACACGCGCGACCCCGAGACCGGGGCCCGCAACGTCGGCGTCTACCGGATGCAGGTTTACGATACACACACGACCGGAATGCACTGGCAGCTTCACAAGGTCGGCGCGCGACACGGCAAGCGATATTACGAGCGCGGGGAACGCATGCCAGTCGCAGTCACACTGGGTGGCGATCCCGTATATACCTTCGCTGCAACTGCACCACTGCCGGATGGGTTGGACGAGCTTCTGTTCGCCGGTTTTCTGCGAAGAAAATCAATCGAGCTTGTTCGCTGCAAGACGATCGACCTTGAGGTACCAGCGGACGTTGACTTTGTCTTGGAAGGGTACGTCCAACCTGGCGAGCTGCGGCCGGAGGGACCGTTCGGCGATCACACAGGTTATTACACTGCTATCGAGGACTATCCCGTGTTCCATTTAACCGCCATTACGTACCGACGTGACGCAGTTTATCCAACAACAATCGTCGGTATCCCACCGATGGAAGACTATTACATCGGGGACGCATGCGTGCGTATTTTTCTGCCGGTCTTCAAAATGAATTTTCCCGAACTTGTGGACATGACACTTCCCCCCGAAGGCGTTTTTCACAACCTGGTCGTCGTGAGCATCCGGAAGCAGTATCCCTATCAAGCGTTTAAGGTGATGCACGGCCTGTGGGGCATGGGCCAGATGATGTTCAGCAAATACATCGTGGCCGTGGACGAAGATTGCGATGTGCGCAATACAAGCGAGGTGCTGTTCCGACTGTGCGCGAACACCGATCCTGCGCGCGACACGACCGTCATCAAGAATCCAAGTGATTCGCTCGACCACGCCCCGAGCGAACAAAATATCGGCTCACACATGGGGTTCGATGCAACGCGCAAATTGCCCGGCGAAAATTATCATCGTCGGTGGCCGGAATTGTTGAAGATGACCGATGAAGTGAGAGCGCTGGTGGATGCACTCCAAGCGCAAGCGCGCTGATCCGCTTTTTTGGCAGTCAGTTATGGTTTGCGGAAAAGCCTGCCAGTATCTACGTCACGCGTAAGTCCACCGGGGGGAACTCCTCGCAGGTCATAGACGCGTCCCGTATAAGGACTGTAATAAAGACCTGGCGTCCCGGCCCAGCGCGCGAATGGAAAGCCGCCCGGCGGCGGAGGACCATAGCGCGCAGCTTGATCCTGCTCAATGGCTGCGCCGGTTAACGCGCCTGCTGCAGCTCCCGCGGCTGCGCCAATTGACGCGCCGCGAACATGACCAGTCGCCGCACCCCCGATGATCGCCCCGGTCGCGGCACCCCATGCTGCGCCCTGACCAACCGGAGTGTCGCACGAGGTGAGAGCGAGACAAACCAGACTGATGGCCGAGGTAATCTGAAGAATCTTCATTCCCACCAGTACAATTCCCTTGCACATTAAACTGCGCAGCCCGCCCGATGTTGCGGGGACGCTCTCAAGACAGGCTTTGTCGGCCCGGACTCGTGCTAGGGATATACAAATACGTGCTTTGCACGCACGTCCAAGACTAGCCCGCCATGCGCAACAACTTTCGAGCAGTCATACTGTTGATACGGCGGATATGGGCTCGTTACAACTCCCGAAGGATCGTGCGGGCTACGGGTCCCAGGCGGATAGTGGCCTCCCTTTGGGGCCGGGTATTTCTTCTCAGCATCTGCTTTCGTGATCGCTGTCGCTGTCATCACCGGGTGGCTCGTGCGGGAATCAACTGCATCCCTCCCTCCTTGCGCGTACAAACTCGGGCCCAGCACAAACAGCCCAGTTACAACTGCTGACAGAATTTTAAGTGAATTTGCTTTCATATTGGTAAGTTAGGTTTCGCAATCGAGAAGTCAGACGGATGTTTGCCGCGGCGGATTCAAAAAAGATTTGAACAGTTCCGCGACGATCCGACCTGCTTTCTCCATCTCGTTTAGCTGGTAATCTTTTTCAAAGACACGAAACTTGTCCAGCTCAATTCGCCGAAGCAAACCGCAGTAAACAGAGCCCATGATTTCCGCGGGCGTCATGGCTCTCCGGTCTTCCACGGGCAGAGCAGCGCCTGCATTAGCGAAAAACTGGCGGGCGCGCCGCGCCTGGAACTCCATTAGTTGAACAAAGCGCTCGTTGTAATTCCGCTGTATTAGCTCGGTCTCAGAATAATGAAATCGCGCCAGATCTTCCTGCGGAAGATAGATCCGGCCGTTCTGCATATCCTTCCCGACATCACGGATGATGTTCGTCATCTGCAACGCCAGTCCCAGCTCGATTGCGTATTGTTTACAGCGCTGGTTCCGATAGCCAAAAATCTCGATGCTTACCAGGCCGACGGCGCTGGCGACTCGATAGCAATAAACCCGGAGCTCTTCGAAAGTGGGATATCGCATTGTGCTCAGGTCCATTTCTACACCGGCAATAATCTCCTCCAGCATAGCGGTCGGCAGCGAGTATTTGGCAATCAACCGTCTTACGTCGCGGCCAAGAAGCGGCTCGTCCTGAGCGGTGGCGTGAAGCATCTGGCGCCATTTCGCCAGACGCACTCGCTTTTCCATCACGTTTAGCTCTGAAGAATCAGCGATATCGTCGATGACGCGGCAGAACGCGTAGAAAACGGTCATATCGAGTTTCCGCTCGCGGCCTAATGAAATGAATGCCAGAGCGAGATTCGATTTGCTCTGGCGCGTAATCGTCGCCGCGTTCACGGTTGCCATTCCAAAGCCTGATTTTCTAATACTGAATCCATTTCTCGCCGCTAATGCGGCCGGTTTCGCACTGGCGAAACAAACAGACCCACGAAGCTAAGAGCCAGCCGGTGATTACTCCCCGAAGAAAACCGAAACTCAACTTCCAAAGGAACAGTGCGCCTAATCGATCAGCAATTGCGCTGCGCACAATGGCATCGCAGACCATAATGCAAAAAAAATGGATGCCGCAAATAACTAAAAACCACCCAAGGCGAGCGGCGTTTCTGCGGACAAACAGCCAGTGGGCCCGCATTGCTTCGATGACCGTCTCATTATGCAGAGCCAGAGAGATTTGGACCGAGCAAAAGGCAATAATCAAAATACTCATCAGCACCCTCGCAATTGGCAGATAATCGAGGACGCCGGGAATGTTCATGAAATAGGCAAGCAGCAGGGGCAACCGGACGATCAGCATGCTTACCGCAACGACAATCCCAGCCCATTCCAAGACATAACTGAAGCGGCGCATGGCGAAGCGAAAGAGCTCTCCTTCTTCGAAGCTCACGCCCTTTATCCAGGCCAGGCAGACGGTAATGAGATACACTTGGATGTAGACTCCCAGGAGGTACTCGAAAATGAACGCGGTCGCATCGACCGTGGCCGAAATTCGCAGGAGCCCGGCGGCTGAGACCAAACCACTCCACTGTGGCAATCGCCAGAACACAATTGGCTTCAAGAGCGACGCCAGCGCGCTCAGCACCAGAATCAAATAGGTAAGATGACCCCAGAAACGATAACGCTTCCACAATGCTCCAAGCAATGCGCCGTGCAGTCCGCGCCAGTTAGCCAGCATGAACACGGCGGCCACGACTGAAAGCGGATAAGTTGTCGTGGCGTTATCGAAAATGCCTGCGATTCCCTCAAGGGCGGGCAACGGTGTTTCGCGCCATATCTCCACGAATCGCGGCCAATACCAGCGCGGCAACGAGATGATCTGGTTTAAATCAAGATCGGCCCAGTTTCGGATCGGAGTGAAGGTGACAAATTGGAAAAGGAAATAGCCAAACCCGAGGAGCGCAAAGCTAATCCAGATGCGTTTATAGCGCCGAATGCAACGAAAACCGTCTCCCAGCGCCCATCGCACCGGATTGAAGATCATCACGATCGCATAGCCACCGCAAAGTCCAAGTAGCGGATACAGACGCGGCAGGTGTCGCCACATGTTAGCAGGCAATGTTTCGGTACGGTGCGACTGCCGGGCGTGCCGAACACGAACGGATGGCCTCCCGCAATTGCGGGATCCCTACCAGTTGTAAAATCATCTACCGAATCAGTCCCCAGTGCGGAGCAAACGGCCAGTAAACTAACAAACCATGCCCAACGAGGTTTTCTTCAGGCACTGGTCCCCAATAGCGGCTATCGTAGCTGTTGTAACTGTTATCACCCAAAGCAAAGTAGCCATGCCGCGGAACGGCGAAGGTACGATCTGGTTGCGACAGATATTCGTGGCCTAAGGCATAGCCGCGATAAGGAGGTTTCGCCGACACCACCCGCTCAAAACCGTAACCCTCTGCTTTCTTGCCATTCACGTAGAGAAACGGCGGGTCAATCCGCAGTATATCACCGGGCAAACCGGCCAGGCGCTTGATATAAAACGGCGAGCCTGCCTCAGGATCTTCGCGAATACCTGGAATGTGATCTGTCCGGAAAACAAAAACGTCGCCTCGATGCGGCTTAACAAAGTTGTAACTAAACTTATCGACGAACACCTGGTCGCCCGTGTCGATTGCTCCCCTGGCAATGATGTCACCGCGATGATAAATGCGGCCCGGGAAAACATTGAAATCATGGCTGAGCGTGTCGGGCGGCGCATAAACCAGATATTTTTGCCGCTGGCAGATCAGCTGGGAAAGCGTAAAGAAAAAAAACATTTTCTTTGGCTGGATTTCAAGAAGCTGATCATCCTCGCGGGAAACAACGTTGATGTAGTTGCGACCCCGGACGATGAACTCGCCAATCTGTCGCAGAAGGTTCGGCGCTGGGGCTGTGCTCGGATAACCAATAATCCCGTTCAAGGTCGGCTGCATCGAGCCTGTCGGAATCTTAAACGGCTGCAGGAAATAAGAGCGAATGCCCACTGCCACAACAATGGCCACCAAAATCACCTCGCAATTCTCCCGCCAATGCGACTCCCATGTCACTGGCGTCAGCTTGTGAAGCGTTTTATCCAGCGCGTCGGCTGTGCTGTGTATTCTCTCGCGATCTCTCTGCCTTAACGCCTCGCGGAGATCCTTCATGCCCGTTGTGATTTGGTCGCGGTCCGCGCTACTGAGCTGATCGTCCTTATAGCGCAAATACTTCCGGGCGTGCCGCAGCAGCAGCCGGCTATGTTTCACTTGGCGCGATGTAAACATGAATTAGAAAACGACGAAGCACGAACGTCGAATGACCAAAGAATGATGATGAAGCCCTAATAGGTGATGCAACATGCGAAATAACCGGGCCGACGTTTCAGTTTTGTCATTCGGATTTCTTTCGTCATTCGGATTGGGTCATTGTGCTTTTAGCACTTCAATAAACGCTTCCTGAGGGATGTTGATCTTCCCGATGCTCTTCATCCGTTTCTTTCCTTCCTTTTGTTTCTCCAGCAGCTTCCGCTTGCGCGTAATATCGCCGCCATAGCATTTCGCGGTTACGTTTTTTCTCAATGCCGAAACGCTCTCACGCGCAATAATTTTTCCACCGATAGCTGCCTGAATCGCCACCTGATAGAGCTGTCGTGGAATCACTTCCTTTAGTTTGGCCGCCAATTGGCGTCCCCGCGCCTCTGCGCGATCTTTGTGCACGATCGTCGAAAACGCATCGACCGGCTCGCCATTAACGAGCACATCCAGTTTTACCAATTTCGCCGCGCGATAGCCGGCATGCTCGTAATCCATGGAGCCGTAGCCACGTGTAATGCTCTTAATCTTGTCGTTAAAATCGACGAGAATTTCGTTCAGCGGCAATTCGCAATGCAACATTACCCGACGTGTATCGAGCGACTCGGTGCGCTCCATCTGGCCGCGTTTCTCCAGAATCAATTGCAGGATGTCGCCGATGTTTTCATTCGGACAGAGCACGTACGCCTTTACAATCGGCTCACGAATTTCCTGGATCATACTCGGATTAGGCAGGTGAGCGGGATTATCGATCAGCGATTTTTCTCCACGCGTGTTGAGCACCTCATAGATGACGCTTGGACTCGTAGCGATGATGTCCATGTTATACTCGCGCCGGAGCCGTTCCTGGATGATCTCCATGTGCAGCAATCCCAGAAATCCGCAGCGAAATCCGAATCCGAGCGCAACGGAACTCTCCGGTTGATAGATGAACGCGGCGTCGTTCAGACGCAGCTTCGCGATTGCCGTCTTCAAATGTTCGAAGTCACCGGTATTGATGGGATAGATGCCACTGAAGACCATGGGATGAATTTCCTGAAAACCTGGAAGCGGTTCGCGCGCGGGATGACGTTGATCGGTGATGGTATCGCCGATCTTCATGTCTGCAGTCGACTTAATGTTTGCGATGAAATAACCGACATCGCCAGGGTTTAGCTTTTCCTGTGCGAGCATCTTCGGCGTAAAGACGCCCACCTCCTTGATCTCATAGCGCGCGTTATTACTCATTAACGTGATTGCGTGATTCGCTTCCATTGTTCCGGAAACGACACGCACGTAACCGACCACGCCGCGATAAACATCAAAGACCGAATCGAAAACCAGCGCGCGCAGCGTCTGGTCCACCGGCGGTCGCGGCGGCGGGACGCGTTTCACGATTGCCTCAAGAATTTCCTCGATGCCGATCCCCATCTTTGCGCTCGCATCGATTGCTTCCTCGGCAGGGATTGCGAGAATTTCTTCCAACTGGCGATGCACCGAGGCCACATCGGCGTTCGGCAGATCGATCTTATTGATGATCGGAACAATGGTGAGTCCCTGTTTGTGAGCGAGGTGAACATTCGCCACCGTTTGCGCTTCGACTCCCTGCCCCGCATCGACAACCAACAGGGCGCCCTCGCACGCAGCGAGGCTACGCGAAACTTCATAGCTGAAATCGACGTGCCCGGGAGTATCGAGCAGGTTCAATCGATAGTTTTGCCCGGATTTGCTCGTGTAATGCATCGTCACTGGATGCGCTTTGATCGTGATCCCGCGCTCCCGCTCCAGGTCCATCGAGTCAAGAAGCTGGTCCTGCTTATCCCGCTCGTGGATCGTGCCGGTCCGCTCGAGCAATCGGTCCGACAACGTGGTTTTGCCGTGGTCGATGTGCGCGATGATGCAGAAGTTGCGGGTAAGCTCAATTCCCATGGAAGTGGGCACTATGCGAGCGCGTCCGCGCGCGGTCAATTAGTGCACACTGACCTGCTAGCCGAAATCCCAGAGAAAATCGCTCGACCGCGCAGTCAGGTGTCGATGTACGTCGATGTGAGCAACGCATCCCTTCCATCGATATCGGGACAATTAGCGTCTGGAAATTTGTTCTAGGCACCGGCTGCAAGTAAGGGGACGGCTAGAACTAAGCAATCCCGCACTGCAAACGGTCGTGAATTACCTCTAAACCGCTAAGTGCCAACGGTCGGCGCTCACGGCTCACTGGGTCTCCTTCTGAACATCTTCAGGAACTTTGCTCCCGGATTTCCGGAGAAGAATGATGAAAGCAGGTACGATAAAGTGTGTAGCAATGTTTCTGATCGTTTCTTTTGCGTCGTTATCACGCACATTCGCGGTTTTACGGCAGCTATTTCCGATCAAGCCGGAGCCACCATTTGCAAACGCAGACCGTAAGCCATGAACCGCTCCGCGCGTAAAACCGACATCTGGATTTTGCCACAGGGAACGCTAACGCTCGTTAGGCCGCTCACTGAGAGGGCGAGCGAATGGATTAGCCAACACGCCCAGGATGATTCTCAGTGGTTCGGCCCTGCCCTCGTCATCGAACACCACTACCTCGCAAACCTACTCAACGGGATGATCCAGGACGGACTGCGCGTAACGCAATGATTCTGGAAGAATTATTGGGACCGTGGTGGCAGATACTGCGCGCAATCCAGTCCAACGCGAACACCCAGTCCTACTCCAACGCCTGACACTACGGCTAGAGTAACGCCCAGACCGACACCGCACGTTCGTCCGACTCCTCGCTGGCCATAGCCAATGACGATGGAATGGCGTCAGAGCTTACTCTTACTGAGCAGCGTCGACGCTAAGCCTCGCACTACCTCACTCCTGCGATTTTCGCCCTATTTCGGGCTCGAAATTCCAGAATCTGCCTCGGCGTGATCAGGGCATTTTTGCCAGGATCTTCTCTATCTCGGACGCGGTGAAAGCGCGTAATGTCTGCGTGCGAATGTTGCCCAGCATATCTGCCGCCAGCAACACGCTGGCGGCCGTCTCGTCGTCCGGCGCGTCGAACACGCAGACTTGGTCGTATTGGCCAAGTGTCCAATACATTTGCTTGATGCTTACTCCCATCGACTCCACCTTGGAGGCCCAGTCAGCTACCCGCCGGGTCGTTTCTTTTGCGGCCTGGATACCCTTGTCAGTGAATTGCACCAAACTGATGTACGTCGCCATACTGTTATTCCTTCAAGTGTTCTCCGAGTTCGTTCGATCCGACTGAGATAAAGCCGATGCTAGGGCTGCCGACTCCGAGCGTCAAATGACAGGGAATACTAACGCTCAATTCCGTTGCTTCCGGACCGAAAGAATCGCTCGACCGCGTGTCAAATTTCTGGATAGATTATTCCTAACGTGCCAAAGCTCGTTATCAGCGGGACTACCTATGAACTTGTTGACGACCTGATCACAATCGGGCGCGGTCCGGACAACACGATAATCATTAATAATCCTTCGGTCTCGGCGCGGCACGCGCATTTGCAGTTGGCTGGGGAAACATACCGGTTGAAAGATCTCACTTCGACCAATGGAACACACGTTAATGGTAAGCCGGTCACCGAAACGCTACTAAGCTTTGATGATCGGATCCGATTTGGCGCGATTGAAGCCCGCTTCGAGTCGGACGCAAGCGGATCGCGACCGCTCCCCCAGCTCGAGGAAATCAAAGCGAGACCGGCAGAATTGAGCGCCGCCCCTGCGGATTTTACCAATGTTTCTCCGTTCCGGCGCCAAAAACAACAGAACGACCCGCTTCGCAATGGAATTTTTATCGGTTTGGCCATTGTTCTGCTCGTGTTTCTAGGAAGCATGATTGCCGTGGTGATGATGCACACCCCGAGACTTTGAGCCATTCGGAGCCGGGAGGTCTTTCGGGCTTGAGAAGCCTCCTTATGGTAATGACGAAGCTCGAATGTCGAGACGAATCCCGAAAATATCCGCATTCGCCAGGGAAACTTTTTCGGAATTTGACTCCGAAAGCTTTCGCGAGTTGATCTTTGGCGTTCATTCGTGATTCGGACTTCGTCATTTTTTAGACATGACAAAAAAACGCCTGCTACTTTTCGATATCGATGGAACACTGATCCACTCTGGTGGCGCGGGTGTGCATGCTCTTAAATCGGCTTTCAAAGAACGTTTCGGTGTCGTTGACGATCTGCACGATATCGAAATCGCCGGCATGACCGACTCGGGCATCGTCGTCAGCATATTGAACAAGCACAAAATTCCGGCGACGAACGAAAACATGAGCGCCTTCCTGGATAGCTATGTGCATTTTCTTTCGCTGGAATTGCCACGTCGCAAAGGCAAACTGCTTCCGGGGGTTTTGGAATTGCTTCGGCGCCTCAAGTCGCGGCCGCATCTCGTACTGGCGCTTCTTACTGGCAATGTATCCCGCGGCGCGCAGCTCAAGCTCGAGCATTACGGTGTCTGGCACTTTTTTGAATTTGGCGCGTTCGCCGATGATCATCGAGATCGTAACCGACTCGGACCTTTCGCTCGCGCGCGCGCATCTGAGAGACACGGCCGTGAGTTCTCCGCCTCGGAGATTGACGTAATTGGGGACACGCCGCGCGACATTGCTTGTGGAGAGGCGCTAGGCGCGCGCACGGTCGCCGTAGCGACCGGCACCTGGAGTCGCGATCGACTTGCCGAATATCATCCGGATTTCCTGATCGATGATCTTTCAGATGTGGAAAAAGTGATCGATACGCTCGGATGGTGATCCATTGACGAATGAAGGGTTGAATGAAAAAGAAGAACGCGTCCCCACCTTCTCCGAACCCGTATCGAGACCGGCCAAATGTGTTGCCACTCAAGGGCGAAATCGATCTGCACGTTTCTCCCGTGGTCACGGCATCACTCACCGCAATGATCGAGAAAAAACCGGAGCGCGTGGTGATCGATCTTTCGGATGTGACTTACATCGACAGCGCCGGCCTGGCGGCTCTTATTCAGGCGATGCAAAAAGTGGAGGCCTATGGGGGAAAATTTTCGCTCGCTGGCTTGCAGGAGACTGTGCGCTCAATTTTCGAAATCTCGCGGCTCGATCAGGTGTTCCAGATCTTCCCGGACACGGATACCGCGCTGGCCGCCACGTGAAACGGCCCCAAGTGTAGAACAAGGCGGAAGGATCACGCCTCTCCGGCTGCTATACGATGGGGATCCATGCATATTCGTCAGGACTCGGGGTCATTCGTGTCTGTTGGTTAATCTTCATTGTAGTCTGGTTGCTGGGTGCCGTCTCGACCAAGCGCACGATCTATCGCGAAAGCAGCGGGGAGCGAGCCCGCTACTGGCTAGTTCTGGTGATCGGCTATTTTCTGGTGATCAAATCGAGTAGTCTGCCGTCCCCGTTCGATTGGCTCGTCGTTCCGCACACAACATTAAGCGCCTGGGTGGGTGCCTTTCTGTGCGTGAGCGGCCTTGTATTTGCCATTTGGGCAAGAGTCATACTCGGAAGAAACTGGAGCGGCGTGATCACGCTAAAAGAAGGACATGAACTCATTGAGCGCGGGCCTTACCGCGTTGTGCGTCATCCTATTTACACAGGAATCCTTGCCATGTTTGCGGGTAGCGCCATCGCCATCGGGTATTTCGGCGGATGCCTGGGCTTGTTGCTCGTGTTCGTGAGTTTCTGGCTGAAACTCAAACGCGAAGAAGATTTGATGCTAAAACATTTTCCGGACAAATACGCCGTTTATCAGCGCAGAGTGAAGCGCATTATTCCGTTTCTCATTTAGCCACGCTGCATAGGATCGCGAGCGTCTCGTTAATGTTTTGTGAAATGTCGAATTGCGCCGCGAGTTGCCTGTTTGTGGATCTCGCTGCGCTCCGCCGCGAAGGATCGGACCAGAGCCGAATAGCGGCGCGCAAAGCGAGGAGATCCCCTGCGTGATCGACAATTGATCCATGGACACCGTCCTCGATGACTTCGCTAAAACCGTTGGAACGCGTGGTGATCACTGGCAAACCACATGCGAGCCCTTCCAGACAGGCATTGGAAAATGGATCGTAAATCGTAGGCAAAATAAAAATGTCCGCAGCTGCGTAAACACGCAGCATATCTGCAACTTCACCGAGAAATTGGACCGGCTCTTCGCGCCAAAAACGCAGGCGCCTCGTCTTGTAGAGCCTTGCATTTCCGCGGCCGGCAACGAGCAGCCGCATCTTGTGATCCTTGCAAAGCGCCGCTGCCTCAATAGCAAAAAGCAGCCCCTTGCGTTCCCATCCAGAGCCCGCAAATAACAGCGCGATTTGGTCTGGCCTTAGATTCAATTCCTCGCGCGACTTTTCGCGAAGCTCCGGGCCGAACCGGAATTTTTTCAATGGGACACCGTTACGAACAATGTCGATCTTGTCTGCCGGATAACCATAAAGATTGACGATTTCATCTTTGACCATTTGCGAGGCAGCAATCACGCGCTTGGTGTTGCCACCGGAAAAAAGCGATTGTTCCAGGCGTAACAGATCCTGATGCTTGGAACCGAGACTCCGGACAAATCGTCTCAGGGGCAGTTCGAACTTTCTTCTGCGCTCAAGCCAGGCCCGATGGACTCCATCGCCAGCCCGATAAACGTCGCAGCTCCAGACGCGCTCAAGACTGAACAGGACATCGAACCGAAATTGGGCGCGCATTCGTTCCAGTTCAGTGGCAAATTCGCCCGGCGATTTAGAAGACAAGTGCGTGATTGATCCAAACGGCCACTCCTCGGCCGGCCAGTCATTAGTCGCTAAAAGCTGCACGTCATGTCCGGCTTCCATCACGCCACGCGCGAGGCGTTTCAAGTACGCCTCCGCGCCGCCAGTCGGCGAATAACCGCGCCGGACAAAAACGATGCTCAGTCTTCTTGTCATGTCGAGCGAAGTCGAGACATCTCTTGTTGCTTACTCTGAGGCATGGCCGCTATTTAAACATCCAGAGATTTCTCCACTACGCTACGCTCCGGTCGAAATGACAAGGTCCATGACATAACACGCCTCTTTACACGCCTCACGTTCGCCAGAATAGTTGTAAGCCGATGCTGGGTGAAACCCTAAACGCTCCTCAGTCATTACGTTCCGCCTCATCTGCAGTCCGTACTTTACCGAGGCATTTGCTCTATTCGATTTTCGCCCGCATCGGCGGTTCCGGCCTGGATACGGACGCATTTGAGACCCTGCGTGCATCTTATCGCGGGGGATTCCTGGGCAAAGCGATCGCTTACGATAACAGGCAGAAGGAAATTCCTGCTCCATTGATCCATTCTTTGCGCTGGCATCCGGTGCGACTTATCTCATTTTTCGATCGGCCTTACTACTACGGCGCGAAAAAAAAGTACCTTGATTGGATCGCGTCCCAGCAACTCGCCACCGGCCGCTACGATCTGTTTCATAGCTGGTCGGGCGATTGTTTACGATCGCTACAAGTGGCCAAACAGCGCGGCATTCCCTCGATCGTTGAAATTCCGACCTGGCATCGTGACGGTGGCAAAAACAAGGTCGAACGCCGGAAAGTTGCTGAATCGGCAACCACGAGCCGTGGCCTTAAAAAATGGAAAGCCAGACTGTTGCTCGAGCGAAAGCGTTTCATAGAAGAATACCACCTGGCTGACCTCCTGCTTGTGTTATCGGAGAGGGCCGCTAACACCTTTCGCGTGCGTGGTTTTCCGGAGGAAAAACTTTTTTACCTGCCCCGCGGCGTGGACGTGGAACGATTCAAGCCGGGAGATCGGCCGGCTAAATTTCGCGCTGTCTTTTCGGGCGCTCTGATCAAACGCAAAGGCATCCAACATGTGCTCGAGGCATGGCATCGCCTCAACCTGCCTGATGCGGAGCTATGGTTGGTTGGACATGTGCACGACGAAGCGAAGCCTTTTCTTAAACAATTCTGGCGCGATAACATCCGGATAGTGGGATTTGCGCCCGACCCGGAGAATTATCTTAGCCAGGGCACGGTACATGTTTTTCCGTCGCAATGGGAAGGCAGCGCCAAAGTGACATATGAAGCCGCGGCATGTGCGCTGCCCCAAATCACCACGCGTGAAGCAGGCGATGTGGTGCGCGATGGCATGGAAGGAATTATCGTGAAGCCGGGTGATGTCGACGCGATCGCAGCGGCACTGCAGCATCTGCACCGACATCCTGAAATCGTTCAGCAAATGGGCAGCGCCGCGAGACGTCGCGTAGCGGAAAATTTCACGTGGGACCACTTTCGGACGCGATTACTCGACGCGTACGAAACCGCCATGCGAATGGCTCGATAATTCGGTGCTAGTCCCGTGCTTGCGGGATGATCGCCGATCATTTTGTTTCGGCGCTCATAGAGCGCCGCTACAGTGAGACAAACTGTGAAAATTCTTCTCCTGCAACTTAAGCGAATCGGCGATCTGATCCTGACAACTCCCGCGATCGCGGCTTTGCGCGAACGTTTTCCAGACGCGGAAGTGACGATTGTGGTTTCCAGCGAATGCGCTGACCTGCTCCCGACCATCTCGGGTGTCGATCGCATTTTGATGGCGCGACGTAATCTGAGCGATCTCGCCGCTTTTTTCGCCGTCGCAGGTAATAAGTTTGATTACTGTATCGATTTCACACGAAACGACCGCTCCGCATTTCTGGCGTTCTTATCCGGAGCCCGGAAACGCATCGTGTCATACCGGGTGCGCGATCAGTCGAAAAGCCGCGCCCGGCTTTACACTGATTTTGTCAAGGTCCGGATGCGCGACTTGCATACAATCGATTACAATCTGTCTTTGCTTAAACCGCTCGGCATCGAGGGTGTTTCTTCCTCGCTGCATTTGCAGTTACCCCAATCGGCGCACGAAAAAGCCGACGCGCTCCGACGCAATTGGAACGTCAGAAAGCCCTACATTGTTTTGCATCCCGGTTCGGCGCGCCAGGAAAAGCTTTGGGAAGCCGGGCGATGGGCGCGAGTAATCGAACGGTTCCGCCGAGAAAATGATCTGGACCTCATTCTGACAAGTGGGCCATCGAAGCACGAGCAGGCGCACATCGCCGCGATCAAGAACGAGACGCGACAACAAATCATCGATTTTTCCGGGAAAACAGATTTGCTTACCCTCGCGGCGTTAATTGGCGAGGCGCGGCTCCTGGTCACGGTCGATTCCGCGCCGATGCATCTCGGGACCGCGACACACACAGCACAGGTAATTCTGTTCGGGCCAACGAACCCGTTTCACTGGCGACCCAGAGAAAGTCCCGCACTCATTCTGCATGGAAAATCACCCGAACCGGTCACTGAGTTTTCGCCGGTCCAGCCACGCCTTCCGATGAGTCAAATCTCGACGGAAGCAGTGATTAGTGCTATGGAGTTCCTGCTGTCGCAGCATGCGGCGGCCCCAACGTCATGAGCGGCGCAAAAGCGGCTAAGAAAAAACAGTCATTTTGGGAAACGTTGCGTGCAGCCTCCGGTTCTTACCGACGGCTCTACGGTTACGTCAAACCGTACAAGGCCCGCTTTATCACAGGCCTGGCATTGGGTCTTGCCTACGGCGGCGTCAATTCGCTTTTCCCGTTAGCGATTGCACGGGTAACAAGCACAATTTTCCACGGCACCGCTCCCAATCCGATGGCCGTGCGTTCCAATCTTCACGTGCTCGATACGGGGCCAAAAATCAATTCGATTGTCCTGATCTGTCTTGCCATCCCGGCGATCATGATGGTGCGCAGCCTGTGTTCGTATGGAAGTACCTACTGCATGCAGTGGGTGAGCAATAGGGTGGTGAGTGATATCCGGAGTCAGCTTTTCAGCAAGATGCTTCACAACTCGATGGATTTCTTTAACAAGGCGCGCTCGGGATTTTTGATGTCGGTTATCACGAACAACACCCGCGTCATGCAGATGGCTTTGAGCACCGTCGGCAGCGATATTTTCAAGCAGCCGATCACTATCGTCGGAGCAATCAGTGTGCTGCTGGTGATGGATTGGAAGTTTACCCTGGTCACGCTGATTCTCTTTCCAACGTGTTTGCTGCCGCTTCGCGTTTACGGGCGTCGCGCGAGAAAGGCGGTGCAAAACGAGCAGGAAGGCATGGCCGAAATGGTTGTGACGATGCAGGAAACGTTCGCCGGCATTCGTGTGATCAAGTCCTTTGCGCGTGAGGCTCACCAGGAAAAGGAATTTAAGCGCAGCAATCAAATACAGTTTTCCCAGATGATGCGCATCATCAGGTCGTTGGAAGCTGTGGGACCGCTGGTCGAGACAATGGCTGCAATAGGCGTGGGGATTGCGTTGCTTTACGTTTACGCAGCCAACTTGAGCGTGGGGCGCTTTTTCGGATTGATTTCAGGGATTTTCATTCTCTATGACCCGATCAAGACGCTTAGCAGGATCCATTTGGTGATGCAGCGCTCAATGGCCGCTACGACTTCAATTTTCTCGATTCTCGATTCGCAGCCGACTGTCCGGGACGCACCAGATGCTATTGCGCTCAGTTCGTCACAGGGCCGGATTGACTTTGAAGATGTGACATTCCGTTATGTCAACACGGTCACGGATGCGATCAGCAATCTGACTTTGCATATCGAGCCCGGCAAAACCTATGCCCTGGTCGGCGCGAGCGGCGCAGGAAAGAGCACGATTCTCTCGCTCATCCTGCGTCTATACGATCCGACTTCCGGTGCTGTAAAAATCGATGGTCGCGATCTGCGCTCGGTGATCCAGAAATCGTTGCGCGAACGGATCGGGCTCGTTACTCAGGAGACGTTCCTGTTTCACGATACGATCTTCAGCAATATCCAGTTCGGCCGGCTGAATGCGACGCCGGAAGAAGTTCGCGAAGCAGCGCGAGCCGCCTATGCACACGATTTTATTATGGCTCAGGCGAAGGGTTATGAAACGGTGATTGGCGATAAAGGATGTCTTCTTTCCGGCGGCCAGCAGCAGCGTCTCGCCATCGCTCGCGCGGTGCTCAAGAACGCGCCAATTCTTTTACTGGATGAAGCCACCTCATCGCTCGATTCCGAATCGGAACAACAAATTCAAAGGGCCCTGGCTGAGCTGGCGACAGGGCGCACGGTAATCGCCATCGCGCATCGGTTATCCACTGTTTTATCCGCCGATCAAATCATCGTGATGGACGGCGGCCGCATCAAGGAGATTGGCACGCACGCCGAGCTTCTCGAAAAATCCGGCTACTATCGGCGATTGTACGATCACCAGTTCAATCGAATTCCGGAGGAAGCGGCTACTGAGCCAGCCTTTGCAATCGAAGAGTTGGTTTAGCGACTACAGTTAAGAGTTACAATGTTATAAAAGGAGGGCGGGAATAGCGTGTCGTGACGTTGCAGCAACTCAACTTTTTAACCGTTTAACCCTTTTAACTTTGTACTCTGCCTTTTAAAGCAATGGCCTTTAACATCGACCTGCATACACATTCTTTTTTTTCCGGGGACGGTATCTCCAGTCCGGAAGACATGATTGCAGCCGCGCGCGCCAAAGGTTTGCATGGCATTGCTATCACCGATCACAACACATGCGATGCGGTCAATTACCTTCTTCAAAAGGGCGTGATGCGACTGGATGGATTGCCGGTGGATGATTTTCTCGTTCTCCCAGGAGTGGAAGTGACGACCGCCGATGGCCATCTTCTCTGCATCGGTGCGGAGCTTCCTTACCTCAAGGGAAAACCGGCGCGCGAAGTCTGCGACATCATCCACCAGCGCGGCGGACTCGCCATTCCTCCGCACCCGTATGATTTGTTTCGCGCCGGGATCCGTTTTTCCACCCTGGAAACGCTGCCTGTGGATGCGATCGAGGTTTTCAACGCTGCAACGACGCTTCGCCGTTATAACCGTTACGCATTCAAGTACGCGCAGATTCGGGGCTTGCCTATGACCGCGGCGAGCGACGCGCACCATGCCGCCGCCGTTGGCACCGCGTACACGATCGTGAATACCGATGATTTCTCCGTGAAAGGAATTCTCGCGCAGATCGTAAAGAGCAATGAATTGAATCAAAAATACCAGACCCCGCGCGACAGCCTTCGCAAAACCTGGAACAACTGGCTGCGACTGCGACGCCGCAAAAAGATCCCCGAGCTAGCTGCAAAAGACCGCAGCCGCAATGGCCATTAGCGTACTGGGCCACCGACTGCATACGTTTCAACGCTTTAACATTTCAACGTTTTTGTTATGCCTGCCTATATCATCGTCGAAATCGACATCATCGATCCTGTCGGCTACGAAGAATACAAAAAGCTAGCCAAAGCGACTGTGGACAAGTACGGCGGCAAATACATCGTGCGCGGTGGCAAAACGGAAGTGTTGGAAGGCGACTGGAAACCGAAGCGCATCGTGATGCTCGAATTCGAATCAGCTGACCGCGCCAGGGAATGGCTTAACTGCGAGGAATACCGCGAACCGCGCAAGATGCGCCACCGCACAGCCAGGACAAACATGATCCTAGTCGAAGGCCACCGGCGGAAGATACAATCCAAGCACCGATAGTTGGACAGCTACCACCACCACTAACGCACCTGCTGCCCGGGAACTTCACACTGCAGTATGGGCTGGCAGCGAAATGATCATCTGGGGCGGATATAACGGCGGCCCCCCTTTGAACGCCGGCAGCAAATATAACCCGACCACGGATACCTGGACTGCCACCAGCACCGCGAACGCGCCCGAAGGCCGGTATTGGCATACAGCGGTCTGGGTCGGTAACGAAATGATCGTCTGGGGCGGACTCGGCAACAGCGGTTTTTTAAACACGGGCGGGCGATACAACCCCAGCACCGACAGTTGGACAGCTACTAGTACAATTAATGCACCGACTGCGCGACAATACCATACCGCCATCTGGACCGACAGTGAAATGATTGTCTGGGGCGGATGCGCCGACCTCGGGTGTCTCGACGTTTTGCTCACCGGCGGGAGGTACAACCCAACCGCCGACAGTTGGACAGCTACTAACACTACCAACGCGCCGGCTCCCCGAGGTGCGCACACGGCGGTCTGGACCGGCAGTAAAATGATCGTCTGGGGCGGAGAAGACATTGGCCTGTATTTGAACACTGGCGGGGCATACAATCCTAACACCGACAATTGGACAGCTACCACCCAGACAGCTGCGCCCTCTGCCCGAGAGCGTCACACAGCAGCGTGGACTGGAGCCGAAATGATCGTCTGGGGCGGAACCGGCAGTAGCGGTGAAGAGAACACCGGCGGGAGATACAATCCCGGCACCAACAGTTGGACGGCCACTAGCACCACCAACGCGCCCGCTGGCCGAGCGTTTCACACTGTAATCTGGACTGACAGCCAAATGATCGTCTGGGGCGGATCTAGCAGCCCTTCGTTTAACACCGGCGGGAAATACTGCGCCGCGGTACCAGCTTCGACGCCTACACCGACACCAACGGCTTCACAAACGCCAACGCCTACACCTACGCCTATGGCTTGTGACAGCGGGATCATCTTTAATGGCGGATTTGAGACCGGCCATTTCGAAGGCTGGACAATCATTGATCCCGGAAACCCAGAGCCCATAGTCACCAATGACCACCGCCACAGCGGAAATTATTCTGCATTCGCGGGCGGGAGCTTTTCTCAATTCTGCGGCAATGGAACCGAGCCTTCCGGGGATAGCTCATTCTTTCAGTCATTCACAGTGCCTGCCGGTGGCGGCACACTAAGCTTTTGGCACTGGGACTGCACCACCGACAACATAGCGTCTGACTGGCAGAACGCTTATATCACTGACAGTAACGGTAACATTCTACAGACGATCTTTCACCAGTGTCAGAATGGGCAGACCTGGCTCAACACCACGGCGGATATGACGTCGTATGCGGGGATGACGGTAGGCATTAGATTCCTGGTGCACCAAGATGGCCTCGGCAATCTTACCGGTATGTATGTGGACGATGTGGCTCTATACGTGCCATGCGCAACACCCACTCCAACGCCTACAGCGACAGCTACTCCTACGCCTTCAGCAACAGCCACACCGACAACTAGTCCAACGCCGACTGTTACGCCTAGAGTGACACCCAGACCGCGTCCCACTCCGCACTTGCGCCCGACGCCGCCGTTAAGGGAATAGTGATCGGTGACTCGCGATTAGTTGTAGCCGCCTCGATGTGTCGAGGCGCTCCCAAGATCGCACAAACTCTCAATAGCACGGCGGCACAGCGCCGTGGCTACAAGGCCCGCAGAGGTAGTTGCAGCTGCGCTAAGCGCAGGTGGATTCGGATTGTCCGCAAGACGATGACAAAAGGATTCACCGAAGGCGCAAATATTAGGCAGCAAGCCGCAACGCTTTGTCAACGCGTTGAGGACAACGCGTTCCACCTTGGAACCTCTCGCTCTGTTTTATGCGTGTGCTCCCCACAGTTTCGCGTGCGCGCGCTCAACGACCGTGATCGGTTGCGTCCGGACGAGTAGCTGAGCCGACTTTAGCCCTCAAGTCTTCCCCAGACTAGTTAGGCGCTTCGCTAGTTCGTAAAGTAACGACCACGTTACTTTCGAATAATTGCAATTCTCGTGGAATTCTGCGCTACAAGAAGCGTGAGGAATATCATGCCCGCGGCAATTTGCTTAACCTTGGCCTGCGCTCTCACTATCCCCGCGCACGCGACGACCATCCTGGTTTCCAACACCAACGACAGCGGCCCGGGCTCGTTGCGTCAGGCGCTCGCCAGCGCAAGCGATGGCGATACGATCGACGCCACGGGTATCTCCGGTGCCATCACACTTAGCAGCGGCGAATTGCTAGCGGACAAGAGCGTGACAATCAACGGCGCCGGAGCGGACGTCCTGGCCGTCGACGGCAACGCCATCAGCCCCGTCTTCCAGATCGCTTCAGGTGAAACTGTCACGATTTCCAACCTGACGATCAGGAATGGTCGGGACGATTTCAGCGGTGGTGGCATCTCAAATGGCGACGGCGCGACGTCGACCATTACGAACTGCACTGTTAGCGGCAATTCGGCGGGCGGCATCCAAGGCGAGGGCGGCGGTATCTTCAATGGCGGAACGCTGACAATCATTAACAGTACCGTTAGCAGCAACACGGTGGGCTCGGCTGGCGGTGTTACGGGCGACGGCGGTGGTGTCTTCAACGGCGGAACGCTAACAGTCGTTAACAGTACGGTTAGCGGCAACGCGGCGAACAGTAAGTCGGGCGAGGGCGGCGGTATCTTTAGCGACGGAACACTGACAATCGTTAACAGTACGGTTAGCGGTAACACGGCGGGCAAGGGCGCCGGTATCGACAACGCGGGTACCGCCACCACGGTGACGATCACCAATAGCACGTTCAGCGGCAACGCAGCCTTAACATATGGCGGCGCCTGCTTCAACCAAGGGACACTGCAGATCGCTAATAGCACGCTCAGCGATAACTCAGCTGTTGTTTTCGGTGGCGGCGTCCTAACCGTCGGCACGCTTCAGATCGGGAACACCATCCTGAATCGAGGCCATTCAGGTGAGAATATCCATTCCTTTGGCGAGGTCACAGTCATCTCCCTGGGATATAATTTAAGCAGTGACGATGCTGCCGGTTTCTTGACCGGCCCTGGCGACCAGATCAACACCGATCCAGTGCTTGGTCCATTGCAAGACGACGGCGGTCCTACCTTTACGCATGCGTTGTTGCCTGGTAGTCCGGCCATCGACGCAGGCGACCCGAACTTTACTCCGCCGCCTTTCTTCGATCAGCGCGGTCCCGGCTTCGATCGGGTCGTGAATGGACGGCTCGATATCGGCTCGTTTGAGGTACAAGGCCCAGCAGGTACTCCAACTCCAACTCCGACTCCGACGGCAACTCCAGCACCGACGACAACACCTACACCTACAGCGACTCCTGCAGGAACACCCTCACCGACAGCCACTCCGTCGCCAACGACTAGACCGACAGCTACTCCAACGCCTACTGCGACACCCAGGCCGAGTCCAACTCCGAGAGTTACTCCCACACCCAGGTCTCGCTTGACTCCGCGGCCTCGCCCGACTCCACCGTGACGAAGGAATTGTGATTAGTTGTAGCCGGAGTCGCTGACCCCGGCAAGCTCAGGCTTTTTCTGCGCATAGATATCCGCCGCGGTCAGCGCCCGCAGCTACAACAACGATCACGCGTATTTACGTGGTATGCGCCGGCGCTGAGCCGACGTGAAAGTCCGGAAAAACATGAAAAATGTTGACTGTACCGGGCATGTCGGCTAGGAGGAGCGCCCCACCTATGAAAACCAGGATCACATCCAACACCTTCTCCAGCGCGATCGCAGCGGCGTTATCATGCGTTGCGACAATTCCCGCAACGTCTGCGCCTGTTCCTCAATATCAAATATATGACATTGGTGTTGTTCAACCCGGCGATACTGCTTCGCAGGGGTTTGGCGTGTCACGTGCCGGAATCGCCGTAGGCCGCTCGTTTCAGGCCAATGGGACCCAGGCATTCACCTGGACACTTACGGGCGGCATCGTTGGACTGCCCAATCTGTCAGGCCGCAGTTATTGCGTTTCCAACAGCGCGAATGACAATGGTGTCGTCGTTGGAACCGGCGCAACCACGGCATTTGGCTCAGGCCGGCTACCGGTGATTTGGCAAAATGGCGTAGTTTCGCAGCTGCCCCTGCCAGTCGGCGAAACGCTTGGGGACGCAAACTCGGTAAACGCTTCGATCGTCGCCGTTGGCTCAGTCGATAGCGGAAGCAATCAGCGCGGGGTGATCTACAGCGGTGGCAGCGCGACGGTCATCACGCAGACGACAGCGAACGGAAGTTTCTTTCTCACAGCATTCGGCATTAATGACTCAGGTAGAATCGTGGGTCAGGGCATCGACCCCGGCAATGCCGCTCGCAATGTGGGGATCGTTTACGATATCGGCCAGAACATGGCCTTCGAGGTGGGTGCCTTGCCGGGGCTGAATGGTGCCCTCGCCTTCGGTGTGAGTAACACAGGCTACGTAATCGGCTCAAGCATGTTGAACCAAGGCTCGGGCCTGCCTTTCATCTGGTCGGATAATGGAGGGATGGTCGCGATTCCGCTCGCTACGGGCACCAGCGAAGGCTCTGCTCGCGCGGTGAACTCGGCCGGGTGGGTCGTTGGCGACGATTCGTCGGCTTTCTCGATCCCATTTCTTTACGACGGAACAACCACTTACCGCCTTGCCGACCTGATTCCTCCAAACTCAGGCTGGGACCTATCGATGAACACGTCCTCATCAGCCCTTGGTATTAGTGAAAACGGTGTCATTGTCGGCACAGGCGTTCACAATGGAGAGACTCATGCCTACGCAATGGTCCCAGTCACTGTCACACCCACACCTACTCCAACGCCAACGGCTGCGCCGAGACCTACTCCTACCCCCAGGCCACGACCGGCTCCACGGCCTCGCCCGACTCCGGCCCGGTAAAGCCGTTGTAGCCGGGATCGGTGATCCCGGCCCGGAATCCGCGCCAGCACTGTAGAGGCAGGCGTGTCGCCTGCTGTGTCCGGAGATTGCAACCGGCACGGCTGCCTCTACAGCACAAACTCCAACAACACAGCCATACTCCTTACGGTCCAAAGGCCGGCATCACCGATGCCGGCTACAGAGGGCCCGCTACTCTTTCTTGCATTCACACTTCACAGAAGATCGGTGATCCGGGACGGCATCTCATGTTAAACAGATGATAACCAACGAAGCAAAGATTGCGGTTTTCGAGAAATCTAATTCCCTTCGTTTCCTTCTGTTTGATCTGGTGCAGGTGTCGAAGCCATGGAGGGCCGGAGCTCCGCGACGCCCAATCCGTCACCGACACAGAGTCCCGCATTTCAAAAGCCTCGCAGTGCTCGCCCCTCCAAATACCTGACAGAAGAAAACGAAGGAGAGGAACAGGCAATTGATTCAACTTGGTTCTCTTCGTTGCCTCCTGTAAAAGGAATCGGATGGGAGAATCCGATCACGAGGATCAGCACGCACCGCTGAGTTATTACGGCGCGTGGCGCATCGTGTGGCAGGTTTCTCTGCTGATCGTCTTCTGGTTGATCGTGCGCTCGCTGGAACCGGTGATATTGCTGTTCGCGCTCGTGTTTCTGCTCGCCATGGTCCTGAACCCAATCGTGGTCTGGCTCGAAAAACGTCGCGTGCCGCGGTTCGTCAGTGTGATCCTGCTGATGCTTGCCCTGATTGCGATCACTGCCACGATCATGATTTTTGCGATTCCGCCGCTGGCCAGGCAAACCCAGGAACTGGTGCGCAGTGCGCCCACTGTGTGGCACGGCATTCGCGTCCGCATTGAATCACTCACGCAAGATTATCCGGCGGTCCGCGACGCATTGCCGCGCACCGATGAAATCGCCGGAAAAGTTGGCGGAGCTGCAGGAACAGTCGGGAACATTTTGTTACGATCGACACTTGGTCTGGTCGGTGGCGCAGCCAGCTTTGTGTTCGCAGTTCTGTTGCTTGTTTTTGTCCTGGCTAACCCGCGCCCTCTCGTAGCGGCGTATCTCGCGCTGGCGCCTGATGGTTACCGCGCGCAGGCGCATCGCACTCTCGCCCGGCTCATGCGACAAATGACCGCCTGGGCGCGTGGCGTCGCTATCAATGGTATCATTACCGGACTCTCAATCGGCGTGTTGCTTTGGGTAATCGGAGTGCAGCCGGCGCTAATATTCGGCGTGTTCGCGTTTCTGGGTGAATTTTTGCCAAACATCGGCGCATTTCTTGTCGCCATTCCCATCCTGCTGGTCGCGTTGAGCCTGGGCGCGACAAAATTCTGGCTAGCTCTCGGCGTGATCGTGCTGGTTTACCAGGTCGAGCTAAACGTCCTTGTGCCGGGCGTGCTCGGCAAAGAGATGCGATTGCATCCGGTCAATATTTTGTTCTTTACCCTGGCGACGGCCACCTTGTTTGGGTTGCTGGGAGTTTTTCTCGCGGTCCCGGCTGCGGCGCTGGTGCAGATCGTGATCGATGAATTTTATTTGCAACCGCGCGAACCGGCTTACGCCGCACTCGATCGCGAAGCTGCAGCGTTAGTGGAGGGAAAGAAGTAAGATTTCGCACGAAGTGCTTTGGGAGTGCGATGCGTCCACGCATCGCTTTCAATCGGGGCACCACTTCCAAAAGCGACGCGAGGACGCGCGCACACTCCCGAAAGCTGACGCGAAACCGAATCGATTCGAGCCGCAATTTTACTCGTGTCACTCGCGTAGTCCGTCGGTCTCTGATATTCGTCATTCCTTCGTCATTCGATATTCGTGCTCATCCTCGTCCCTGACGAATCGGTGATTTGTAGGACGCGGCCGTACGCGGGCTAAAATTTCCAAAAAAACTCTTGGCTTGCGCCGCCGGCGCGTGAGAGAAGTGACGACTCACTCGCAGCCGGCCAAACGGCGCAAAAAAACTCGGAGAACAAAACAATGTTAAAGAAAATCCTGATTGCTCTCACACTTTCCTTACTCGTGCTCGTTGGAAGCTACGCGGTCCAGTCCGCTAAGGGCCGGAATCGCGGTGGCGAACTCAACCAGAAAACTTCAGACGCGCCGACCGGGACGCTTCAAAAGATGATCGTGGAAAACGGAAGCGTCACACTGAATCTCGATCTCAACCGGTTA
>DASZGW010000028.1:0-33065 GCA_035938475.1 Candidatus Udaeobacter sp.
CGACCAGCGGAACGACACCGAAGATGAACGCGAATGAAGTCATCAAGATGGGACGCAATCGGAGACGGCAGGCTTCCACTGCAGCGGCGAAGCGGTCTTTTTGATCGCGGTCCTGAATTTGTTTTGCGAATTCGACAATCAGAATCGCGTTCTTACAAGCGAGCCCGACGAGCACAATGAACCCGATCTGTGTGAAGATGTTGTTCTCCATGGAGCGGAGCCACACACCGTAGATCGAACTGAACAGACACATCGGGACGATCAAAATGATTGCGAGTGGCAACGACCAGCTTTCGTAAAGCGCCGAGAGCAGAAGGAAAACGAACAGAACGCAAAGCGGGAAAACGTAAATCGCGCTGTTGCCCGCGAGTTTTTGCTGGAGCGCTATCTCCGTCCACTCGGTCGTGAAGCTCGTAGGCAGAATTTGTTTAGCGAGACGTTCAACAGCGGCAAGCGCCTCGCCACTGCTCGCGCCCGGCGCCGGTTGGCCACTGAGGTCGGCTGCGGTAAACATGTTGTAGCGAGTGATCTGGTCGGCGCCGCTTACCTCCTTTACGGTCGCAACCGATCCGAGCGGAACAATTCCGCCCGAGTTATTGCGCGTTTTCAGCAAGCGAATGTCGTCCGGACTCAAACGAAATTGCGAGTCGGCCTGGGCTGTAACGCGATAGGTGCGCCCAAAGAGTGTGAGATCGTTCACGTATGTCGATCCAAGATAAGTCTGCAGCGTGCCGAAGATGTTGCTCAGCGGGACATCCATGCTTTTCGCTTTGACGCGATCGACATCGAGCCAAAGCTGCGGGACGTTCGCGCGAAAAGTCGTCAGATTGTTCGCCAACCCGGGTGTTTGATTTGCCTTCACCATCATGGCGAAGGCTTGCGTTTGCAGTTCGTCGAGACCGGCGTTGCCGCGATCTTGAATAAACAATTTGTAACCGCCGGCATTACCAATGCCGGACACGGGCGGCGGCGGAAAAGCAATCACCAGAGCTTCGGGAATCTCCGCGCGCACACGCGCATTTATTTTCGCCAGAATCGCCGGCAGACCCTGGTCGCGCGTTTTTCGCTCGGAAAATTCTTTGAATGGAAGAAACACCGCGGCCGTGTTCGGCTGATTGCCGCCAAAGAGATTGAATCCCGCGAATTCGACGGTGTTGAGAATCCCGGGCGTTTCTTGCGCGATTTTCGAAATCTTGTCGACAACCTCCTGGGTCCGCTCGAGCGAGGCCGCATCAGGTAACTGTGCAAACACGACAGCGTAACCGCGATCTTGTGTGGGAAGAAAACCGCCCGGCACAACTTTGAAACCGACGCCAGTCAGCGCAAGTAAACCTGCGTAGACAAATAAAACGATGACAGCTAATCGGACAAGGCGCGCGACAGTGTTGCCGTATGCGTTCGAAGCCCAGGAAAACGTCTTGTTGAATCCTCTGAAGAACCATCCAAGCAGTCCATCGATAATTCGTTGGAACGAATCCTTCTTCGCGCCGCGCGGCTTGAGGAGCAAGGCGGCGAGGGCGGGGGAAAGTGTGAGCGAATTGAGTGCGGAGATCGCAGTCGAGACTGCAATGGTGAGCGCGAATTGACGAAAGAATGTGCCAGTAATGCCCGCAATAAACGCGGTCGGGATAAAAACAGAGCAAAGCACGAGAGCAATCGCAACTAATGCGCCGCCAACTTCCGTCATCGCCTTGCGCGCCGCATCGCGCGGGCTCAAACCATCTTCAATGTGATGCTCGATTGCCTCGACAACTACTATGGCATCGTCAACAACGATACCGATCGCGAGCACAATGCCGAACAGTGAGAGATTGTTGATCGAGAACCCGAAGCCTTTCATCGCGGCGAATGTGCCGATCAACGAAACTGGGATCGCGATGAGAGGGATGATCGCCGCGCGCCAGGTTTGGAGAAAGATCAGAACGACTAGCACGACGAGCCCGATTGCTTCGAAGAGCGTCTTTTGAACTTCGTGAATCGATTCGCGGACGGAGACCGTCGGATCGTAAACGATTGTGTAGTCCAGTCCGCTCGGAAAACGCTGTTCAAGCTCAGCCATCTTTTTTCTCACGGCATCGGAAGTGGCGAGCGCATTCGAGCCCGGCAGTTGGTAAATGGCAATCGCGGTCGCCGGTTTTCCGCCGAGCCCGCTGTTGACCGTGTAATCGCGCGCGGCGAGCTCCACCCGCGCGATATCGCGCACGTACGTGACTTGTCCATTGGCGCCGGTCTTGACGATGATCCCGCCGAACGCCTTTTCGTCCGCGAGTCGGCCTTGCGTACTGACCGTGTATTGAAACGCTGTCGCGCCCTTCGGCACTGGCGGGGCGCCGATGATTCCCGCCGCGACTTGCACATTCTGTTCCTGGACCGCTGTCACGACGTCCTGCGCGGTCAGTCCACGCGAAGAAAGCTTGTTAGGATCGAGCCAGAGACGCATCGAATATTCGCGTGCACCAAAAACATTGACATCGCCGACACCATCGAGCCGAGCGAGTTCGTCACGAATCTGGAGCAAAGCGTAATTGCTGGTAAAAAGTTGATCGAGCGATCCGTCCGGTGAAACGAGGTGCACCACCATCGTGATGTCGGGCGATTGCTTTTTCGTCGTCACGCCGATCCGTTGCACATCGGGCGGGAGCACGGGAATGGCGATGGCGACGCGGTTTTGCACCAGCACCTGCGCCGTATCGAGATTGGTGCCGAGCTTGAACGTAATGGTCAATGTCATGTTGCCGTCGCTCGTGCTTTGCGATGACATGTAGAGCATGTTCTCGACGCCATTGACTTGCTGCTCGATCGGCGTCGCCACGGTCTCCGATACTACCTTTGCGTTCGCGCCGGGATAGCTGGCTGTGACCTGGATGGTTGGTGGCGCGATATCGGGATATTGCGCGATGGGCAGCGTTGAAAGCGCAATGACACCGACCAGCGCGATGACAATGCTGATGACGCCGGCGAAAATTGGCCGGTCGATGAAAAAGTGCGGAAAATTCATGTCGACCGCCGTTGCGCCCGCGCCATCATTTTTCGTTTTGCGATTCAGCGACGCTTTTCTTTGTGTCCGTTTCGCTGGCAGGAGTCTCTTCCGGTACAGGCGTGACTTTCATTCCGGCTTGCAACAATTGCAGACGGGTCGAGACAACTTTCTCGCCGTCCTTCAGTCCGCTTTTCACAATCCGTTTTCCTTCAAACAAACCACCGGTCTCGAGGTTACGACGTTCGACGGTATTATCGGGCTTAACGACGAATACGTATTTCAACCCTTGTTGCGAGCTGATCACTCTGTCCGGGACTAGTGCAGCCCGATAAGGCGTTGCGCCCGAAACGCGCACGCGAACGAAGAAACCTGGCGTAATCAAGTTAGGGTTCCAGTTTTTTATGACGATTCGCACGCGCACCGTCCCCGTCCCGGGATCAAGGCGGTTGTCGACGAAGTCGACTGTGCCTTTGTGCGGAAAATCCGTCTCGTTTCCGAGCTCGATCCACGCAGGGATCTTGGCCGTGCGCGCGCTCACACGTTTCCCTTCCTCGCTGAGCTTTACATATTTGAGCACGGCGTTCTCGTCGGCATCGACTTTGGCATAAATCGGATCGATCGAGACTACTGTCGTAAGCAAGCTATCTGGACCTGCTCCTGGCTGAACCAGATTGCCTACGGTGATGCGCTGGTCACTCACTCGACCGTCGATCGGAGATTTGATTTGCGTGAACTCCAGATTCAGCGCCGCCGCATTCTTGGCGGCTTCTGCCGAACTTTTGGCAGCGGCTGCACCTTGAAATGTGGCAGCCTTCTGATCGAACTCGCTCGCGGAAATCGTGGCCTTGCCGCGCAGTTCCTTCGCTCGGTTTAGTTCGATCTCGGCAAGCTTGAGTTGCGCGTCCATTCGGTCGACTTCCGCGGCTGCGCGATCAAAGTCCGCCTGGTAAGGGCGTGGATCGATCACGTAAAGGAGGTCGCCCTTTTTAACGATCGCGCCCGCCTCAAAATGAATCTCGGTAATGTATCCAGACACGCGCGGGCGAATCTCGACCGATTCAACTGGATCCAGCCGCCCTGTGAATTCGTCCCATTCGTTTACCTCCTTCTCGACGACAGTAACGACGTTGACCGGCAGCGCAGGTTGCTGCGTTACTGATGCTTTCTTGCAGCCACTTCCGGTCAAAAAAACGAACAAAAAAGCGGCACACGCAAAAAAGAACTGCTTCATCTAATCAGGTTCGCATTCATTTGAGTTGGCCGCCAATCGCGGGTTCTGGGGGAGAAGAGACATGCCCAATCTCGAATTTCACATCTGAGGAATGCTCGGCGGGTATTGAAGACTTGTTAGGCGGTTGCGGGGTTCATCGTCCGGATCGCCAACGAAAGTATAACTCTCGAGACGGCACTCAACATCAGGCTAATACCGATTAACGCTCCGATTATCTCCGGAGACGCTGGTGGCCAATGGCTGATCATCAATATCCCAACGATCAAAGTGCCGATGCCATCAATTAGGAGCCAGATCGAGTAGCGGAATCGCCTGAGACAAAAGTAGAGAGCAAACTCCAGGATGCCCTCCAGGAGGAGAAAAATCGCCAGAATAAAAGCCAGCGAAAGAACGCTCAAAAGTGGATTCACCAATAAACAAATTGCCGCCATCACATAGAGCGCGCTCAGAAGTATCTGCCAGAGAAAGCCGCCGACGCTGCGCGTATCGAATGCAAAAAACAAATGCGCAATTCCTGCGGTCAAAATCAAGCAACCGATGGCAAGCGCAATTCCAAAAGAGATCGTCAGAGGAAGGATGATGGCCAGAATTCCACAAATAAAGGTCACTGTGCTCCAAACTATCAACCACGGAGACGCCTTCTTTATTGCGGGCGCAATCGATTCGATGTTCATTAGGATCACGGATAGGTCTTCAGAATTCTTTCAACTTCTCGAATTGCTTGTGGATTGTATTGCGCGCCGTGATCTGAATTGACGATTAACTCCGACTGCGCGCCCGGGAGATGCGAGCTCCAGTATGGAACTACTCCATCGGAACTATTGGGTGTGTCGCCCCGGCCGCGGTCTCCAATGATCGAATGATAAGGAATACCGCGCGTGATTGACAGTTTGTTGACCGCTTCCACGAACCTATCGTTAGGCTCAAGCGTATCCACGCTATTCGGCATACGGTTTAGCGGTCTGGCCGCAGGGTCGGCGATCAGGAGCGGTTTGGTTGACGCATATATCGAGGTGAAAAGCCGCGGAGTCCTGACAAGAGCGGCGCCGATGCGCCCGATCGAGTTCGAGGCCAGATCGCTGCCGCGATGGGGCGTCGAGATAAATATCACCCGTTGAATGTCCGGCCGATGATTAAAAACAAGCGCCTGTTCCAAGAGCTTGCGTGTGTCGCTCGCCAGCGGGGTTCTGGCCGGAGGTGTGGCAAAAAAATCGCGCCAGATCTTGTCGCCCGCATCTGTGACCATTAATCGACAGATCAATCCTCCCATGCTGTGACCGATTAAGACCATGCGCTTGTGGTTTGGGAATACGCGCTTGATCCCATCGAGATCCTGTCGGAAAAGCGCCGCCGCGTAGGGATAAGGATAACCACTCGGGTAGCTGAAGAACCAAAACTGATAATGCTTTCTTATCGAGGGGTCATGCCGAAGGGAGTCAATCATTAGCGCCCGGCTGGCTCCTGTTTCTTGCAAGCCGTGAACGAAAATCACAGGCGTCCGCGCGGGATCGAATTGCTGCAACCGGGTAAGCATCGCTGTATCTGCATAGGCTTCCGGGTTCATGACCCGCGACAGCCCAAGCCGTTCCGGGCGTTCACGAGCGACCAGCAGTGCCGTAGGCGCATCAAAATCAGCGGCAAGAGGAAAGGTTTGCTTGTTCAGTGTGGTTCTTTCGGCGTTTAATGGATCCATGAACTCCAAGCTCGCTTTCCGGCCGGAGAAGCGGACGATCGCGGTGATCGGCGCGTAAATGCGGCGAAGTTTATATTGCTGACGGAAGTGCGGACTTTCGGTGCGCCCAACCACTGCAATCGGCGCGCCAAGGCCACTCACAGTCGAGTAGGTTTTGAAGAATTTTCCGCCGATCTTCAACGTGTCGGTCGGAAATAAATCGTATCGACTCGGATCACGGTCCGCGTCGACGGGCTTGGGAGATACGAGAGTATAACGACCTTCATCCGTCACGACAGTGACGGGATGCCGCCACGGCTCAATATCTGTTCGGTCGACATCTTGGACGACGCGCGCTACGGCGAAGTTGTAGATACTGCGGGCCGACTCGTTCTTGGGCTGTCGTTCCAATACTCCATATGAAATTTTGGCAGCCAGCAGGTCGTAACCTAATGCCGGCAAGGGCGGTTCATGTTCTGCCGCGAGCAGGTATTTTGTGGCGGAGTGAAGTGGTTCTTCCACACGGAATCCTGTCGGTAGCCGTGCCGGTATTGTTTTTACTGTCGCCAAATGAGCAGCGCATCCGCACGATTGGAACAGAAGAAGGGCGAAGCCACATCTGACGAAAACTTGCCACCTGTTTTGGAAAAGCGATGGCATGAGTTCAGCTGCCTCCGGACGGCAAATCATCCGTAGCGTCTGCGCGATGCTGCCCTAACGAGGGCTTAGTCGCGTCATTTTGTTCGAGATGGACGATCCGCTGGGGAACGGGAATCTTGATTCCGGCCTCCCGCAGCGCCGCATTCACCGCGACGGCCACATCGCTTTGCACAAAGGGAAATCGCGCCACGTCTTCAGTCGTAAAGCCGAGCACGAAGACGAGCGCGTCCTCGCCAAATTGCTTTAGCACAGCATCCGGTGGCGGGTTTTTGGTAACGTTTGGATGGGCCGCCGCAGTTTTGACAAGTAACGCGATTACCTGCTCCGGATCCTCCCCATAAGCGGTACGGATGGTTAGCTCCATCCGTTTTTGCAAACTGGAGAAGGTCCGGTTCGTTACTTTTTCGGAAATGAGCTGACCGTTCGGAATGATGAGCTGGGACTTGTCGTCGAGAGCAATGATGCTGGCGCGAATGCCGATACGCCTAACCACCCCGGTCTGATCACCAACCTGAATAAGGTCGCCCACCTGCACGGGCCGCTCGAACAGAAGAATGAGGCCGGAAAAGAAATTGTTAAAGATGTTTTGCAGACCGAAGCCGGCGCCGACACCGAATGCACCGGCGAGGATGGCGAACTTCGTCATGTCGGCGCCGAGTGCGGCGATTGCGATATAGAATCCGACAAGCAGCACGACATAGTGCACGAGGGTCGACACTGCGTAGGCCGGGCCGCGCGCGAGGTGAAAACGATCGTACACTTCTTCTTTGAGGACAAAACCCAGGAAACGCGAGAGAAGGAGCGTGATCCAGATCGTGAGAACGAACGCCACCATCGCCCCTAACGAAATATGGACCCAGCGCACACCAATGTCGGCATTGAGCAAGGCGGTTGTCCGAGTGATGACCGCTTCGCGTAAGGAGAAAGCACTCAGCGATAGCAGAACCCAGGTGATAATCGCAGCCACCCCAATGAGGCGGGCGATGCGTCTGCGCAGCAATTGCTCGTGCCGTCGCACCACGGCGAGGGAGGCGAGCGGTCGAGTTCGCAGGGCAAAGAAAATGAGCCCTTCGAGAATGCGGGCGGCCGCATAAAGCGCCACCGCGAAGTAAGCGGCAGCCAGAATGCCAACGCAAAGGTAATTTGCCAGTCCTACGTATCCTAACGAATCCGCGACAATGATCGCGACGAACCCGGCCACTGCGATGGAAGCGGCAATGTGGGCGGTTTTGTTCGAAGCCGTGCGTGGTCCGAAACGGCGCCGCATCCGGATGTACCAGATGAGAAAAATCAAACCGCCCAGCATTTCCAGCAGAATGATGATGCGCGAGAGCACAGGGATGTAGGCCGCTACCGCGCGCACTTGCGCCAGGAAATAGAAAACAACCAGTGCATTGACGATCGGGAAGAGATGCCGATCGATCAGACCCCGCAGCAGCACCACGATGGGAATCAAGGCAAGCGTGGCGAGAATGACCCAGACGCCGCGTGGTGCATCGTAGAGGATCCAACGCGCAGAAACTACCATGAGCAGAGACGCAGTGGAGAACGGGAATTGCAGGACGCGATTGGTGCGGTCGAGTGCTCGATCTTTATCGGTCCAGCGTGAGACCTGGCGTTTGACTCGCAGCATAACGACCGCAAACGCGATAAAGAGCAGGGCAATGTAGATAAGCCTTGTCCACTCGCGTTCCAGGTAGTTGCGTACTTGCGCGGCCTGCGTGCCTAACGACACCTGGCTGTCACGTCCGAGCGATTGCGCGGCGGCCGTGCGCACCTCGGGACTCCAGATCGGCGGACTATCCCGCAACCAGAGGCGATTAACTGCTGCGCTTTGAGCCGATCTGATGGAACGCAACGCGTTGTTAGCGCGTTGCGTTTGCTCGGCCACGCGAGTCTGCAAGCTAAGGACTGCGGCGCGGCCGTTCTGTAGCATCTCTTCGGTCGCGCTGATCGTCTGCAACACCTGATTGATCCGCTGCATCACTTCTGGTGGTGCGTTGGATTTGCGCGCAAGTTCGACAGTCGCCGTCCACATTGTGCGGCTCGCCGACATTTGAGTGAGCTCGCCGTCGAGCGCGGTCGCGCGGTCGGTTAGCTGCCGACCGGAGTCGGTGAGTTGATCGGCTATCTTTTGCCAGGGCGTCCCGAAATCGCTCAACGTTTCCAGCGGGACGCCTGGCCGGAGAATGCGTCCGGTTTCAAGCTCGCGCGCGTCGATTTCCTTTGTGGTTGCCGCAAGTTCGCCTGTGATGTTGTCGCCTGTCTTGTTCGAAGAAAGCTCCGATTGAATTTCATTGAGTCGCTCCGAAGCAGAATCGGAAGCCGCGACGATGTCAGGCAAGGGCACAGCGGTGGGTGCCGCTGTCGCCGTGGGAGAAGGAGACGGCGTCGGGGACGGGGATGCGTTCTGCGCTTGTCCGCCAGAAGCAAAGCACAGAAACAGCAGGCTACCGGCTAGTAATGCAGCGCTCGGCGCGAGTGTCATCATCCTGTCCGCGGAAATTCGCGAATGGCCTCTGGATTGCGGGATCATTGGAACATCGGGTATCTCGCCCGCCCACGGTTACGAATGGAATGATAGTATCTCGGTGATGGTTTCATCTCCAAGTCGTTGGGTACTCAGTTCAGTCTTTGAAGTTCGGCCGCAATTTCGGATTGCAGAGCGGTGCGACTCTGATTTTGCTTTGCCTCGCCCTGCACAAGCGACTTCGCCGAAGCAAAGATGCCCTCGGCGCGTGAAAGCGTTTCCTCTAAATTTTCTAATGAGCTTCGCTCGCGATCAGGCGACTCTTCGAACTCAAACTGCGTTAGCTCAACATAGCGCTTCGCCTGGTCGAAACTCCTTGAAGTTCCCGCTATGAGAGAGTGAGCCTCCGCTTTCCCGGTTTCAATCGAAGTTTCGGGCCGAGGAATTTCGACCAGCCGCGCCAGTTGTTGAAGCGCCACTCGCAATGCAGCTCCCAATCGGTCAATCGTGCGCTCTGGCCAGATGTACTTGAAGACGAGTCCGGTAACGATGAGACCGAAAAGAATTCCAACGACACGATCGCGGACGTTATCAAGGTCAGTATCGGGCGCATAACCCTGGAAGACACTGTAGAAGAAAGCGAATGCGATCTGTAAGCCCGCATAAGAAATCATTTCGCTTCCGGTTGCGACCCAGCCGGCGACGGCTGAGGCACAGGCAACGACCACAACGAGCGACGCGATTGTCACCATGTGCGGCATGAGGAAGACGATGGTGAACAGTGCGAGTGCTCCGCCAATTATGCAGCCGCCCATCCTGAGCACACCCTTGTGCAGGGTTGCACCGGTACTTTCGAGCGCAATGAATGTGCAGGTGATCAAGGCGGTATGGATCCCGAACCAGTCAATCGCCATATAAGAGGTGTAACAAAACATCGCTGCGAAGGTGACTTTGAGCGCAAAGTGCACGTGTGCCGGATTGGTGAACGCATCAGAGACAAAAAAGCTTCTCGGTTTCGGCAGCTGTGCAGGCGGGCCCGGCGCGTCCGGCAGAAACAACAGGTTCAGCACGACGGTGAGTCCGACGCCGTAGGCGATAGCGACCCACAGCCAAAGAATATCTCGAACCAATCGTTCAGGTGAGGGAACGTATTCTCCAAGGGACTGCACTACAGCGACAATGAAACCGATGAGGAATCCGAGTGGCCCGATCACAAAAACGCGGGACAACCACATTCCAAGAAAGAGCGTGATTGCCATTCCAGGGATGCGCAGTTCGGGATAGCCATAGGTGAACTTGTACAGCAGGAGAGCAATGCCAATGCCGATCGTCAGGCCGATAAACCCAACCACTCCAATAATTGTCGTCTTAAGCTTGCTCTCCTGCGAAATGAAGAAAGGCATATAGGCGGTGACAGACAACTCCGGCACTTGGAGCGCCATCGAAATGATCACGCATAACACCGCGGCACCGACCATGATCGCGGTTCGGCGAGCGCGGTCAGGCGTCGGTGCTAACTGGCGTTTGAACCATTCAAGAGAACCAAACGGGAGTATCGCCGGTTCCACCGGGCTTGCACTGATCGCGCTCATCTAGTTAGGGCGATATATTCGCCTCCCTTGGATCGCGACCGGGGTGGAGCGCCGAGAGGGTAGGGTGAGGGTTTTGTAACCTTAATTGGGGGGATGGAACCCCTCACCTCAATCCTCTCCCCTTCAGCAAGGGGAGAGGCGCAACGCCAAATACTGACCCTGACCATGTCCGAGTTCATCTAGCGAGGTGGACCTTCGATAATAGCGACGGCTGATGCTCCCATGCGAAACAAGTTGGGATCGGGATTCTCGACTTCGATCCGCACGGGAAAACGTTGCGCGACCCGTACCCAGTTCAGTTCGCGTTTCACATACGGTACACCGGCGGGCGGTAGATCGATCTCGCCTTCGGGCTTAACTGCCCATCCGATTCCCTGGACTTTTCCACGGAAGCGCTGGTTAGGCGCAGACGACAGGTAAACAATCGCTTCGCTGCCGGGAGCCATATGTCGAATCTCCGCCTCTCGAAAATTCGCGATCACGTACCATTTGGTAGTGTCAAGCAACGAGAAGACGGAAACCCCGGCGGTGACGTGGGCGCCGGCCGAAATGTTGAGATTGATGACACGTCCGTCGAAAGGTGCGATGACCTTGCAGTAGGAGAGATGGAGTTCTTCGAGATTGATGGTCGCGATCGCACCTTCGCGCTGAGCTTGTAGCGTTGTCACTGCGGTTCGGGCTTTATCGACGTTTTCGGCGGTCTCAAAGCCATGGGGCAGGAGTGGTTCCATGCGGTGCAAGGTGTCCTGGGCTTGTGCGAGCTGTCGATCCACAGTGGCCAACTCAGCCTTAGCCTTTTCCAGGATGAGTCTGTAATCCTCCGGGTCGATTTCGAAAAGCACGTCGCCTTTCCTTACCGCCTGGTTGTCCTGCACATTCAGCTTGATGGTTTGACCACTCACGCGCGGCGCAATGCCCACCACATTGGCTCGCGCTGCCGCATCATCGGTCCGTGGATGGCGTTCGATTATTCCCCAGACGTAGAGCGTGATCAGCACCGCACCGGCGACGATGATTACGGTGACAATCTTGCGAATGAACTTGCCCGGGTCGACGTCGTGTTCCTTCGCGACTTCTTTGTTTAATGGATTTGCCTCTCGGTTCATTGCAGTCAATTTTGGTAAAACAGGATCCACGTCGCGAATGTGAAGATGATCATGAGAGACGAGTAGATGAGCGGGGCGGGACCGACGTACGGTTTCAGATTGCAAGCTTGAATGATCCAATGCGAGACGAGCGTTAAAGTCAGGCCGCTAACAATGCAGACCATCCAGGCCGGAAAATACGAGCCGAGAATATCAACCGTGAGCGAGTGGTAGGGGCTGACGATGGCCGCCGCAATGAAAGAGAGAACGAGCAGTGCCAGGGCAGCGACCGCTAGTATCAACAGCCTGCGATTGGCTTTCATCTTCGTGGCTGCCTAACGAGTGGCGGGGCTGGGCGCGCGAGATCACCAACGCTCAACGCGAGGGCCGCTTGACTCGTGTAAATTGCCGACTGCGTGTCGTGACTTGTCGCAAGCGCGGCGGTGAGATTGCGTTCGGTGCTAACCACCTCGGGGTATGTGCTCAGCCCTTGCTTGTAGGATTCGAGCACCGCATCGAACGCGCTCTTCGAGGCGGTCAATAGCTTTTCGGCAGCGTCCTGTTTCTTGAGCGCGGTTTTGTAATCGGTGTACGCCTTCCACACTTCCCGCGCTGCCGAGTCGCGCGCCCCAGCAAGTTCATTCTCGGCCTGATGCAAGTCGGCCTCGGCCATATCGAGTTTGTGCCGGCGTGCGAACCCGTCGAAGATCGGCACCTCAGCGTTGAGGAAAACGCCAAAAGTTGGCCGGGCGCCACCGAAAAAGTCCGAGTTAGCAATTCTGACATCCAGTTCCGTTTCGGAAACATGGGCATCCAACGTGACCTTTGGATAGTACTCGGCGCGGGTCCTGAGAATTTCCTGTTCCTTGGAACGAACATTGGCAAGCTTTGCAACGAGATCCGGCCGTTGCGACAAAGCTTTCGTGATTAGTTCACCAACGGAATCTGCCGTCTGAGTAGTCAGATGACTTGTCTCCGGCAGGTCCGCCACCTTGAGCGACACGGTTGGCAGAAGGCCGATGGTCTCAATGAGCGCCACTCTGGCGTCGCTCTCCGCGCCGAGGCTGGCCTGAAGATCAAAATTAGATTGCGCACTTTGCTGCTGCGCCTGGAGCAGTTCCGGTTTCGTGGCAAGGCCGGTGTCGAACCGCGCCTGCGCCGCCTGCTCCACGGTTTTCGCTGCGTCCAGCGCGCTCTGAGTTACCATCACCTTTTGGCGCGCGGTGCCGAGCTGATAAAACCGGTCCGTCACATCAAAGACGATTTTTTGGTGCGTTCCATTGAAACCGACGTTTGCCATCATCAATTTCTCCCGGGCTTCTTCCCTAATCGCTTTTCGTTCGCCAAAGTCGAGCAGTAGCCATTTCGCCGTCAACTCGCCGCGCGCCAGCAACGATTGCGTGATCAACGTACCGCCGCCGACAATTTCCACGTTCGGAAGGTTTCCATTCGTTGGCGGCGGTTGTTGCTTAACGCGCAACGTTGGAAACGGGATAAAGGCCCGGTCGTAGCCTCCCGCCGCAGCGGCGACGAGGTACGGGTAATAGGCGCTCTCCGTCAGACCGACCGCAGCCGCTGCCATCCGGGCGCGCTCCCAGGCAACTCGTGTTTCCGGGTTACTGCGCTGCGCGATGTCAATCAGCTCCGCGAGGTTGTAAGTCTTGCGCGGATCAATCGCCGGATAGTAGCGGCGTTCAGCTTCAGTCAATTGGTAATTGCGAAGTTCTCCTTCATATCTTGGAAGCGCCGGCGGTGCCCACGGTCGCACAGGCGAGGGGGGCGGCTCATCGCGCGCATAGGCGATGCCGACAATCACCAATGATTCTGCGACTACAATGAAAGAGGTCTGCACCACAGCCTGTGGAAGTCCCCACCACGGTTTCATCAACGGTCATTTTGCCTGATCGTGACTTGAATTGGCGAGCACAGAAGGGGGGAGCTTTGATTGCTTTGCTCGCGCGCGGATTCGCGCCAGTTGACCGCTGTGCGCTTCGATTTCACGGACGCTGATCATCTGCTCGATTTCTTGACCGAAGAAAAGATCAAGTGTCCAACTCACCATGACTCGCAGCTTCTTAGCCAAGCGTGGAAGCTTCATTAGATACACTGATCGCCAGAAGCACCAGGCGATAAAACCGGAAAACTTGATCCCAAACACCATCGCCACACCGGTATGATGACCAATGGCTGCCAACTGTCCCATCATTTTATAACGGAACGGCTTGAGCGACCCACCGAGAATCGTAGCTTCGATGTTCTTCGCAACCGTCACTCCTTCCCGCAAGCCGTGCTGCGCCGTTGGTGGATGAAAGTTTTCGGTGTTTAGGATAGGCACGGCTGCGCAATCGCCAGCCGCCCATAAGCCAGGAACACCAGTCACCGCCATGAACTCACTTACCAAGAGTCGGCCACGTTCCTTCTCGCAAGGCAACTGTTCAATGACAGGGCTGGGTTTTACACCTGCCGTCCAGATCAGAGTCGCGGCAGGAATCGATGTGCCATCGCTTAACGTGACTACCGCCCCATCGTAGTTCGCCACACGCGGGCCTTTGATCACCTCCACTTTGCGTTCGCGCAATTTGTGTTCGGCGTAGCGCCCCAGTTCTTCACCTAATTCGGGCAGAATGAAATTCCCTGGATGAACCATCACAACTCGAATCAATTCTTCGCGCAACTGCGGATAATAGCGCACGGTTTCCCGCACGAAGTCGTTAACGGCGCCGGTTGTTTCGGTGCCCGAGAAACCACCGCCAGCGGTGACGAACGTGAGTAACTGGCGGCGTGCCGCCTCATCGCTCTGCAGAGAGGCTTCTTCTAAAAGCGCCACCATGCGATTGTGTAACAGCGCCGTGTCACTCAAGCTTTTCATGGTTACCGACCAGTCGCGGACGCCGTCCATATTAAAGAAGTTTGTTTCCGAGCCGAGTGCCAGAAGCAGATGATCAAACTCGAAATTCAGCTCGCGATCTGCCAGGCCAGCCGTGCAGCCGACTATTCGGCGGGTCAGATCAACTGTGCATACATCGGCTTCGACAACCTTCACGTGGCGAAGAATGCGGCGGAGCGGGTTCACGATGTCTGCCGGATAAAGATCTCCCGCTGCGACTTCGTGCAGCATCGGGGTAAAGAGAATAAAATTCTCGCGATTGATCAGCGTCACGTCTACGTCCGCACGGCGCGCGAGCCGTTTGTCGAAGTGTATTGCCGCGTAAAGCCCGGCGAACCCACCACCGGCAATGACTACTCTAGTCGTTTTCATGCAATTACCGCGAATCGTAACGCGACCCGCGCGATCAACATACTATTAGTGTCCGCCATTGTTCGTCTTATTTTCCCATCTCTTTCTCAAGCTTTTCGGCGTCAAAATTTTAGAGAATCTCAGTTTTTCTGCGGTTTTTTCATGCGAAGAATTATCCAGCGGTCGAGTGAACCGCGACGAATAGCTGGATAATTGACCTTGTGCTTTAGCTGCGCCAGATGAGTCCAGCCAAAGAACGGGACTTTATCAAGCGAGCCAGAAACTGATCAGGAGAATCAGGACAAGAGTCGTCAAAACGAGCCACGGGATCATGACGACTTCGACTCTTATTTTGCGGACGGCCGGAATGTCGTTGTCGACATTTGGATCGCGGTCAAAGAATCGGTGACGGTTACGAAAAATATACGCACCGCCTAACAAATTGATGATGAAGAAGAATGTCGCGGCGATTCGAAGAGCCGGCAGAACTGTTGGATTAATCTGTGCGAGCATATGCATATATATGTTCATTTTCGGAGCGAAAGCCATTCGGGCTTGCTTGAGCCGCGCGGAACCAGCACAGTTCGATAGGCGCCGGGTGTGCGCGACAATACGATCTGGTCCGTCATTCCCTGATAAGTGCCAAGCGGTGTTTCCGCGGTAAACAGGTCCGGAGCGATGTACTTGTGCTCGTCGGTAGAGTCCGCGGTCGCTTTCGCGTAGGCCTTGTCGAAAATACCTAACGAGAGCAACCACAACACGCTCCGCGTTAGCGAAACGACCACCCGATAGCTGCCGCCTTCGATTGCCCGCCGCCGTAACGCAGCGAGAATACCAGTTGTGCCTAACCAGCCGACGACATTGTCAGCAATGGGGACAATTGGCGGCTGCTTCGGCTGAGTCGGGGAACCTTCGATCGTAAAGAGGCCAGACACTGCCGCGCCAATCTCATCGAAACCGGGTCGATTCGACCAGGGTCCCTCCTCGCCGTGCATAGCGACGACTGCATGAATCAATCCGGGCTTCTGCGCGCAAAGCGATTCGGCATCGAGGCCGTGCTTCTCCAAAAATCCGGGACGTTTATTGGCAAAAAATACATCAGCATCCTTTAGCAGCTGATTGAATTTTTCTCGATCTTCCTTCGCATCATCGAGGATCGTTGAGCGCATGCCCACCTGGACATCCCAGAAGAACGCTTCGATTTCCGAGTCGCGCGGTCTCCAGATGTTGAGCACGTCCGCGCCGTATAGGGCCATGTCTCTCCCCATCCCGGCTCCCGCGATTACGTGACCCATGCCGAATGCGCGGACACCAGCGAGAGGAAGATTGTCGTTCGCTTTAAGCGGAACCGGGTCGCTGTCCCCAATCTTCTCCACTGTGATCAGCGGCATTTTCGCGAGGACCTCGGTGTACTGAGGCTCGCGACGAAATTCCTCATTCGTTCGCACCATTGCCAGAACTAGTCCCTCGACCGCAGCAGCCTCTTCTAGTTCCACGGCGTCCCACTTTAGTATGGCATTGTTAATGGATTTGGTACGCGGGCTGCAGCCGAGAAAATCGAGCGTGCGCACGAGGAGTTGAGGATAAATGTCTAGCGCCAACACGTACCGCCCATCGCGTGTCTCGCGAAAAAACGCATCCCCCATCTTTAGGAATGGGCTAACCGCATAGCCACCCGGGGAGGGCGGCCGACCATTGATCGTTTCCCATTTGCCTTCAAAGAATCCGGCGAACCGCCGGAGTGCCTTGCGCACGTCCACTGAAATATCTTGTCCTTCGCCCGTGGTCTGTCTCCAAAGTGCAGCCAGCGCAACGCTCCGTGCGGCCAGACCGATAGCGGCCATCGTCCCGAAACGGATCGGGCTCGGGAGAATCGGATCGGATCCGTAGAATGTAAGCTTGCCTCCGGCGTCCGCCGTTGTCAGCCCAATATCTTTCAACACCTCATTTGTTTCGGCGTGTATATCAAAGTCCGGCGATGAGGCAGGATTGCTAAGCTTTGATTCGAGTGATTTGGTTAATCCGTCGCTGACGGAGCTTGTTTTCATCCTCGTTCCCAGACTCTGTTTCGGAATGCCCTTGTTCTGTGAAACTCCGCTTCGCGTGACGGAGCTTGTTTGTTTATTCGAGTTCATTGTTGCTCCTTTATGCAGCTACTTGTTTGGTTTTCCCTTCGTTGTCCCGTTTGTGCGCGTGAACGCAACAGCCCGATTAGCAATTCGTTCTCTTCTTGTGCGAGCTCATCGACCGAACGTTTCCCCGCTTCGCGCAAAACGCCTTCAACGATCGTTTGTTTGAGCTCGGGCGTGATGTCTGGAGTACCGAGAGTTTTGATCATGGCAGCCAATGGATCCATCAGGTGGTCCATGAAGTGTTTGATGCCGCCGGCGCCGCCGCCGAGATGCCACTGCAAACTTGGCCCCATCACTCCCCAGCGCGGTCCAGGGCCATAACTGACCGCAACGTCCGCGTCCTCCACGCTCAGCACATCATGCTGAATCAGATACATGATCTCCTTGTAGAGCGCCGCCTGCAGGCGGTTGCCAACGTGACCAGGAAGTTCCTTCCTCAGATGAATCGGCTTCTTCCCAATCGACGCATAAAATTCGATCGCTCGCTGAATCGCTTCGGGCGCTGTTTTCGTTCCTCCGACAACTTCCACTAACGGAATGATGTGTGGCGGGTTAAACGGATGCCCGACGAGAACGCGCTCCGGGTGCTTGCATTTTGATTGCATGACGCTTGGTGTTATTCCCGACGAACTCGAGGCGATGATTGAATCGACGGGAGCGGCATCATCCATCTGGGCGAACAACTTCATCTTGAAATCGGGACGCTCGGGTCCGTTTTCCTGAACGAAGTCCGCCTTCGAGAGCGCCTCTTTCAGATCCGTCGTGAAAGTTAAGCGGTCTCGGGACGCGCCTTTGGAAAGACCGATGGTCGTCAGGTCTTTCCAGGCTTCGTCGATGTATTTGCGCAAATTGGCTTCCGCGTTTGGAGCAGGATCGGTCGCGATGACATCGAATCCGCGAGCAAGGTATTCAGCTGCCCAACTGGCACCGATGACTCCAGTGCCAACAATAGCGATCCGACGGATTGGTTTGTTGTATGACATATTAGTCTTCCTTTCTGTCTACTTCTGCGTAGGCGATTCCGGTGAGATTTCCCTGGGCGACCAGCAGTGGTTTCTTTTCCGAGCCGTCGAGCCTGGCGGAATAAATGGTGCCGGCTAAATCAGTGAGGAACATCCGATTCCCTTTGAAATCGAGAGCGATCCCGATTCCCTCCATCAGATGTGTAAGCAAAATGTCCGGTGTCGGATGTTTGCTGAAGTCGGCGTCTATCGAGGCACGATTTACCGTGTTACCGCGCGGCGGATCTCCGCGGTCCGTCCAATAAATGAACCGATTCTTCAGATCGACCTCGAGATCGATCGGTTCAGGCAAACCATCGAATAGCACTTCGATGTCCGTGCGATTAGCCGCCGTCTCGCCTTTTGGGATGTCGATCTTCGCGCGAAAGAGCCGGCCTTTGCCCGCATCATCTGGTCCTTTTTGCGTCCAATAAATTTGTCCGCGGTCCGGATCGACGGTGATCCCGACACACCACTGCGTTTGATCAGTGCCCGGACGCACGTCGCCGTTGCTTGTGTCGACCAGGGTTTCGATCTTCGAACCGTCCAGGTTCGAGCGCATCACGCGCATTCCCTCGCGATCGCACCAATAAAGTTTGCCGTTCTTCTTCTCAAGATGCAGCTGCTTTGGTGTAAATGTCGCCCCTTCGTTGACAATAGTTACACGATTCTCACCGTCGAGATCTGCGCGCTCAATGGAACCATCGTTCCGGCTGGGATTGCCCATGTTGGTCCAGTAAATGTGGCGCGCCTCAAGATCGACAACCACTCCGTCCGGAACTCGGCATCCAGTCACAATCACTTTTCGGTCAGAGCCATCGGCATTGACTGAGAGAATGCGGCCACCGCTTGCTTCCAGAAAAAATAAGCGGCCGGTTGCGTTTTTGTTGGCTGATGCAGCAGGTTTCGGTTTAGAAGTTTGGGTTTTCATAGGTTTTTCATTTGGATTGTCGGTCACAGCGAATCCATTTTCGTTAGGTTGAGAGTTGAACCGACCAGGTGTCGGTGTGATCGGGACCCGAGGTTAGCTTCGACCCATTGGAGCGGCAGAGCGCCCAACCGAGTGCGTAGTCGGCGACTTTGGTTTCCTGAAGGAGAGTGAAGTGCGCTTGGTCGGAAAATTCTTTGTAATCGGTTTCGGCGTTCGATTCTCGGTACAAGTCGAAGTTTGCTCTTACGATTGAACTGGGCACGATGCGGTCTTTGCCGCCCGCGACAAGGAGCAGCGGCGCGCGCGTGTCGTTCCGAAAGTTGACGGTGATTGCAGTGTGCCGAGTGAAATTTGCGAACGCTGTTTGCAACAGGACCCGATTCGGAGCCGGCACGATGTAACGTTTGAAGGCGTCCAGCGATTCGCTTTCCGTCAGCGAGTTTGCAAACGCGCGATGAAATTGTTTCGGAGTTAGCGAAGTAGTCTCGTTACTATTGAAAGAATCGCCGAGAACTGAGAACGCCAGCTTTAACATAGACAACGGCAGTCGAGCAATTCCCTTTACGGGCGCACTGGCGATCGCCACGCCGGCCACGCCCCATCCGCGATCGAGAAGCACCTGAGCTATTAAACCGCCGAACCCATAGCCGATGATGATTGGCGGAGTTTCAAGTTCGCCAATAATTTGCTCGTAGTGATCGACAACTTCAGTCAGTCCAAGATTCGCGAAGCTGCTCGGATCGCGGCGAAGTTGTTCGATGCCGCCTTCCATACCGGGCCAGTTCGCGGCAATCACACAATAACCTTTATCGGTGTAGTGTTTGACCCAATGCTCCCAACTGAGCGCTGTCATCCAAAGGCCTGGAATGAGAACAATCGTGGTGACGTTCATCGCGAGAACTGGGGGGTGCGCGCGAGTCGTTCCCCAGGAAACTCGAGCCTGATTGGGGGACGGAAATTGAATGCGGCCAAACTGTTGATGAGCAACGGATCGTGCCTGTAGATGGACTCCCTAACAACTGGCCGCAAAATTCGACGCAACTTCAAGACGTGTGCTTTCATGTTAGTGCAAGGCAGCCGCTACGCGATCCGGCTCAGCGGCGTTCGCGTTGGGCTCGTTTGTGAAAATACTGCTAAGAGAAATCTTAAATCTGCGCGCGAAGCGTCCGCAGCGTCGGCTCCAATAACCTAAGGGCCCTAACGACAGGTCACCGAGTACCTCCTCGCGAACGGTTTCCGGCGCGAGATTCAACACCTGGCAAACGTTTAAGAACGAAAAGGGCCAGGAAGAATCATCGGACATGACCCAGCGATAAGCATCGAGATAGAATTCCCGCTCGAGCCCGCTCGTCGCGCCATGAAACCGTCTCAAATCCAGCGTGGCCTGTTCGAGGATTCCGGCTGCCAAATCTCTCCGGCTCGTTTCGAATTGGTAATTTTCGGCAGCGTTCATGTTGTTATTACTTGATTTGTTATTTCTTCCTCAATCTTTCGAAGACCGATATTTCAGAAAGTCTCATAGTTCTTGCGCGAATCTTTGCGCTCCAGCTTCTTCTTAGCCGTGATTGTGTTGCCGGCGGGTCTTGACTTGTCCGGTCGAATCGAACTCGAACAGTAAAATCACCAAGACGAAGATGATTGGTGTTATGCTCATGGCTTCTTCGAGTCACCGGCAAAAAATAGCCACGGGGAGGAAGACGAGCAGAACACCGATCAACGGACTCGAGACGGCGAACCAGAAGGAAAAGTCCCACGCTGGCTCTTTAGCGGTTGGCTTTGTCTTCATGTTAATTCCTCAAGCAGCCCAACATCGATATTTCACAAAATATGAAATTTCTTTCGAAACGTTGAACGAAGTGAGGAGAATCTGGATCGCCGCGTCCAGACTAGAGGATTTTACTCGTCAATGGACTGGTTACTTTTCGTCCGCGGACGCAGCTTTCAGCGAGTACGTGTGCTCGCCGTCGAGCACGAGCTCACCTCGTTGGTTATGCACCGTCGCCCGCGTGGTTACCATGCCCGTGTCTCCCTGCCTTGTCAGCTTAGTGATTTCGAGTTGGGGATACAGCGTGTCCCCCGCATGCACTTCTTTCAGGAACCTACACGAGGCGCTCATAAACGTAAGAAACACGTCGAGTGCGAAAGAATGCGGTCGGTCATATAACCTCTGTTGATGGGACGGCCTTGGCGCGCGAGCGCCTGAGAAGACTCGTATTATTTGCGAGATTGGCGCAGGGCGCGATTGGCTACTGCCGAAGCGGAAATTGCAGCCGGGAAGCCAGCGTAGAAGGCAAGATGCGTGATAGCGGCCGCCAGCTCGGTCTCAGTAACACCGTTACCGATCGCGCGATGAAGATGCGCAGGCAACTCATCCATCCGTCCCAGGCAAACTAATGCCGCGACAGTGATGAGGCTGCGGTCTCGCTTTGACAGATCGGCATCTTCCCAGACCTTGTCGTAAAGCGGACTTTCGCTCAGCGCGCTCAATTTTGGAGTGAATGGCCGAGCGGCCTCTCTCGGACTGGTGAAGTCGGGTGGCTCCATTTGCCTGGTGCTCGCCGTCGAGCACGAGCTCACCTCGTTGGTTATGCACCGTCGCCCGCGTGGTTACGATGCCCGTGTCTCCCTGCCTTGTCAGTTTAGTGATTTCGAGTTGGGGATACAGCGTGTCCCCCGCATGCACTTCTTTGAGGAACCTACACGAGGCGCTCGTAAACGTAAGAAACACGTCGCCGATGTATTGCGGAAAGAGGGTGGCACCAGGAGCAGTGAAGGCGAAAACTTGCAATCCATGCACCACGGGAGCAGTATGCCCGTGTCGGCGCGCGTACTCGACATCGTAGTGGATCGGGTGATTGTCAGCCGAAACCGTTTGGAAAGCGGAGGCATGCGCATCCGTCAGTGTGCGGCTTGGGGCGCGGAATACCTCGCCGACGCGTAAGTCCTCGAACCTTCGCGGAGGCACGACGGTAAAGCCAACCGGATCAAAGGAGCCGGGCTGATTGCGTCTGTCGGTGTGTGAGTTCATGCGTTCGACGGTTTGAGTGTTTGTAATGGTTTTGATCATCTGAAGTGTTGATTTTCTTTCTCTTTCTCAAGCGTTCGGAGAACGCGCCTCCCCATTCGTTCGACAGAATGTTTATCGTTTGTGTCTGCCGGGCTCGATTAGTAACGGGAACCAATGTGCCTCATTGGCCTCGTTGACGCTCGCTTGTGCAGCCGAATCGAAGTCCATGCCCAGCGTAGTTTCGTTATCGGGGTGGACCGGCACGACCTCCAAGCGCAATTTCCACCGTCCGGAATCGAATTGCGGAATTGCCCTCAGTTCGGGCTGCCGATCCTTCATAATGTTTCAATCACAGCTGCGGCTACGAATCCAATCGCCACGCCAATCAACGGGCTCAGTACCGCAAACCAGAAAGAAATGTTCCAGTTTGAGTTGCTAGTGGAATTTGTGCTCATGCTATTCTTCTCAAGCGTTCGAAGACCGACATTTCACAAAACGTGAACTTTCTTTGGAGATGCTTTGAGGGCCGCACATTGGACGACTGGTTGGCGACGTTGCGTTCTTGAGATCGCGCCTTCCGGCAGTCTTATTTAGCTGCGGTTTTAGATGCGACGGGCGCGAGCCGCTTCATGATCGCCGTGAAGCGTGGATCATTACGCAGCGGGTCCCATAACGGGTTTCGCCGAAAATCACCGTAAGTCGGCTGGGCCGGCAGATTGGTTCCCGCGGGCCTGTTTACCAATTGATCCAATTCCGAGATTGCGAAATCGAGCTGCCCATTCCACGCATAAACGACGGCCAAATTGCAGCGCACAATCGCTGCATTTGGCGCGAAATTTTCGAAGGTCTCCAAATCGCAAGCGCGTTCGGCCTCCTGAACAGATTGTTCTTGCCGTCCAAGGCCGGCGTCGATCATCGCGAGCAAACTCAAGGCGCGGCCATCAGACGCGTCGGCCAATACAGCTTTTTCAACTTCGAGATGAGCTTCGGCAAAGGCGGCCTGTGCGCCTTTCTTGTCACCACGCATTCGCGCGGCGAGACCCTCATACCAGCTTTTGGGATATTTTACGCCGTTGAACACAAACGTGGTCTCGGCAGCCTGAGCGGAAATCCGCGACACGGAATCAGGATCATGGTTCCAAAGTGCAAGAATCAGATTGTGCAAATCTCTGATCGCACCGCTCGTGTCCTCCTCGGGCGTAACGGTGGCGACAGCTGCACGCAGTGGGCCGAGGTCCCCTTTACTTTCCAGCGGACCGAAAGTGCGGAAGACTCGGTAGGTTGCTGAGCGATCTGGCGGCAATACTTCGAGCAACCTGGTCATCACGCCGTCGAAGCGATCGTATCTGCGCATCAAGCGATACGTATTCGCGAGAAAAAAAAGCTTTTCCGTGGCACGTGGCTCAAGCGCAACTGCCCTCTCAGCGGAGCGCACAGAATCATCCCAACGACCTTGACGACCCGCGATCGCTCCCGCGCTCGTCTCGAGTGCGGCGCTATTTGGCATCGTCTGACGTGCAAGATCTATTTCGAGACGGCCTTGCTCGACATCATTGTGGGCGAGGACGAAATGGTCAGCTAAGGCGAGATGCACCGGGCCAAAGTCGGGCGCTACGCGTCGCGCTTTCTCCAAGGCGACTTCAGCCAGTGCGCGGTAATCGATGTTTCGCTTTTCCACCGGCGTGATGTCTTTGGCTTGGTAAAGTTTGTCGTAAGCCTTTGCTAACTCACAGTAAGCGAGCACAAATTTTGGATCGCGGTTTACCGCCTCATCCAGAAGAGAAATCCGTTGCTGCATCACGGACGCCCATTCGACGGTGTCTTTTACCAGCGGGCTGATAGCCTGAGCGCGAAGGTAAAGATCATAGGCGCGCAAATCAGCGGTCGGCGGCTCGTTTAGCGCAACGGCCTCGTTAGGCGAGAGACGGGCTTTTAATCGCGCGGCGACAGCTTGCGTGATTTCGCTTTGGAGCGTGAACACATCTTTCATCGGACGTTCATATGTTTCGGTCCACGGGCGGCGGCTGTCGCGAAGATCGACAAGGTGGAGCGCAACGCGCATTTGATCATGGTCGCGCGAAACGGTTCCCTCGAGCAGGTGCCGCACTCCAAGATCGTGACCGATTGCGTGAAGGTTGCGCTCCTTACCCGGCGGGTACGAACGCGTGCTCTGACTCCCGATCACTTTCATTCCAGCAAGCTTCGCCAGATCGCCGGTGATCTCGTCCTGCATTCCCACGGTGAAAAAGGTGTCCTCGCCATTCGCACTGAGATTTTCGAATGGCAAAACCGCGATCGATCGTTCCATCTCAGCGGAGGATTTGCCGCGTTGAAATAACCAAGCTCCCAATGCAATTGCCGGGATGAGTAACGTGGCCCCTACCGCAGCCAGGGTGGATCGTCTCCGACGCGAACGTGCTTCGGTGCTGAATTTTGTGGAGCAGCGGTGGACTGCTGAAAGTAGTTGGCGCGCAGACTGCGGGCGATCTTTCGGATCCGCGGCCAACATCGACTTGAGTAGTGCAACACATCGGGTCGGCACGTGGAGACCCTTTAGCTGTTCGACGGGTACCGGCTCTGCTTGTCTGGCGCGAATGTCTTCGAGTGTGCGGCCAACGAAAGGAACGCGACCAGAAAGCAAATACCAAAACGTAACGCCTAACGAATAAATGTCGGAACGCGTATCAATGCGGTTTTGGCCAGAAGGAGCAAACTGCTCGGGGCTGGCAAAGGCAGGCGTTCCAATGAAGCCCGTTTGGGTCTGGTCGGCGCCGCGTTCCGCTTCAGGCATGACTTTAGCGATGCCGTAATCAATCACTTTTACTACGAGCGCGCCGGCCGCGTCAGACTCAAGCATGATGTTGGATGGCTTGATGTCGCGATGCACAACACCACACACTTCCGCTGCGGCCAATGCGCGCGCGGCTTGCTCAATCACTTCGAGTGCCAGCGCGAGCGGCATTGGCCCATCGCGGCGGACCCGCGTTTCGAGCGTTTCGCCTTCGACCAACTCCATGACATAGAAACATTCACCATCTTGTTCGCCGTAATGACTGACACGCGCGACATTAGGGTGGCGGATCTGCGCGGCCGTGCGCGCTTCGCGCAAGAAGCGCGACCGTGCCCCGGGATTTTGCGCGACCCTTCGGTCGATTACTTTCAGAGCGACGATGGAATTCAATACCGTGTCGCGCGCGCGATAAGTTATCGCCATTGCGCCCGCGCCGAGCTCGACCGGAAAGCCGTCCGCGCCGACTTCCACTTCAAAGTGATCGTAATTCAGCGGTCCGGGTGTCAATCGTCGGCCGTTCTCGACTTTGTCCGGTTGTTGGCTATCGCTTAGAAAAGCAAGGCTAACGAGACAACGAAGGCATTCACCTCGCGTGAGCGGTCCTCCGCAGGTTGGGCAGGTTTCGGTAAATGCAATCGACTTATTTAAGTCCGAACCGCACGTCAGGTCGATGCCGTTTTCAATCACGCCGGTACCGTTCGAGTGGTTTCCGGAAGGTACTTGCACCCGCCCATTGTCGTTTAGAGCCGATGCAATCCCCGCTATGCTTCTGCTAGATTTTAAACTGCTACGAAAGGGTGGGTCCGTCCTATCTCGTTCGAGGGGGAGCCTTGATCCGCGTATGACCGCTGATTCGCGGTTAAGAATTTCAGGTCCCGCGCTCATGTTGTTAGGATTTGATAAAGATATTGGAGCTCTTGATCGACATCGGCCGGATCAGAAACGGTGCTTGCCACTTCGCTCCTCAGCGCTTCGCGATAACGCTGACGCAGACGCCAAAGCCAGGTACGCAGCGTCGCGATAGGAACTCCAAGTTTCTTCGCCGCTTCTTCTTGATTTGGCGTCCGTCCGCTGCCGTCAACGAAGGGCTTTAAGACCTCAAGCGATTCCGCTTTTCCTTCCGCCTCAAATGCGTTTTGTACATGTTGCCAGGCGCGTTTCACGATATTCGAAGCCCACATCAGATCATAACCGCGCGAATCGCTGAGATGAGCAGCGTCCATCATTGATGCTTCGGCTTCGGGCAGATGCTCGTCGATCGACACAATTCGATGACCGCCGCCTCTTTTGAGCGTGCGACTCCGATCGTACTCGTTGCACAAAAAATTCTGCAGCGAGCCGAGCAGAAATGTGCGGAGCCGGCCTTTCTCCTTATCTGCGCGAGTCAACGTATTTTTTTCAAGCAGATGGGCAAAAAAACCTTGGACAAGATCCTGCGCTTCGGGAGAAGCGTGACCCCGAAGTCGCAAAAAGGTGTAAAGGGGTGGCCAATACGCTTCACAGAAATCGGAAAGCGCTTCTCTTCCTGTTTCCGTTGGATCGGACTGTCGAGCGCGCAAGACCAGAGTCCAGTGCGTCGATTGAAACGCCGCTCCGCCCTCCTGCAATGTTCCACGTATCGGTTTCATAATCTTGGATCGCCTTTCGTTGACGGAGTATCAGCAAATCGAATGCCAGTGGAGTTCTGAGAACCCGATTTACTAGGGAAGAAAAATTGTGGAGCTGGATTTGCGCCGGGCGCAAACGCAGCAAAAAATCGTGAATTCTTCGCGAATTCACGAAGATGTAGACGCGACCTCCGGTCGCGGAACTGGCTGCGCTCCGCGCGCGCTTCGCGCGGATCGTGCCAACGGCGTTGCCGTTGAAACCATTTCCGTGGCTTTGCCACGCTCGTTTGTTTGAAGATTTGTCGTTTTCATCTTTGTGTCTTCTTTCAGTGGTAAACAAGGAACATGCCGAGGAAGCCTAACAACACGCCGATCAACGGACTGAGAACTACGAACCAGCGCGAAAAGTCCCACTGCGCGATGTCGTGCCATTTTGAATTCATGGTAATCATCTTCTCTGTTCAGTTGTGTTGGTTGTTGGTCAGCCTGTGACAGATCATTTTGGCTGCCCAGGCAATCCCGTGGTAATTAGGCGAATCGAGATACCCGAACAGGTAAATGATCAGCGCGCACGCGATCGCGATTGAGATCATGGTTGGTCCTCCGGGATAGTTAGGCAGCAGCACGGCATGGAAGGCTTTCCTCGACTGCGCCCAGCAGATCGAAACTGCTGACGGGTTTCGATACTACGCGATGCCCGTCGATTCGTTGACCATTTCTTGCTTCGTCTCGCGTAACGAGGCCGGTTACGAATACAATTGGCACTCCGTGCAGCGCCCAATCGGATTCGACCTGTGCGGCCACTTCAGCGCCATCAAGCTGAGGCATTACAAGATCAAGGAGGATCAAATCCGGCCTGAAGCTGCGTGCCGTTTCCACCGCACTCGCTGCGTCATTTTCTTCACAGACGACGTATTGGCCGGATTCTTGAAAAATCAGACGCGCGCTGTGACTAAAACGCGGATTATCGTCCACGATTAGAATGCGCGGTTTGTTGGTGTCGCGTATTGCAGGTGTGAATGGTGTGATCATGTTTGATTCCTTTCTTCATGAGGTTACGTGCAGAAGCGATATCAGCAGAAAACCGACTGAGTAGATTGTGAGTGTTAGTATTGAGATCGTGATCATGATCATGGTTGTGTCCTTTCTTTCATGACGTTTGATCCTTCACGCGCAGGACAATTTTTCCCCGCACGTGACCAGATTGACTAAGTTCGTGCGCGCGCCGCGCTTCGCTCAGTGGAAGGATGCGATCGATTATCGGCGCGAGTTTGCCCGAATCGATCATCTTCGCGATCTCAGCGAGCTGAGCACCGCTCGGGCGGCCAGCCACAAATGCGGCGCGGACGCCGAGTTCTTCGGCTTTCTCTTCCGACGGCGGCTGGACTAACGAGACAAGAACGCCGCCCTTTTTCAAAACTGACCAGGAGCGTTCCTGCGTTTCGCCGCCTATGGTGTCGAGCACAATGTCGATACGCGCGACGTCTTCGAATCGCTGCTGCGTGTAGTCGATCGCTTTGTCGACTCCGAGCTCGCGCAGCAAATCCTGATTTTTAGTAGAGGCCGTCGCGAAAACGTACGCGCCTTTCCATTTTGCGAGTTGCACCGCGAAGTGACCAACACCGCCGCTGCCGGCGTGAATCAACACACGCTGGCCTGGCTGCAATTGCGCGGTGTCGAACAGTGATTGCCACGCTGTCAGCGCCGCCAAAGGCACGGCCGCCGCGCGGATGTGATGAAGCGAGTTCGGTTTGAGCGCAAGTTCTGATTCGCGAACAACGATATAATCAGCGTACGCGCCGTTGCGGGTTGGATCGGGAATGCTGTAAACCTCGTCGCCTTTTTTGAACTGCGATACGCGCGGCCCGACTTGTTCCACGATGCCGGACAAGTCCCATCCAAGAATGAGTGGGAATTTATGAGGCCAGAAGTCTTTCATGTGGCCTTCACGAACTTTCCAATCGATCGGGTTCACTCCCGCTGCGTGAACGCGGACGAGAACTTCGCCCGCCTTTGGTTCCGGACGCCGTGCGTCTTCGTACTGCAAGACTTCCGGTCCGCCGTAGTTGTGAATTCGAATCGCTTTCATGGTTTGCGATGTCGCGCTGGCCGATTTTTTCTCGAACGTTGCGCCTGTGTCTTTGATAATTGCTTCGATTGTTCTGCTCATAGCTGTTTACCGGTTAACTGTTGCGAGTTTGGTTGATTGCGAAGGCGCGAAGGCCAGGCGCAATTTTCTCAGCGCATATCCAGAGAATGTTTCCGGTCCGCGTTGTTGCCATTCTCCGACCAGTTTCGGAGCGTGAGGCTCAACGGCTTCGCGTTTACTTGGCGGCGTCATGTGACGCTCAATTGCTTTGAGGGTTCTGCTCATATCTTTTCCTCCTTCGGTAGTTGATTCTTCATGCCCACACGATCCGACCGGGAGCGCCCGCTTGAGAAAGACTATGTTTCTTGTCTCAGCATAACTAACAGGCATACTGCACCACGCGATGGAACTCAGGCATCTGCGCTACTTCGTTGCGGTCGCGGAAACGGAAAATGTCTCCCGCGCCGCCTTGAAACTTCACGTCTCCCAACCGGCGCTGAGCCGGCAGATTCGCGATCTGGAGGATGAAATTGGATTTTGTTTGCTCGAACGCACTGCCAAATCCGTGCGACTGACTGATGCTGGACGAGCGTTTCTCAGTGATGCGCGGGCGCTGTTGCAGCAGGCCGAAGAGGCCGTCAAAAAGGCGCGAGCGATTGCAGGCGCAGAACCCACTGAGTTGAAAGTGGGTTACTCGCCGGCGGCGACGGCGCGCATTCTGCCGCCGATCCTGCGCGCATATCAACGCGTGATGCCGAAGGCGCACGTGAAACTGCATGATTGGAGCAACCAGGAGAACGTGGCCGGCCTGCGCGATGGCCGACTGCACCTTGCATTTGTAGTTCGACCGCCGAAGGCGACTTCGCTCGAAGGGATTCGGTTCGAAGAACTAATCCGCGAACGGATCTGTCTGGTCGTGTCGCCGCACCACGCGTTCGCTACCCGACGGAGCGTCTCACTAGCCGACGCAGCGAGCGAACCTTTCATCGGCCTGACGCGCGAAGAGTATCCCGATTATCACCGTTTCCTTGCCGCGATTTTTGGTCCAGTTAAGACCAAACCGCACATCATCGAGGAGCATGACAGCATTTCCGGTGTTATGTCATCCGTCGAAGCCGGTATTGGGATCGCTATCGGAGCGGAAGCATTCGGCTACAGTTTCGGAAACCGTGTGAAGCTCTTGCGTCTCACGCCCGAGCCGAAACCAATCTCAATCGGCATCGCTGCGCCGAAGGGACGACTTAGTCCAGCGGCCGAGAAATTTTGGGAATGCGCGAAAGAAGCGGCGTCAATAAAATAGTCCCGGTCCATTGGTCATGCGGGACCGGTCTTTGTCACAGCCTGACCACGATTTGATTTCCGACTGAAGTCTACTGATGAGCCTCCCTCAAAAGTGGCAAGATTAGTTCTCTCATCCGCAGTCGAAAAAAATCCCACCAATGCGGACTCGGCACCGCAGGATTCCGTGGGACCATGAAAATCATGAGTGATACGACTTCGCAGACAGCAACGCTACCTATACCGCGCGTAGCAAATCGTGGTGAGAAGCCGAAAGGATTTTCCATGGCCTCGGTCTCATACCAAAAGGTGGATGTCGACGGCATCGGCGTTTTCTACCGCGAGGCCGGACCGAAGGACGCGCGAACGATCCTCCTGTTGCACGGCTTTCCTACCGCCAGCCACATGTTCCGCAATCTCATCCCGCAACTCGCGGACCGGTTCCACCTCGTGGCTCCCGATCTGCCGTCGTTTGGGCAATCCGACATGCCGGCGCGCGGCACTTTCACTTACACGTTCGAAAATATCGCAAACGTCATCGATCGCTTCACCGAGGTGATCGGTCTCTCTCGTTTCGCGATGTATGTTTTCGACTATGGCGCGCCTGTGGGCCTCCGCCTCGCCGTTCGGCACCCGGACCGTCTAACGGCAATCATTTCCCAGAACGGCAACGCTTATGAAGAAGGGCTCAGCGATGGCTGGAATCCCATTCGCGCTTATTGGCAAGAACCGTCGCAGGCCAACCGAGACGTGCTCCGCAGCTTCCTCGCGCCAGACACGACGCGCTGGCAGTACACACACGGCGTGTCCGACGTGACCGCGGTCTCTCCGGACGGCTATTCGCTCGACAACTTCTATTTGTCCCGGCCCGGTGCCGACGAGATTCAGTTGGATTTGTTCGGCGACTACAAAAGTAACGTCGCACTCTACCCAACTTTCCAAAATTACTTCCGGACACACAAACCACGTTTCCTGGCCGTATGGGGAAAGAACGATCCCTTCTTTCTGCCGCGTGGTGCCGAGGCGTTCAAACGCGACATTCCCGAAGCAACGGTTCGTTTCTTCGACACGGGCCACTTCGCGCTTGAGGATTCGAGCGAATTTATTGCGGAGAGCATCCGAGAATTTCTCGGGTGATTTTCGATTTCACCTGGAACACGAGGTCAGCAGAAAGGAACAGCAAATACCACTTCCTGAAAACAGCACGGTGGTTGTTGCCCATGGGGCTTGGGCGGATGGATCGAGTTGGAACGAAGTCATTCTTCCTCTCAGCAAACAAGGACTGCAGGTAGTTGCCGTGCCTCTCCCGCTGACCTCACCGCATGATCAACCCCAAGACCCAACGCTTCATGGCGAAACGAATGGGAGCTAGGACACAGTCGTTTGCCGTTGATCACACGCCATTGCTCAGCGCGCCGGCGAAAGTGGTGGACATCATTCTGGAGGCAAAACAGGCAGCGTCCTCTTGAGTTGAAATGAAATTCGGTAACCCCATCGATCCCAAAGTTAACGCGAAGGCGGAGGCATCGTGAGTTCTGTTGCAATTGTTACAGGAGCAAGCCAGGGAATCGGTCGTTCTACCTCGGTCAGACTCGCTCGCGACTTTTCGGCCATCGTGCTGGTTGCCCGAAACGCTAATGCTCTGACAGAGGTGGCGGAAATTGTAAAGGCTGCTGGAGCGGAGCCTCTTGTTTGCGATCTCAATTTGAGCGACGTCGAATCTACCCAAACGGTGGTCAAGATGACGGTGGACCGGTTCGGCAGAATTGATGCGCTGCTGAATATCGCGGGGGCCGTGCCACAAATTGATTTGTTCGAGATGACGGATGAGCAATGGCGAGCAGGTACGGAATTGAAGCTGCACGGCGCAAGGCGTCTAACGATACGCGCATGGGAAGCGCTTAAGAAGTCGAAGGGGTCGGTCGTATTTATGTCGGGCAGTGCGGCTCTCGACCCGAAGCCGGCTTTCGCAGCGGTAGCCGCCGTAAATGCCGCTATTATTGCGCTTGCGAAAGCGTTCGCCGAACAAGGCATTAAAGACGGAGTGCAGGTGAATAGCATTGTCCCTGGTCCGGTGATGACGGCACGCCGGCACTCTTTCATGGAGAAGTGGGCGCCGGCGCACAACATGAGTGTCGAAGAAGCGATGAAACAGTTTCCAGAAAAAGTGGACATCAGTCGCTACGGACAGCCGGAAGAGATAGCTGACCTGCTTGCGTTCATGGTATCGCCCGCAGCAAGGTGGATGACCGGGACATCGGTTCGAATGGACGGAGGCGAAATTAAGGGCATTTAGACGGAGTCATTTTTTCTGAAAAGGACTAGTGCCTGATCCTAGAACCTAGAGTGAAGGAGGTAGAAAAATGAAAAAGTGGACAAAACTTGCGATTCCGGTTATCGCCGTCGCGGTTTTGGTTGCTTGGTATGCATTTCGTCCGGAGCGGCTTGTGGTCAATCGCCGTGTTGACGAAGCATTGCCGACCGCGCAAGGCGGCATGTCGGCGCAGCCTCTCGAATCCGGGCGCTTCTACAGCATTTTGCACCCGACGGAAGGTACCGCAACCATCTTCCAGATGGGAGATGGTACTCGTGTTCTACGCCTAACGAGTTTTAGCACATCAAACGGTCCTGATGTACATGTCTACATGGTCGCAGCCGACGATGCAAAGGACGTAGCGACAGTGCAACGAGCTGGATTCATTGATCTCGAGGTCCTCAAGGGCAACATCGGCGACCAAAACTATAGGCTTGATAGCGACTTGGACCTGGCGAAATACCGCGCAGTGTCCATCTGGTGCAAACGATTCAGTGTGAACTTCGGAGCCGCGGCGCTAAGACCGACCGAGGCGTCGCAAAATCAGTAAAAGCCAGCCGACAGCAACCTTCTCATTTGCTGCCCACAACGAATTCGCGATGTGATTATCGTTTTGTAGGAGCATCACCGATCCGAAGATCGAAATGCGCGAAGGTCTTCTAGCAAGACTTCATTGTGCGGTTGGCGGTTCTCGGTTTTCACCAAAACCGAGTCGCCGGCTTCCCTAGGCGGAGATTTTCCTGATTGGCATCGAATCTTCCACCGTGCTTGGCGACGAACATTCGACCAATCGCGGCAGTCTCGACGGCACCCAGTAGAAAGCAAGCAAGGGCGAGCGGAAGCAGTTCGTTCAGATCATGCCAGTAAACGGCGGGCAGTCGCAGCGGGGGTAATCCCTGCGGCACGGTGCCGATGAGTTTCACGCCGCGCGCCTCTAGGGAAAGCGTCGATGCGACAATAATGCCTCCGACTACGACGAAAAGCGCG
>DASZGW010000029.1:0-10528 GCA_035938475.1 Candidatus Udaeobacter sp.
AGCGAGAAATCGAAGGTCACGTCCATCACCGTAACGCACGAGATGGACAGCGCCTTTCGCATCGCCACGCGAATGGCTATGTTGTATCAGGGAAAAATCATTGAAGAAGCCGAACCCGAAAAATTCAAACACTCCAAAAACCCAGTCGTCGCGCAGTTCGTGAGCGGGAGTACCGAAGGCCCGATTCTGGAAGGCAGTCTCGATGCAATTACAAAAAAATGAAATCCTGACTGGGCTGCTCGTGATCGGCACGATCGCCGTAGTCGCTTTCCTTCTGGTTCTGCTCGGGGCACCAGGGCTGTTCCGACCGCTGGTGACTTACAAAATTTACTACGATAACGCGGCCGGACTTAAACAAGGCGCGCCGGTCATGCTGGCCGGTCGCAAGATTGGACAGGTCCAAAAATTATTTTCGCCGGTGTCGCCAGAAGAAGAAAAACAGGCGGAAGAAGCAGAGGCGGCAATTCATCCGCCTGGAGCAAATCCTAGTCCAAGCCCTTCAGCCACGCCGGGCAAACCGCGATTCGAGGTGCGCGTTGATGTGCAGGTGGACAAAAACGCCAGGGTGTATCGCGACGCAAAGGCGAGAATGATGCAGCTCGGGTTGCTAGGAGACCTCGCTATTGATTTCACGCAAGGCACCGGAGCCTCAGGCCGCGCGAAAGATGGCGAAATGTTTGCCGGAGAGCGCACACCCGATCTGGGCGAAGCCGCGGCTAAAATGCTGGAAGTAATCAAGCCGGTCGCAACCGAAGCGACCACCACCATGAAAGACCTTCAGCAGACAGCGCAAAATCTGAATCGTCTCACCGACGAAAACTCAGAGCTGACCCTTGCACTCGGGCAGTTCAAGACCTTCGGCCAACATCTTTCCGATCTGACCGCGCCTGACAGCGCGCTCTCGCATTCGCTGACCAACATCGAAAAAATCAGCACCAGTCTGACGGAGAACGACAATATCGAGGTCACGTTGCGAAACCTGCGGAACTCATCAGAGAAACTAAAGGTCGCGACGATTGAGCTCGAGCCAGCCGGCCAAAACATCAAGGAATTCAGCGAGACAATCAAAACTCAGCCATGGCGCTTAATCTGGCCAAGTACAAAAAGGTACGCCGAAGCATCACCGACGCCGGCTCCTGGCCGGGAAAGCATCACCGTGCGTAAGACCGCGAGAACACGATCACGTCCAAGGGCGACTCCCAATTCGCGTCAGAGCAGACGTTAGGATAGCGCACCGCCTCTCGTCCGCCACAGGACGGATTCGCCGTGGCGAACGTGCTCGTTTCGGCGTTTCATCGAAACGGACTTTGCCGAGATTCGGTCACATTAATGATTCTCACATAGAAGGAAAAAGATCGTGATTGCGCAAACGATGCGCTGCATCTTTTGCGTTTGTCAAAGGTGGATCGGCTTCTCCGAAGACGATGTGTAAGCCAACCGCCGAAGGCGCAAGATTTCTAGCGTCGCGCACCAAGGCTTCCTCGATATTAAACGTCAGGTGGCAAACCGCGTTTTAGTTGCCAACGCGTTGAGGACAACGCGTTCCACCTTTGCGTTTGCTAAAGATGGATGATGCCTTACGGCCCGTAGCTCTTGGTGAATTTCTTTCGCGATTCGGTCTCTGGCTCAGCTGACTTGCCAGGTGCTGACGGTTCGGACTCCGATTTTGCTGCTTGCTCAGCTGCCGCTGGTGGTGGCGCGGCCTCCGGCACTGCAGGCTGAGGCGCGCCTTGGGGTTGCGCGCCACCGGAAACTTCCACGAATGCCATTTGCAAATTGGAAAGCGCGTTACTCAACACTTTTGCCTCTTCGCCGGTCAGGTTGCCGCGCGTTTTTTCCTGAATCATGGCGAGTTGATCGATGAACATTCTGGCCAGATCCAGGTTCACTTCCGCTTCACCGGTTCTTGGATTTGGAATTTGGCCGAGAAACAGCGCGGCGTTTTGCGCGTGCATCACGACAAATTCAATGAAGCGCTGGGAAAGCTCGCCGCTCAACGTGGTTTTCTGGACTTCAGCCATGGCTCATTTTTATTTCGCAGCTGCGGAACCGTCTGGCGGTCGCACCGTCGCCAAAACATACGGTTGATCGCGAAAATATTTCGCAGCCACTTGTTTAGTATCCTCGAGCGTTACCGTGTTCACATCATGCTCAAGTTGCTTGTAATAATCAAATCCGAGTCCGTATAGCTCGTCGAGCGCGCTATGATAACCAAAAGCGTCGTTGCTTTGATTGGCGATTTCTTGTTGCCCAATCAGTTTCTTCTTCGCTCGCGCCAGTTCGTCAGCGGTTAATCCCTCGTTTGCGAGCTTGTGGATTTCATCAAGCAACTCGGTCTTTACCTTCTCGATTTTTTGCGGGTCGGTACCGAGATAAAATGCGAAGAGACCTGGCACCAGCCCTTGCATCTGGCTTGCGCCGACATAATAGGCCAAGCCCATTTGCTCGCGAATGCGAATAAAGAAACGCGATCCGAGGTCGCTGCTCGCTTCATCGATCAATTCGAGCGCGTACCGATCCGGGCTCGACAAACTCGCGCCCCGAAATCCAACCATGATCACGCCTTGCGCTTTATCTTTGCGGCTTTCAACGGTCTCCGGTTTGCTCAGCGGCATCGACGGCTTTGCGTCAGTCAGCGCAAGCGCGCCAGGCTTCATCCTCCCGAGCGCCTGCTCGACAAGCTGCTTTACCGCAGCTGCTTTAACATCTCCAAAGACATAGATCACTCCGTTCTTTGAGATCACGTAACGATCACGAAATTCGATGAGATCTTTTTGCGTTAAGCCCTTAACGGATTCGACGGAACCACTGCCGCGCAGCGCGTAAGGATGCTGCGGAAAAAGCGCCTGCCGCATGATATTGCGGGCGACCGCTGTCAGTTGTTCTTCCTCCTGTTGGATCGCGGCAATCTGGATCTCTTTTTCGCGCGCGATCGCCTTCTCAGGCATGGTGGCGTTCAGTAACACGTCCGAGAGCAAGTCCACGCCGAGTTTCAAGTCGGGTTGCATGACATCGACCGATACTCCAAAGCTGTTGTTGCCCGACTCGCTCGAAATGGAACCGCCAACCGCCTCGATCTCGTTGGCGATCTGCTCAGCGGTGCGCGTCTTAGTTCCTTTCAGCAGCACTTTCGCCATCAAATGCGTGATACCGTTGTCTTGGGGACTCTCCGCAAGAAGACCGCCGCGGAAAACAGCGCCCATCGCCACGAGTGGCAAGCGAGGATCTTCGCGAACCAGAAGACGCAATCCGTTCGATAATTCAAATTTCTGTATCTCGCCGGCGGCAGCGACCTTCGGACCCTCGGTTTTGGTGGCGAGCGAACCTTTCGGATTCAACGAAATAACCGTCAGATTGTTTTCCGTCAGGTATTTCGCGGCGACGCTCTTGATATCGTCGAGCGACACTTTCTGGACAGCGTCCAGGTAATCGCGGCTAAAATTCAGATTGCGCGTGAGCAACCAGTTCGAGCCGATGTCCGACGCCTGGCCCCGCATAGTCGTGAGCGCGCCCAAGTGATGACTGAGCATGATTTTTTTTGCTTTGGCAAGTTCATCCGCAGTGACGCCAGCGTGTTTCACATCCTCAACAATGTGCAGTGCCAGTTGCTCAGCTGCTTCGCGTTTCTTTGGATCGACCGTAGCATCTATGCCGAACAAACCGGGATCCCCCGGCGTGTAGGAAAATGCCGATATGCGAAACGCGAGACCAGCCTCTTCGCGAACGCGCCGGTACAGACGCGAGCTGCGCCCCTCACCGAGAATCGTTGAGAGCAAATCAAGCGCGGGTACGTCTGGGTTCGTAACCGCCGGGATGTGCCATGCCAGTGAGAGATGCGTCAACTCCGTGGCAAATTCCTGATGCGCTTCGCGCCGGCCGAGTTGCGGCGGTTCCGCTGGAATGAATACGGGCTGGAGTGATTTCTCCGGGTACGCCTTGAACAAGTCCGCAAGCTGGTGGCGCACTCTTTCTGCATCGACATCGCCGACTACGATGAAGGTGAGATTGTTGGGGACGTAGCGTGTTTTGTAATACTGCATCACCTGCTCCTGGGTAAGCTGGTTATAGATTTCGATCTCGCCGATGACCGGGAACCGATAAGGGTGTGCCTGATACGCGGTTGAAAAAAGGAGCAGCCCAGACACGCGATCGGGATCATCCATGCCCATGGCGAACTCGCGCCGGATCACTTCCTGTTCTTTCTGATATTCCTCCGGCGGCAGAGTCGAATTCATCATTGCATCGGCCAAAATATCGAGCGCGGTAACAACCCCATCTTTCGGAACGTCGATCCAAAAGACCGTGCGATCGAACGATGTGTATGCATTGATGTAACCACCTACGTCCTGAATTTTCTGCGCGATCTCATTTTTCCCTCGCGTTTTCGTCCCCTTGAAAAGCATGTGCTCAAGAATATGAGACAACCCCGCTCCGAGGTGCTGGTCCTCGTCGATGCTTCCCGTGGCGCACCATGCCTGCACGCTGGCTACGGGGGCACTACGATCTTCCTGGACAATGATCGTCAGCCCGTTAGGCAAAATCCATTTGTGCGCCGAGGTCGGCGGAAACGTGATGACGGGCGAGCGTTCAGTCGTAGCAGCTTTGAGATTGACCATCATAAATAATAGAACCGTTGAGGAAAACTTTGCCAGTGCTATGCGAGCCATTGAAGTGACGGCGACCGCGTCCTCAGCGATCAGTGTGATTGCTGATCACTTTCTCGATGCGGCAGGCTTAGGCGCTGGCAATTCCGCTCGTGCCCTCGTCATCGCTGGTTTTTCAGGTGCGAACGGCTGCACGAAGACCTCTTGGAAATCATAAACGTTCCTGAAATCTTCGATCGAATCTTTCTCTGTTTTTCCGAATATCCCGGCGCCGATCAAATTAAAAACCATATTTCCAATGTCCTCGGATGAGTGAATGCCCCAGCTATCGAAAACCGTCATGACCATCGGACCGAATTCCTTGAGCGCGTACTGTCGCAAGCCTTCCAATAGCTCCGGCCCGGACACATGGCGGACGCTGGTGCCCTTCACTTTCTTTTGCTGCTTCGTCGTGAAATCGAGCGCGTCACGCAGAAAAACGTATGCGTCCCGCTCGTACCGCGGGTCGCTCTTCACAATGGAATCAAGGGCTTCAGCAAATCCAATTTTTTGCATCGGATGAAAAAGGCGCGTCGTTAAACGCGCCTGCAAGCATAATCGCCAAACTCGGAACCAGCAACTGGCCGCGCGTCGTTCGAGTGATGGAGTGATGGAATGATCGAAAAAGCGCAAATCCCGAACACTCCAATAGTCCATCACTCCAGCTCGGAAGTCTCGATCTGGTCTTCCAGCGCATCGAGATAAACTGAGAGCGGGTCGCGTCGCCTTGGCGCGGAGACCCGCGATTGGGTCGCCGCCTTGAGGTAATCGCTGAAAGCTCCGCTCTGATTTTCCATTTGCGTGGCTTCGAACCAGTTCATGTAATCATCGATATCGCCCATTCGTGCGGCGAGTTCCTTGCGAGTACCATCCAGATTCGACATACGCTTTGCGATTCCTCGTCGCTTCCCGCGGATGAGCAGCGCTGAAATTTGCTGATACTCGCGCGCGACCGGACGCAAGACCGGATGTGCCGTCCCAACAAGCAACAGCAACCCCTGGCTCATGTGGTTGACTGCGGCTTTTTCCTCTGCGGACAGTTTGCGGCGCGAAAGCTCGCTAAGATTTGCCGGCTTTGGCCGCCCCCGATTGCGCGAGCCATCTGAAATCTTGACCTGTAACAATTCATCAAGACGTCGTTCGCTTTCGGCAAAGGTTAGCGACTGGTAAGTTTGATGCTCGCTGAGTCGAGCCACGGTTGAGCGCCATTTCTGCTCCACGTCATCCCGCAATTGCGGAAAGCAGGCCTTCAAATCAGCGACTGGATCGTTCGACGCATGCCTAAGATTAGAGGAGATATACCGCGCCAGACGCGCGCGGCCACCACCCTCATCGACGAGCAATTGCACGAGGGCGACGGAATACGCCCGATAAAGCATGCGTCCGGCGGAATCGAGCAGATCGAAGCGCTGGCCCAGAAATTCCTCCAGGGACTTTCCCTTATCGGCTGTTGAAAGCGCCTCCATGAGAGCCTCGCGCTCTCGTCCCGGAGTCAGCGCCAGCACACCTTCCACCAGCCAATCCGGCGGTTCGACGAGTCTCGCGCCGGGTGCAAGTTGGCTCTCGTCTCGATAAATCATTTCGAACAGAATGGACCGCAGCAGTTGGCGCTCGACCAATGAACCGTCGAAATTTTGGCCAACGGTCAAATCAAGTTGCAACTTCACGCCAAATCCGGCCTGGCTGACTCGTACATTGGTTGCCGGAATTTCGGGGAGGTTCGCCTGTTGCGATCGCAAATTGATTACAACCGCAGTTTTCCATCCGTCGCGCTGCCGCAGCAGGGCAAGGAGATTTGTCTTGGTCTGCTCCGCCAGTTCCGAAATCGCCCCGCGCAACGTCGTATCGGCGCCGTAAATAACGAATTGTCGCGAAGGACTTACGCTATGCTCTTGCAAAGCGCGAAGTTCTTGGCACGCGAAGACCAACAATATGAAAGCCGCAGCACGCCTCATCTTCGTTATCCGGCATGATAATCAGGGCGGCGACCTGCCGGCGAGCAGCAATCAGTGTGAAACTCTCGTCCGATCCCGGTTCTTAATTATTAGACCGATCTCCTAGAGAGGTGCGGTGAGGCGAAAAGGCCGAATCCGCCGGTCCCATTTATTTCTTATCACCGTAAAAAAACCGAGACTTTCCGATGGGTGCGGTGTCTAATAATTAGAACCCTACATAAAATGAATCCTTCAAGACTTGTATTTTTTCTGAGTTCCTTTGTTGCCGTAACACTTGCTGCCCCCCTCGCCACAGCTGCGCGCGGCGGTGGCGGTCACGGCGGCGGTGGTGGTCACGGGATGGCCGGACGCCCCGGAATGGCTGGACGCCCCGGAATGGGCACTTGGAACGGCCGAAACTGGAATGGGCGCAATTGGAACGGCCGAAACTGGAATGGCCGCAACTGGAGCGGTCGTAACTGGAATGGCCGCAACTGGAACAACTGGAATGGGAACTGGCGTAATAATCGATTCAATAACCGCGTCATCTTCATTGGTGACTTCGGCTTTCCAGGGTGGTGGGGCTGGGGCTGGGGATATCCAGGATATTATGGCTATGGGTATCCGTACGGTTACTACGGGTACGGCTATGGCGATCCGTACGGATACGGCGGCTATGGTTACGGAGGGTATGGAAACGGTGACTATGGATATGGTAACGGCTATGGATATGGCTACGGCTCTAGCAGCCAATACGGTTCTGGCAGCCAATACGGCTCTGCGACTCGGTCGAGAGTAGCCGAGTTACAACGGCGACTCGCTCGCGCCGGCTACTATCGCGGATCAATCGATGGAGTCCTGGGGCCGCAGACGCGGCGAGCAATTCGAGCTTACGAACAGGACCATGGTTACGCTGACGCAGGCTGACCCTGGCCGTCCCGCCGATTTTCATCACGGGGCATTTGATAGTCTTTCGGTTGGTTGACCGGCGGAATTCGCGAGGGCGCAAAGGGCGAACCGCCGGTCGCCTATTTTTGCGACAAATCGAAGGCTTGCGTCGGTCTCCGAGTGCAATCCTGCCGAGGCCTGTTCCTACTCAACACGAGCTTCTCTAATTTTTTTCTTTTCATTCACAGGTTTTCTGGGATACGACAGGATCCCGGAGGAAATCTATCTGTCCGGTTAGCAATCGAATCCTGCTCGGCATCGCTGTTTTCGCGTGGGTCGTTCCACCGGCAGTAGCGGATCTTTTTCCAACCTCTGGACCGCTTGTGTCTGGCAAGACGGCGCGCCTTCGTTTTGGCAAAGCAGCTGCGCCAAAGAATGCGCCAGTCGCCGTGAAACGCGCAATCTGGGCAGCCAATCAACTTCGCCACAAGCCATATCGTTACGGTGGCGGCCACAAATCTTTTGATGACCGCAGCTTTGATTGTTCCGGAACAATCTCCTATGTGCTGGGCGCCGGGGGCTTGATCAGTGCGCCGATGAGTTCAACCGAGTTTCGCAGCTACGGGGAACGCGGCCCCGGGAAATGGATCACCATCTACGCGCGCGAGGGTCACACCTTCGCCGTTATTGCCGGGCTCCGACTCGATACGACGCCGTACGACCGTTACACCGGCAAATGGGCGCCGCGGTGGCAAACCATTTATCGTCCGCCGCACGGGTTTGACGCACGGCACCCGGTTGGGTTGTGATTTCTCCGCATTGTAGCGTCTGCAGCCCGCCGCTGCGTACGGCCTGTCGCTGGGTTTGCATTTCAGCATGCTGGAAGATAAAGATGACGCTCGTGCGAAGGTTTGCTCTCATCATTCTCTTAACGCTGGCTTTCCTTTTGCCGAGACAGTCGGCGCCCGCGGCGTCCGAAACTGACTCAATAGCGAACCTAGATGCTTTCATTACCAAAGCGTTGAAGGAATATCAGGTGCCCGGCGCGGCGGTCGCAGTCGTGCAAAATGGCAAAACGGTCTTGCTCAAAGGATATGGCGTCCGCGATGTGACTAAATCCGGCGCCGTGGATGAAAATACAATTTTCCAACTGGCGTCAGTTACGAAAACATTAACCGGCGCAGCCGCGGCGACCGTTGTTGACGAAGGCAAGCTCGATTGGGACACACCAATCTTTAATTATCTGACGGAATTTGTCGGCTATGACCCGTACATGACACGGTTCATGACGGAGCGCGATTTGCTCGCGCAGCGTACCGGTTGGCCCGCATACACAGGGGATGCCCTCGATAGTTTTGGCTATGACCGCGCGGAAATATTACGACGTCTTCGGTTTTTCAAGCCGCGCTACAGCTTGCGCGAAGTGGCGCAGTATTCGAATCCGGGTTTTTTTGTCGCCGGTGAGGTTGCCGCAGCCGCGTCGCAGCACTCATGGAATGATCTCGTCGAAACGCGCTTGTTCAAACCCTTGGAGATGTCGCGATCCGGGACGCGGACGAGAGATTTGCAAAATGCCAACGCAACCGCAGCGCACGCGCTGGCTGACGGCAAGGTTGTCGTCGTCGAGCCAACAACGCTCGACACCACTGGCGCGGCCAGCTCCGCTACGTCCACTGTCGCGGACATGTCGAAATTAATGCTGATGTTCCTGAACAAGGGCGCGTACAACGGCAAACAGATATTGAAACCCAAAACCGTCGACGAAATTTTCAAACGCAGCATGGTCAGCAAAATCGATTTCAGCGATCTGCCGCCGATCAGCGACAAAACAGGTTTTTATTACGGACTTGGTGTGGGTAGTTATGATTACGCCGGACATCAGATCATCGAAAAAGGCGGCGCTCTCGCAGGTGTCCGGACGATTTTGGTGCTTGTGCCTGACAAAAACGCCGGAATTGTCGTTCTCGCCAACCTCAATCTGACCGCGTTTCCCGAAGCTGTGCGCGCGTATTTTCTAAATCAGCTTTTGGGCCTTGATCCCGAAGCGGATCAAAAAGCGATTTCGGAGGTCAACCAGCAACTGAAGAAATTGCTGACGCCTCCGGCGGCGCCCAAGAATCCAGGGAAATTCAATGGCGCGCTGCAATCCCTCGTCGGCACGTACGAAAATGATTATTACGGCGGTTGCGAGATCGTACAGGATGGCGATGCGCTGAAAGTCGAATGTGGTCCTGCGAAATATCCCGCAACATTAAAACACTGGAATAACGGCGCGTTTCTGATGCAATTTCCTGGCGCGACCCAGGTTCCGTCTGTCACAACGTTCATGATCGGTGAGGACGGAAGAGCGGATGGTTTTGCAAACGAAGCTTTTGGGATTTTCACACGCGCACAGGAAAAGAAATGAGAAGAGGCAGGCGATATTGGAGCTTCGGTCGTGCGAAGCATTAACAGCTTCGGTTTCACGCAATCGGAGTTGCGCCAGTTGCGCGCCCTAAAAAATCCAGCCGGCGTTCAGAAGTTTCTCGACGAACTGTCTTACAACCTCAGTTATACCGCACGTTCGCCAAAGAAAGTTCTGCGCGACCGCACCGCGTCATGCCTCGAAGGCGGGATTTTTGGCGCGGCTGCACTTCGCGTTTTGGGATTTCCACCGTTGATCTTCGATCTGGAAGCAGAGCAGGATACTGATCATGTCGTTGCGATTTTCAAGGTGCGTAGCCATTGGGGCGCTGTGGCGAAATCCAATTTCACAGGCTGCCGTTATCGCGAGCCCGTTTATCGCAGCTTACGCGAGCTAGCGATGAGTTATTTTAACATTTACTTCAACCTGCGTGGCGAACGGACCCTGCGGCGCTATTCGCGTCCGGTGACTCTGGCGCGATTCGATCAATTGAACTGGATGACCACGGAAAAACCGATCTGGTTCGTCGCCGAATATCTCTGCGAAATTCCGCATGTTTCATTACTCACACCGGCGATGGAAAAGAACCTCACCCGCGTCGACCGCCGCACTGTGCGCGGCGAAATGGTCGGCCACAGAAAAAATAATCGGCGTGGGAA
>DASZGW010000030.1:0-3370 GCA_035938475.1 Candidatus Udaeobacter sp.
CGTTCCCGTCTCGCGCCAGTTCCATTGGCGTGAACCGCCGGGAAAAAGCTTAGCGTCTTTATAAGGTTCGGCTTCGCCCTCGACTTCGAGCCGGCCCCAGGAAACGTGATTAATCCGGGGCGAACGATCGCTGCTCTCCATTGCTGTTGTCATTCTGAGCGAAGCGAAGAATCTCGGATCATTATAACCGGTAACGAACAAAATGGACCAGAGATCTTTCGCTTCGCTCAAGATGACAGTGTCCTTGGTATAGTGGTTCCCACACTGTTCACCAATGAATCTGACGTTCCTCGGCACACGCGGCGAGATCGAGGCGCGCACGCGACGGCATCGCAGGCATACAGCGTTGCTTGTGTCCTACCGCAGCGCGCACGTGATGATCGATTGTGGCCTCGATTGGCTGGGGAAATCTGAGCGGCTTCACCCGAGCGCGATCGTGCTCACGCACGCGCATCCCGATCACGCGTGGGGATTGAAACGCGGGGCGCCTTGTCCGGTGTATGCGCCGCAAAAGACGTGGCAGGAATTACAGCATTACCCGATCAAAGATCGCCACGTCATCGAAGAGCGGACGCGCACAAAGATTTGTGGGATCACATTCGAAGCGTTCCCAGTCGAACATTCCATTCTTTCCCCGCCGGTCGGATATCGCGTAAGCGCTGGGCGCGTGTGTATTTTTTATGTTCCTGATCTCATTTTTATCCATGATCGCGCCGCGGCGCTGAAAAATGTGCAGGTTTACATTGGCGATGGCGCTACTGTAGCGCGTTTGTTCATTCGAAGACGCGACAAAACGCTCATTGGCCATTCGCCGGTTCGCACCCAGTTGACGTGGTGTGAAAAAGAAGGCGTGCCGCGAGCCATCATCACGCATTGCGGGTCGGAGATTGTCACCGGCGACGAGGGCAAGCTCTCTGCGAAACTCCGGGCCATGGCCGCCGAGCGTTGTGTCGACGTACGCATTGCCTACGATGGAATGAAGCTCCAGCTGTGATGCCACATTCGGCCAAGGACTGACGGCTTCCCAATGGTCATCTTGAAATCGACGGCTGCCAGGCCATCGCTGCTTGAAACTTTTGAGCTTCGGGCTTGGAGCCTATTCTGATTCATGCGCCTTTTTCTCTGCGGCGACGTGATGACTGGACGCGGTATTGATCAGGTGCTGTCGCATCCGGTAAATCCAATCCTATACGAACCGTATATGCGCGATGCGCGCGAGTATGTTGCTCTTGCTGAGAAAGCCAACGGCCCTCTACCGCGTCCACTGAGCGTCGATTACATCTGGGGGGATGCGTTGCGCGAACTAGAACGCGCCGAGGTTGATTTGCGAATTGCAAATCTGGAGACCGCCATTACCTCGGCTCAAACCCCGTGGCCTGAAAAAGCAATTCATTATCGCATGCACCCGCGGAACATTGGCTGCCTCACGTCTGCAAAAATCAGTGCATGCGCTTTAGCGAACAATCATGTCTTGGACTGGGGATACGACGGCTTGTCGGAAACGTTGAAAACCTTGGACGCGGCAGGCATCGCTCACGCGGGCGCAGGCAACGATGCCGAAGAAGCGATGCAGCCCGCAGTTTTGGAGACGGCCGGCGATGGCCGCCTGCTGTTGTTCTCATTTGGATCAAGAACCAGCGGTATCCCGGAAGATTGGAAGCCAACCAGCATTTCCCCGGGAGTAAATCTGCTCGATGACTTTTCAGAAGCGACCGCAGCGCGAACGGCCGATCAAATACGCGCATATCAGCGACCAGGCGATTTGATTATCGTTTCCATCCACTGGGGCAGCAATTGGGGTTACGAAATTCCGCGCGACCAAATCTTGTTTGCTCATTGCCTGATTGAAGAAGGCATTGCAATCGTGCACGGACACTCCTCGCATCACGTGAAATCAGTTGAGGTCTTCAAGGGCCGGGTCATTCTCTACGGTTGTGGAGATTTCCTGACGGACTACGAAGGAATCGGCGGTTACGAAATGTTCCGCGGCGATTTGGCGCTGATGTATTTGATCGAAATTAATTCGCACAATGGCGAATTGATCAGTGCGCGTTTGGTCCCAATGTGTATGCGGCGGTTCAGGCTGGAACGCGCGTCGGGCACCGATGCCGAATGGCTTTTCAATCGATTGAATGAACTCGGCTCGAAATTCAGCACCGGCGCAGGATTGGAGAAAGACAGAAGCCTTACGCTGGAATGGTCGTCACGTTAGTGTCGCAACGAGTTCGCGCAGGAAGCGCTCCACTTCGGTCGGGTCCTTGAGGGAATAACTCGCCGAAGTGGGCCGCGGTTGCTCGCTCACCAGAATGCCTACGCCGCGCTGCCCAAGCGCGCGGAAGGCATCTTCGTCAGTGCGATCATCGCCTATGTAAATCGGGCGGACTTTCGCGCGCTCCAAGCCTTGGTTTTCCAATAACCAGAGCACGGCCTTGCCTTTGTCCCAATCGATATCAGGCAACAGTTCGTAAACTTTTTTGCCGTCCATTTTGCGCAGCTCTCGGTGTCGCGCGGCCACTTCGCTAACAGCTCGCTCTACTTTGTGAATGTCGCTTTCATTCACATTTCGGTAATGCGCGGCGATGGAGAAACGTTTCCGTTCCAGGCGCGCGCCGGGGATTCCAGCAAGCTGTTTGCCCAGCTCTTCTTCTATCATGTCGAGCTTGGACAGAAACTCCGTGGCCATTTCTTTGCGCAGCCCGCGAGGGCCGGCGATATCAAATCCGTGGCTGCCAGCGTAAACGATCGCGCCGATGTTTACACGCTGACGAACGTCATCGAGGTCGCGACCGCTGAGGATGGCGACCGGCGCGTGCATGACCAGCGATTGCAGCGCCTGCCGCATGGAATCAGAGAGCAACGCTTTCTCTGGGTGACTGACGATCGGCGTAAGGGTACCGTCATAGTCTAGAAAAATGGCGGGACGACGACCGTGCGGGGCAATCTGTTGAACGTTTTTCAGCGCCGAGGGAATCATATTCGATTTAACGATTTAAGAAAAAGAGTTAAAAGAGTTACAACTAAAAAGTTAAAACGGAACGCGCCAGTTCACTTCGTTTAACCTTGTAACTTTGTAACTTTTTTAACCGTTCATCAAAATGAATCGCCTGATCGTCGTCTCCAATCGACTGCCGTTCGCGCTGGATTCGACGGGCGAAGATCTTTGGACTGTCACACCGGCTGCCGGAGGACTGGTTTCTGCGGTCGAGCCGGTGCTGCGCGAACGCGGTGGAACCTGGATCGGCTGGCCCGGAACTGCGGGCGAAATTCCAAAGACGGCATTCGCCGAAGCAACGCGCGGGGCAGGTTACAAAGTCGTGCCGGTCGCGCTTAGTGAGACCGAGCGGGACGAATTTTATTACGGCTATTCCAA
>DASZGW010000031.1:0-42115 GCA_035938475.1 Candidatus Udaeobacter sp.
GTATTACTATCAGGACGGCAGCGGCAGTACATCTCACCTCGCCAGCAGCAGCGGCACACTCTTGGAATGGTACCGCTACGATCTGCAAGGCGCACCCATTTTCTACGATACCAACAACAATCAACGGAATCCAAATCAATCTGCTTATTCCGTGCGCCATCTCTTCACCGGCCAGCAATGGTACAGTCAAATTGGCCTGTATGACCTGCGCAACCGCTTTTATTCCCCAGATATCGGCCGCTTCCTCCAGCCCGATCCAATTGGGTTCTGGGGAGGAAATAATCTGTATCGTTATTGCCGCAATAACCCGGTCACGAAATGGGATCCATTCGGGCTGACAGTTGACCCAACTGACGAGGAGCAAGGAAACAACGGCTTTGACGTCAGCTACGGTGGTGAAGAGGCATTTCCCGGACGTAACGGGACCGATTCAAACTATGGATATGAACCTAATCCGGGTAGCACTGGACAGGGAGACTCGGTAACCGTGAGCGCCGGCCCTCTGGAATCCGATTACGGCGGTAGCCCCGGTGGGGTTCCCGGCGGCGTCCCAGGCGGTTCGCTGGGCGGCATTCCCGGTGGAATTTTCTTCGGTACCAACGCTGGCAGCGGTGGCATGCCAAGCGAGGGTGGTGGTCCCAGAGGGTTTGGGACAGATCGAGGCCCCAATGGAAATCCGGGAGGCGTGCCTAGCAATCCTCTCAGTCAACCCCTTGGCAGCATCTTCATCTATGGCAGCAACAGCCTACTGGGGCAGAGGGTTCACTATAATAACCTGCATCGCGCTCAAGCCCAGAGCATGATCCAGTTTGCAAATGGACTGGACATAGGTGCAACGATCTTTGTCGGAGGAACGCTGGGACCAGCTGCTATCTACGCGGGCGGCATGATCGTTGTGGATGCTGGTGCTCTTGGACTCGAAGCAGTGTACCATGGTGGATGGTACGCAGCGGGTGCCGCCACCGCGGCGTATCAAACAGCCATTCGGTACCCAGGTGCTATTTCCAATGTCGAGCAGGCCATCGACGCCTTTATTAGTCCCGGATTTCAGGTTCCGACCAACACTCCACAGGCTATTGGCACGGGCGCGAACTATTTCGCCGGTCAATATGATCCGACGACCTTCGGTCCCTAAGCACAAAACGAGAGTCGACTAACGAAGATTGACTACCGTTCTGTTGAAACCTATCAGATACGATGCAGGGGCAGAAAAAAAAATGGCTAGGCACGGCTCTGGCGGGTGCAATGTTCCTCGTCGTTGGAGTGAACGGCCTACGGCTCGCTCGGATCGCCGATCGGGATCATACTGGTGTTTTCTTCAGATTGGCGTGGATGTCGCCTTTGCAAGCATATATTGCCAGCGCTCTGTGTTTGGGATTAGGCCTGGCACTCATAATTATTTCTTTGGTGCAAAGCCGCCTTAAGTGAAAGAAGTGATATGGTTTTTATCAGTTTCGGGTTACCTCTGATACATGCGCTTACAACAGATTAATCCTCTTTGGTGGGGTGCCTTGGCAGCAATTGGGGTTGTGGCTTCCGAGACTTATAGCTTTTTTCAGGGCACGCGGCCGAGCCTCTTGGTCGTCGTTAGACTAGTTGCCTTTATCGTTTTCCTCATTCTGCTGCTCTTAAGATCCAGATTCGCTTGGCACGCGTTAGGGATTGCTATTGTCTTTGTCACACCGCTTGTGGTACTATTCATGCCTCCCGACGCAGGGCTAAAATACCGTTATCCAAACACCTTTTGGCTACCTCATCTCATTTTTACGTGCTTGGGTCTGGTTCTGCTGTGGAAGTCCAGAAAGTCGTATTTCGAATTTATTGCTGAACACCGTTAACGAGACGAAAGCAAAAAGGGGTCAGAGCTTACTTTTGGGAAATAGGAAATAGGAATAGCAAATACAAAATAGGGGTCAGTCAACAAATCTTGACAGACTAGCCATTGTGGATGTAGGTGTGGGCGGTGGCTGGAGCAGTCCGCGTCGAATGGAACGGGAAGCTAGAATCGGGGTCAGAGCTTACTAGTAGTGCCAGAAACAGAACCGGCTGGCTCTCTTCTAGAACTTCACCTGGAGGGCCACTGCGCCCCCAAGGTTGGCCACTTGGTAATCAAAAACGCTTTGGTTCGATTGGCTAGCCGCCAACGTACTCACCGCGCTCAAGGTAAGATATTTGTTCACGCGGTAGTTTGCGGTAAGCGCGAGAATTTCGCTGATGTCATCGCGACCTCCGTCATAATACTGGCGCACCACGACGGTACCCAGGGCGTTGATGAAAAAGGAACGGGTGAGGGCCGCCGAATAACTGAGATAGGTCCCATAATCGCTTCGCTGCGCTGAGATCGCATTAATGTTTGGTGGCTGACCGGACTCCTCGGCGGCAGCGCTGATATTTGCAAACACGCCCAAAGTGAGCGTTTGAGCGCGATCAAGCTGAAACGGAACGGAGGCGTCTATGATGAACGCGTGGTTTTGAAAGAAAGCCGCAAAGGTGTTTTTCTCGGTTAGCCGGTTGTAGTCGTAATCAACGCGCAAAAGCAGATTATGCCACTGCGGCACGAGATATCTGAAGCCGACTTCAAGATCAAAGCTTCCAAAATTGAAGTTGTCGAATCGATCGTAATAAAACAGCTGCTCACGGACGTCGATCAGTCCGTACAGCGTGCTGGTGATGCGCGGCTCGTAAAAGGCTGCTACTGCCGGCGCGACGACAAAATCGCTCTGCTCACCGCTCCGCGTAAGGGCAACGTTTGACGTCCAGTAAAATGGCGCGCCTGCGGAGATCGTGAACGGTTGATACTGCTCGACGCGTTTGAGGATTTGCTGTTCGCCGAGATCGGCGTCGCCGGGCGCAGCGGCGACATTGCCCCCTTCCGCACCGCTTGGAGGGATAGTGGCAGGAAAGGCCGACGGAGCCTGCTCGCGCGTCAATTGCGCCTGGTTCGCCGTCTGCGCCGAGCCCTCATTTGCTGAGGTAAAAACTAGCACGCACAACGTCGTGACGAACCCGCGCAAATAACGGTCAGGGCGGAATCTCACAAGCGCGACCACTTGCTGCCTGGTTCGCCCTTAATGTCGTTAATTTTCTCAACCATATCGATGAGCGGGTGAAAATGCCAACTGCCTAATAACTAGAAGGCTCGCGCGCCGGAACCAAGACGATTATTGACCATTCCGCGATCGCGCATATGCCGAATATCCGCCATGTCACGGTCTGCTTTTATCATACGGTTAACATTGAGGCGATCGGCGTTGGCCGCATGGCGGTGTTTATCGCGGGGAAGCCTAAGCCTTCCATCAGGGCCAGCAACACTACCATCGAGCAGAGAAAGCAACTGCCCGCTATTTGGAACATTGATCACTGTCCTAGACCTCTTCCCGTTGCTCGGGTTGCTGGGGGACGGAGCACCAAAGGGCGGGGCCTCCGAGAGTGGCAGCGGCCTGTTCGCGCCTGCGCCGGCAAACGTCCCGGTTGTGGTGCCATTACCGCCGAAGCCGGTATAATTGGCGTTGTTTGTATAAACATCCGCCAGAGCCTTGCCTCCAATAGTCACTACAACGTTGTCGAAAATCGTGATTGAATTCGCTGCGAGAATCTTTGCCGCGTTCCCGCCAAGGGTGACATTAGAAACGAAGTTGAGCTGGCCATTACTCCCTGGCGCGTAAAGTTTCAACATCGTATCAGCCGAGAGCATGCCACCACCGATATTAAGCACGCCGTTTGCGCCAAATATTCCGGCTTTCAGTATATCCGCGTGAGCGCTGGCGTTATTGAACGTGATCGCTCCATTTCCGTCCATGTAGGTGAGAAACGTGCCGCCTACGTTGTAATTCCCACCGTTAATCTGAATCGCGCTCGCCCCCGCCCCATTGCTACCGTAGAACGCGATTGTCGCGTCGTTAGTCACATTTGCAGTGCCAGCAACATCCATTTCGATAACGCCGGCACCGGTAATCACACCGCCCCCGCGGTTATCGATCTGAGCCGACAACGAATTCGCGCTAAGGTTCCCCGCCGCCAGGACGAGCGCGGTGTTTTGATCCATTGTTCCGCCGTTGTTTTGAATGTCGAAAATGGCATTGCCCTGAGCGGTTAGGTTGCCCGATACGGCGAGGCTAACAATGCCTCCAGTCCCGATTTCTCCCCCATTGTTCAGGAGCTGAAGCGTCAGATTGTTGGTGTTCAGGTTTCCTCCGATCGCGGCAAGAATGTTCGCCCCGTTAATAACATGATTGATGTTGTTGTTAATGAAAAGTGTGGTATCGCCGCCGGCGTCGGTAGTCAGATTGTTTCCGACGCTTAAGAAAAGGTTCGCACCGGAGTTAACCGTCTGCTGAACGGGAGTAATTATCTCGAGGTCGATTCCACCAGAGTTGGCATCGTTGTGGGCGATCAGATTCTTCCCCACGAACAGTGTCACATTTTCGCCGTTCTGTTGTGGAGCCTGCACCGCCAGCTCGACCCCAAGAAACAAATCGGCTGCCGTCAAGGTGCCGCCCACGCGAAGGTCGATATTAGCCCCGGTTCCTGATTGTGCAGTCGTCGACGTTTGCAATGCAAGCGATCCGCCAATGGTGAGATTTCTATTCGCCAGGACATCGATATTAGCTCCGGTTGTTAAGTTACTAATATCGGTGGCGATTGAGAGGTTGCCACCGACCAGCAAATCGGTGCCGGCATAAAGCAGGATGTTGAGACCCGAAGTGATTCCCCCATTTCGTCGAATAATGGTCAGATCATTCGCAATGTTAAGCATCTGGCCAGCGGAGATACTTACGTTACCGTTAGAATTGAACGCTGTTTCATCAGAGGTTTGACCGCTCCAATTCAGGTTCTGTCCAGCGAACAGAGTAATGGTTGGGGCATGGATTGCCGCCTGACCGTCAATCGAAACGTTGCGCCCAACGAATGCATATAGATCGTCCGTTGTGATGCTCGACGTCAGCGACATGTCGCGCTCGGCAAGCAGTCTGACTTGCCTCGTTGTGCTGATATCGGAGCCAAGGGTCAAATCACTGCCGGAACCGCGAGCGTAAATCGTCAAATCGTGTAAGCCGGAGAACGAAATCCCGGGACCCAAGGTAATTGGCCCATCCTGCGTCGCGAGCAAAAGACCCCGAATACCTTCGAAGGTTAATACACCGCCAGCACCGCCGGAAGTAATGCTGTTAACGGCGATCAGGCCCAGATTGATTTCACCATTTGCTGTATCGATGGTTGGATCACCGTTTAGCTGGAGAGCAGTGAACTTGAAGGCTGCCCCCGAATTATTGCCGATCAGGTTGTCGAACCCGCTTGCGGTGTCAAAGGTCGATGTCGACCCAAAGGCCCACGCGGAAACCGCACCGTCAATCGATCGTCCGCGATAGATTTTGCCGAAATCCGTTACGCCGTTGGTAGTGATCGAGGGATCAGTCGTGATGACTGTGCCACTCGTTATCACGTAAGGATTCGGGGAAGTAATGGTGCTTGGCGTACCGAATTTAGTTGGTGTTCCCGATGGCGATGCCGTCGGTGTTGGCGGTGGAGGCGTGGGCGTTATGGGTGGTGGCGTGGGCGTTATGGGTCGAGGAGTTGGATTCGACGTGCTTACTAAAACAACTGGGTTCGCATTGACGTTTTGATCGGTCGTGCCGATCACGTCCACTAGGTTTCTCGCGAGAGGCTGACTGGTTGTCCCTGCCAATAGCTGCGCAGCGAGCTGCTGGTTCACCACCGTCAGGATCAACGGCAGATTCTCCAGCGGCGGAAAATCTTTAATCAAACGCGACGTCTCCACCACGAGTTTTACATCAAACTTCTCCGGTTTCGTCATTCGCCCGTTTGCTGTCATCATCATCATTTCGCCGCTATGCACGGTCACAGCTCTTTCCGGATGACCAGTCGGATAAAACGTTCCGATCCCTTCCAGGACCATGAATTTCGTGGGCGGGCCTGTGGCCAAAAGAGCCGTCCCTCCCGTCACTGCTGCCGTAACGGCCGATGTGCTGACCTTGACTGGGGCCTTGTCAGGCGGCACCTCTAAGAGAACCGCGCCGCTCGTCAGATCGAGTTCACGCGCCCCACGTTTAAAGCTGAAAATCGTATTCGCCCCAAGGCGCGTTATGGTGAGATCGGCAAAAGTCAGTTCGGCACGCGATTCTACGCCGGTGCGGACCCCCATCTCTTGCGTGACTGTGGCATTCACGATCGCCGGACGCGGCGCCCCCTGAGCTTCCAGTAAACGCACGTCCTGAATTACCTGTGAGACGTGCGCTTGTTGGATCTGTGCCGCGGTTCCAATTGGGCCTGTCCCCAAAAAAAACAAGCAGACGCAAAACGAGACGATCAGTCCACCCCAAAGAGTTTGCACAAGAGACTTTTTCATATTCGGTCGCTACTGTGGGGCTGGGGCTGCTTCCGGACTCATGATTGGCGCTCGACGTGGCGTCGCCAAGGCCGCGGTCGCGCGACCTGCAGTGTTGGTCTGCTCCTGGCCGACAACCGACACTTGTGTGCCGCCCCCAAAAATGACCAGGTTTGTACCAATTAGAATCTTGTTCGATTTTTCGCGCTGCTGCTTCTGGCTCTCTGCCACGATCGACTTTTGGCTGGGCAGCGGAGGAAAATCTGTAATGAAGCGACTTGTCTTCATGAAGCGGTCAATATCGACATCTACGGGATCGCTGAGCGCAGCCTCCGGGTTGCCGAACACCATTTGTCCCGCACGAACGAGAACCGAATCGCCAAGGTGTCCCGGGCGATACGATCGCGCGGTGCCTTCCAACACGAAAAACTTGTAGAAGCCGGGATGGTACTCGATCATGACGGTTGCGCCCGCCACGGCCGCCGCGATGCTGCCTGCGTGAATTGTCGCTCCATTTGCCTCCTTTGGAGCCTGAACAAGCACTGCTCCTTCCTTAAGATTCAAACCGCGCGTCCCATGATTGAAATCAAATGCAGTATTGGCGGCGAGCCGCACAACTGCTTCGTCAGAAAAACCTAACTCAGCGCGCGATTCGTTGCCGGTCCGCACAACAGTCTTCTCCTGGACGATCTCGTTTACCGAGGCCCGGCGCGCGTTCTTAAAATCCGCTAACTGAACGTGATTTTTTACGCGCGCGATCCGCGCTTCGTTAGTCGAAGCGGCGTTCAGGCGGCCAGGAAACCAGGTCGTAAACGACGCGGTGATCGCTATGAAAGCAAAGAGGCGAAGCTGCCGGTTCATGGGTACATTGGTCGAAAGACCTAATTCCGGCGGGCTTTTTGACGCCTAAACCTTCTTAGGTCAAGGATTTTTTACACCACTACAGGTACTTATCCGGAAACGGCGCAGCGAAGTTTCTCGAAAAGTTTAATTTCGTTCCTAGCCTTTTAAGAACGACACAAACGGCCCAAGCAAAGACCGAGCCTGCCTATTACAGCACTAAGTTTCTAACGCAGAACCCGGCTACGGGTTTGCCGGCTTCTCGTTGCCAAAGACTGAGACACCTAGTAAATCGCGCTGCCACGGGACCAGCAATGCCGGGCCTCGTGCACCATCCGCGGCGATCGCCTCGAGCGTGCTCCGCGGTGCAATAAACGAAGGTTCCAGCCCAAGTTCCACAGCGGACTTGTTGCGCCGGCGCCACAGCTCTTCGGCGCGCTGGATTGTCTCAGTGGTCGGTCGAGTTCCGGAGCGGCGACCCGAAACTGGCCATTCCGATTCAGGCGCCCGCAATGCGGTTTGTGCTGCCTCGCGAAACGCCTGACGCCGGCGAGATGAAAAATGTCTATAGTCAGGGACACTTCCTGAGAAGAATTTCGCTGCAGCCTTCAAGAGATCCTCATTCCGCAAAATGTGAAACGGCGGGCGATCTGCCTTTTCTGCTTCTTTTTCGCGCCATTGCCAGAGCGCGCGAAGTACCGCAGCGGCGCGTCCACGGAGTACGCCAGATCCGCGAATACGCCAGAGTTCATCCTGATTACGGGTCCGCGCCACGGCCGCTAGCTCGCTGGCACGTTGGCAGGATTGCTGCAGCCAAGCCCGGCGCTCACAACGATTCAACTCTGTTTCCAATTTTTCGGCAAGGGGCAGCAAATAATGCACATCATTAATCGCGTATTCCGCCATGCGCGTCGGCAAAGGTCGTTGTGCCCAATTCGCCTTTTGCGAACCCTTCAGGAGGGTGAGTCCGAAATAACGTTTCACCAACGCAGCGAGGCTAAATTCGCGAATTCCCAGAAGACGAGCTGCGATCAGCGTGTCAAAGATTCGCGTCGCTACCAGATTTAGCCCGCGACGCAGCATTCGCAGATCGTAGTCGGCACCGTGCAAGACAATTTCCGTGGCCTCCAGCGCCCCACGCAATGGCTCCAGATTCGTATTGGCCAACGGATCGACCATAAAATCGCAAACAGCACGCGCGGCCTCATGGGCATGGGGCGTAGCCTGGCCGGTATCAACATTGCTGCCCTTAAACCCCGGCGCTGGGACGCTGATCTGCAGCAAACAAAGCTTTTCCCGATATGAATGAAGACTGTCCGCTTCGGTATCGACTGCGACGCGATCGGCGGATTCGATTTGCTCAATTAAACTCGCGAGCTGCGCGCAGTCCGTAATCACGTTTCGCGTCAACGCAATCCGCTCAACAACAATTCAGCGTTGGTTTTGGTCGCATTCAGATTATCAATCAGCTTTTCCATCGCTTCGAGAGGCGGAAGCGCTGCCATCGTTTTGCGGAGCATCAGCACGCGTTCCCATTCATCGGGATGATACAACAGCTCCTCGCGCCGAGTCGCTGAGAGCATCGGGTGGATCGCCGGGTATAACCGTTTCTCTTGCAGAGCGCGATCAAGATGCAACTCCATGTTGCCGGTGCCCTTGAATTCTTCGAAAATCAATTCATCCATTCGACTGCCAGTTTCGGTCAAAGCCGTCGCGAGCACGGTCAGACTGCCGCCTTCTTCCACATTCCGCGCAGAGCCGAAAAATTTCTTTGGCTTGATCAGCGCCTTCGCCTCTACGCCACCTGACATAATTCGTCCCCTGCCCGGCTGCATGTTGTTGTACCCACGCGAAAGCCGCGTGATGCTGTCGAGTAAAAGAACAACATCCTGTTTCATTTCCACGAGGCGTTTGGCACGTTCCATCACCATCTCTGCTACTTGCACGTGCCGCTGCACGCTTTCGTCAAAGTTGGAATGGTATATCTGGCAGTCTATTTCCCGCTCCAAGTCCGTCACTTCTTCCGGCCGCTCGTCCACCAAAAGTAGGATAAGGACGACGTCAGGATGATTTACCCGAATTGCTTTGGCGATTTCCTTTAGCAAGATAGTCTTGCCCACTCGCGGCGGCGCCACGATAAGCCCGCGCTGTCCGCGCCCGAGCGGTGCCAGCAAATCCACCGCGCGCGCAGTGAGAGAATTCGTCTTTGGATTTTCCAGAATGATCCTGCCCTGCGGAAATTGCGGCGTTAGCTTGTCGAAGTCGGTTGGCTCCGTCCATTCCTCAGCCGGCTGGCCCTCGATTCTTGTGACTTTTTCGAGAGAGAGGAACTTGCCGCGTTGACCTGGCAATTGCACTGTCCCTGCAATCTTTTGCCCGGGCCGCAGATGATGCTGTTCAATCAGCGCGCGAGATACGCAAACATCCTCCGGAACCGGCAGAAAGTTCAATTTCGGCCAGCGCAACATGGCAAAGGAATCGCCCACCTGATCGAGGAAACCTTCCGCAGTGACAGGAGCGCCACTTGCTAATGCCGCGCGAATGGTATCTAGAAGGTGCTGATGCCGCGACCGTGCCGGGTGTAGATAAACATTCAACTCGCGCGACAAGGCCTCTAGTTCTTCACTCGAGGATTCTTGCAGCTCGTTCAGATCGAGTGCGAGGTCGGTTTTTAACTTGTTCTCTTCGTTGAATCGCATCTTGGAGACTTGCGACCCGTCCGCTGCGCTTTGGGTATCTGCAGGCGAGACTCCTGCCTCTACGGTTTCTGTCTGCGAGGTCGAGACCTTTAGCTTTTCTTCCATGTTTGCTCTTGCCAAAGCACAACAAGGCTTTTCGCTTGTTCCATGAGCTTTGCACGGTCGCCATTATTCCAAACGACATGATCTGCACGCTTGATTTTCTCCTCGAGAGGCATTTGTGAGTTAATCATTTGTTCGGCTTCGGAGCCTTTCAGACTTATTCGCTTCACCAACCGGTCTAACTGCACTTTGTGCGAACAGGCAACCACGACAACCCGCTCGCACAAGGTTTCACCACCCGTTTCATAAAGAAGTGGGATATCAACAAAGAAGAAATCAGGAGAATTACGATGCCTTTCCGCCTGCGCCATCCACTGGCGACGTATCCGAGGGTGAAGAATTTGTTCGAGCGAGCGCCTTTTGGTTGCGTTAGCAAACACTATCGCTCGAAGTTTAGCTCGATTCAAGTCCCCCTCCGGCGAAAAGACCTCCCTCCCGAACTGACCGAGGATTTCCTGTTGCACCTCTGGAAGTTTCGGCAGTGAACGCGCTGCTACATCGGCGTCAAAGAATTTCGCCGCCGGTATGATCTCTCGCAGGCAACCACAAAACGTGCTTTTGCCCGTGGAAATTCCGCCCGTGATCCCGATCGCAGGCATAAGGGGAAGGGTCACCGCGGCGTGATGCCTTCGGCCAGGTCAAGATGGAAGGTCTGTTTCACTTTTGTTGTGCTGAAGGTCAATTCCGCAGTGTAATCTCCGGATGGCAGAAGTCGTTTCGGATCATCACCGCCGTATTCAGCAATCACGTCTTTGGTCGGCCGCAGGTCCCAGTTCAATCGGGTAAACCCCGGTGCGCCCGGCGCTTTTAGATTTGCGACTGGCTGTCCAGTTGATTTTGTCACGACGATTTTAATTTCGTCGCCAGTAAACTCCCGCACCCAGACGGTGAATAATGCCCCCTCGGGAGGATTTTGCCCGCGATAAATCCCCTTGCCGTTCGAACCAATAAATCCTGGTTGAAGATAAGCGCCGCTCACAGAACGCACGCTAAACAATTGAGCCGGCTTGGACGCAATCTCCGGTGTGAATTCGCGAAATGGGATGGTGTCGTCGAGAATGGCAATGCTGCGACCATGCGTTGCGATGACAAGATCTGACGTGCGCGGGTGAATCTGGATATCGTCCACGCGGACTGAAGGAACATCACCGATGCGCACCCAATGCGCGCCTTGATCGAACGACGCGAATACTCCGAAGTGCGTACCTGCGTAAAGCAGTTTCGGATTTACCGGGTCTTCACGGACAACTTCAACAGGATTGCCTTGCGGAAGATCGCCCGTGATAGCTTCCCATGTTTTGCCCAGATCAGCCGTGCGCAGAATCATGGGGCGATCATCACTCGACCGATACGCATTGATCGCAACGTACGCCACGTTCGCATCGAAATTGGACGGCTCAATACGCACGATCCATTGGTTGCGCGCCGACTCCGGCAAATTACTCGTCAATTCCGTCCACTTGCCACCGTCATTCTCTGTGATCCAGAGCCGCCCATCATCCGTCCCCGCCCACAACAGACCGGCGCGCTTCGGCGACTCGGCGAGCGAAAAGACGACCCCGTAATTTTCCGCGCCACTTCCGGCGGCGTTTGTTTTGGCTGGATCATTGTACGTCAGGTCGGGACTGATTACGGAATATTTCTCCATCCGGTCGGTGAGCTTGAAAACGCAGTTCCCGCCGAGGTAAATCACGCCCGGTTTATGTCGGCTCATGATCATTGGTGAATTCCAATGGAAACGATAACGCGGCTGACCTTCGGCTGGCTCGGGACGCAAACGCCGTATTTCGCCATTTCGCAAATTGACCCGATGGACTTCACCCTGCTGACTTTCCGCATAAAAGGTGTCGTGATCAGTCGGATCAAACAGGACGTAAAAGCCGTCCCCACCGGCAAGCGCGGTCCAATCGCAGTTGCGAATACCTTCCTTACTCTGCACTCCACTCGGGCCCACCCAGTTTTCGTTGTCCTGGAGACCGCCCGCAATTCGGAAATACGGTTTCGTGTCGTCGAGCGAAATCCGGTAATATTCTCCGGAGGGAATCTTGTTCAGGTGATCCCAGTTTTTGCCACCGGCAAAACTCTGATAAACTCCGCCATCCGTCCCGAGCAGCAAGCGCTGGCAAACTTGCGGTTTCGGGGGCTTGTTCTTGTCTTCCGGTTTGGGCGGCTTCGGCGGAGGCACGGTGCCGGGCTGAATCGCGAGCGCATGACAATCCGGGTGAACCTTCTCGCTTAGATCTTCGCGAAAATTTTTACCGCCATCATCAGACACCAGCAGGGCGAACCCCAGAACATAAACCCGCTGATCGTTGGCAGGATCGATGCGAATCTGGCTGAAATAAAATGGACGCGGGTCCATGGCGCTCGCACGAGTCCATTTTTCACCTCCGTCTTCGGATCGAAAAACACCGCCGGTTTTGCTGCGCAAATCATCCAGTCTGCCAAATCCTCCTTCGTAACTTTGCACGACCGCCATAACCACCCTGGGGTTACTCGCGCTGATCGCTAGCCCAATCCGACCGGTTTGAGCAGGTAAACCTCCGCCAAGCTTGTTCCAGGTCGTGCCACCATCGGTGCTCTTGAAAATTCCCCCGACATCTTCGCCACCCGTCACGCTGGGACCGGAAGCAAAACTCCACGGTGTGCGTTGTCGTGCATAAAGCGCAGCGTATATGGTCTCCGCGTTCGTTGGATCAACCATCACGTCACCAGATCCAGTGTGTGCATCGTGCGGCGCAGCTGCTTTCAAGACTAGTTTCCATGTTTTGCCAGCATCAGTGGTCTTGAACAACCCGCGTTCAGCGCCATCCGTCCACAAATTGCCCATTGCGGCGACATAGCCGACATCTGGCTTTTTCGGATCAACAACGATCCGCGCGATGGAACGGCTGTTTTTCAGCCCGACGTTCTGCCACTTCTCACCACCATCGGTAGATCTATAAACACCATCCCCCCAGTCAGACGAATTGCGATCATTGGCCTCGCCGGTTCCCACCCAAATCACATCGGAATCAGATGGCGCAACCGCGACTGCACCAATCGATAGAATCGGTTGCTTATCGAAGATTGGCTCAAAAGAAACGCCGTTGTCGTTCGTTTTGAAAACGCCGCCGTGTCCGAGGCCGACATAGAAGACAAACGGATTGCTTGGGCTAATCGCAATGTCCGAGACGCGACCACCCATTACTGCCGGACCAATCGAGCGCGCTTTCAAATTTTTGAAAAGCACGTCTGTAAGTTGCGGCGGCGTAGATGAAGGAGTCGGTGTCGCCGAGGAAGAGATGGCGGCCGCCGTGGCAGTCGACGCCGTGGGAGAGACAGCCGTTAGTGGCGGACGAGTTGCTTGCGGTTCCTCTTGCGCCGTCAAAATCGACATTGACCAAATCCAAATGAGCGAAGCACAAGAAAATCCGAATCGAGTAATCATAGGCATTACGACTCTAGCCAAGGCTGGCATCTTTGCGATGTCGGAAATGCGCGTATCGTGGAGGGATTTATGACGCAGCAAGCTTTGGCAGGAAAAGTTGGCGTCGTCTTCGGCGTGGCAAACAAGCGCAGCATCGCGTGGGCGATCGCAAAAGAATGGGCGGCCGCAGGTGCGCGCCTGATTTTCAATTATCAAGGCGAACGACTAAAGGAAAACGTTGAGGAATTGGTGGGCGAGTTTGGAGAGAAAACTCCGTTGTTTCCCTGCGACGTTTCCAACGACAATGAGATCAAAGCATTCTTCGAAAACGTGCGGATAGAGACTGATTGCGTGGATTTGATGCTGCATTCGCTCGCATTTGCGCCACGGGAATCGTTGGAAGGAGATTTTGTGAGCACAACACGCGAAGCGTTTCGCACGGCACACGACGTGAGCGCATACTCGCTCGTGGCGCTCGCACGCGAAGTGGCACCTTTGATGACAGACGGCGGTAGCATCGTGGCGATGACTTACTATGGCTCGGCGAAAGTCGTGCCGCATTACAATGTAATGGGCGTGGCCAAGGCCAGCCTCGAAGCTAGTACGCGTTATCTTGCCTACGACCTCGGGCCGAAAAAAATTCGGGTAAACTGCATTTCTGCTGGACCGGTCCAGACGCTCGCCGCGCGTGGCATCAGTGGGTTCACATCGATGCTGAAACATTATCAGGAACGCGCGCCTTTGAAACGCAGTTGTGATCCGGCCGAATTGGGTGCCACCGGGGTGTTTCTCGCCAGCGATGGAGCCGCAGCAATAACCGGCCAGGTCATCTATGTTGATTGCGGGTATCAAATAATGGGAATGTGATCATCCCCCGCTCTTGCTCGTGGTGATGATCGAATCCCGAAACGGCGCGCGCCCGGCGGTCGCGCCCTACCCTATAATAATAGATGATCGCGCGGATCTGGCGTGGCTCGACCAAACGAACCGACGCGAAGACGTATGAGAACATGCTGCGGGACAAAATTTTCCCGAGCATTGCCTCGCGAAACATCGAAGGCTATCGCGGTGCAGAATTGCTCATCTGCGAAGGTGACAGTGAAACCGAATTTGTCACGCTGCTTCGATTCGATTCAATGGATGCGGTGAAAGAATTTGCCGGCGCCGATGAGACCAAGCCAGTGATCTTTCCCGGAGTCGAAAAGCTCCTTACACGGACGGAGCCGGCGCGGCATTACCGAATCGCGATCGCGAGAGAATTGTAGAGCGGGCGCTCCGTCTGGCGTCGCATCGATTAGCAACCCCGAAAGCGTTCGGGGTTGCCCTAGCACTCAAGCGCGCCACGTTAGTCCCTATGGAAGTCGCTTCGAGGCTTCGGGAACTTTTGGGTAACGAAATTGTCGCAGATGATCCTGAAACCGTGGCAGCACACAGCAGCGACAAATGGTTCGCCGCTCATGCACCAGATGTCGTCGTTTTCGCGCGATCGACAAATGATATCAGCAAACTGCTTCAGTTTGCATCACGGGAAAAAGTTCCGGTCACAGCACGTGGCGGCGGATTTGGTTACGTGGGCGGATGCGTGCCAGTTCGTGGCGGGATTGCCCTCTCGCTGGCGCAAATGAATCGGATCAAGGAAATCAGCTTTGCCGACTCAGTCGCAATTGTCGAACCGGGCGTCGTTACAGCTGACCTGAAAGCGGCCGTGCGTGCACAAAAATTATTTTATCCGCCGGACCCAGCGAGCATGAAGGATTGCACCATTGGCGGAAATGTCGCCACGAACGCAGGTGGACCGCGTTGTTTGAAATACGGCGTGACCCGAAATTACGTAATCGGCCTTGAAGTGGTGCTGGCCAATGGCGAAGGACTGCGAACAGGCGGTCGCGTGCACAAGAACAAGACCGGATTCGACCTGATAGGTCTGTTCGTTGGCTCGGAAGGAATGCTCGGCGTGGTGACTGAGATCACGCTGCGTTTGCTTCCGCTTCCGCCGGCGCGCGCGACTCTGTCGGCTGCGTTTGCCACCGCCGTACAAGCCGCCGAAGCCGTGCAGGCGATTTTTGCGGCGGGATTTTTGCCTTCTTCGCTGGAAATCGCCGATCATTTTACGTTGGAAGCAGCGCGGCGCGATCTGGGAAAAATGCTTGTCCCCGAAGGTAACGCGCATCTGCTCGTGGATCTCGATGGCCAGGAGGAAAGTGTTTGTAGCGAATCCGCCGCTATTCGCGAATTGCTCAAGAAAAGAAAACCAAATGCCCTCGATATGGCAATCGGTGAGGCGGATTGCGAAAAACTCTGGGCATTGCGCCGTCAGTTCAGCAATTCACTGCGCGCGACCGGCCTGACGAAGCTAAACGAGGATGTGGTCGTGCCACGCAGTCGTGTGGTCGATCTCATGGAATTCGCGGAGACACTGCAGACTAAGTATGGATTTCCAATCGCGTGTTTCGGTCACGCCGGGGACGGCAACATTCACGTCAATATCATGGCAGACCGTTACAATCGCGACGCAGTTGTGCGCGAAAAAGTCGAGCACGCGCTCGACGATCTTTTCGCACAAGTGTTGGCTTGGGGCGGCGTAATTACCGGCGAGCACGGAATCGGGATGGCCAAAAAACGCTGGTGGCCCGAGGCGACCAGCAACGTGGCGCGTGAATTGCATCGGCGGCTCAAACAAGCACTCGATCCAAACAGAATCTTAAATCCGGGAAAATTTGTTGACTAATCTGAATCTCCATCGACATTCGGCGAGCATTTTACCGGCGCATCCGAATTCCGCCGCGATTGACGCGCATCCGCGTCCTCGTGAACGAAACATAAAGAAGATGCACATCTTCCTTTTTCGCACTGCCTTAACATCACAACAATGAAACCTGGAAAAATCACTCACACGGTTGCAGTTATCCTTTCGTCGATTTCATCTCTTTTTGCACATGGTACGGAGGAAAAAACAGAACCTGCCAAGACGAAGTTCAGCAAAAAATCTCAGAAATCAGCAGACGACCGTTCAGAGGGCCGGAGTTCAATCTCATTTATCCCGAGCCAATTATTCAAGCCGCAATCGGAAGCCGCGCAGCGCTATCCGTGGAAAAGCAATATCGTCACGACCATTTTTTGGATTGGTGAGCAACCGAGCGGAAATAATCTGGTTCCCAATCGCACCAGCTCATGGGACAAACAATGGACAAGAAACTATGGTGGTTTCGACGATCCAAATCCCGCTCACCGAAACAACTACCTTCCAGTAAAGTTCACACCGCGACAGAATCCATTTTATTGTGCGCTTCCCTATAACGATAAGGCACACACTGGTCATCGGCCGGAAGCGCCGCGCGTTGTTCCCTGGTTCAAGGACGCATTCCAAGGTCCCGCCGTTTCTACCTGCAAAGATCGATGGGTCGCCATTCGAAAGGGCAATCGCGTTGCTTTTGCTCAGTGGGAGGATGCAGGACCCTTCCGCACCGATCATTGGCAATACGTGTTTGGGAACGAACGCCCAAAGCCAAATCTAAACAAAGGCGCCGGCCTCGATGTTTCACCTGCCGTGCGCGATTATCTTGGCTTGAAGGAAACAGACGTGACCGACTGGAAGTTTGTAGATTTCAGCGAAATCCCGCGCGGCCCGTGGTCCACACATGGCGAAAATAACACGTTCGTGATCAGCGATCGCAAGAAGGGGAAAGCGCTCGTTGAAAAGCTGGGTACGATCGCACGCTGAGATTGCGCCCCAGGCGGTCGGGTAGCGCATGCGTCTCGCGTGCGCATTGCTTCCTTGTGGGAGCGCCGACTCACACGCGCTCTTACATTTCGAAGCGATTGGAAACGTAAATGCGCAATCGCCAAGGAAATCTCTCTAATTGTTGCGCAGTCCTCATCGCGGCCGCTTTTAGTTTCGGGGCTCACGTTGCTGGGGCCGCCGAGAGCGGCACAGTGCTCACGGGCAAAGGCGCCATGGGCGATTGGACAAAGGATGCGCCTGGCGTCCGGCGTAAAATTACAGTTCAGGATTTGCCTCCGCCGAGTTCAAATGCCCTGGCAATTAATCTGCCCCGTGTAGCCCGACGCCCGGCAGACGCTCAGCTTAGAGTACCGCCCGGTTTCAAGATTGGCCTTTATGCTGATGGTTTCCGCGACCCGCGCTTTCTACTCGCTGCGCCAAATGGAGACATCTTTGTCGTAGAAAGTCGCGCTAATCAAATTCGTGTATTGCACGATACAAAGAAGAGAGGCAGACCAGACACCAATGAAATCTTCACCGAACACGACTTGAACAGGCCATTTGGAATCGCCTTTTATCCGCCCGGTGATGAGCCTCAATTCCTGTACGTAGCTAATACCAACGGCGTGATTCGGTTTCCGTATCGCAATGGCGATCTCAAAGCGCGCGGGCCAGCGCAGCAACTGCCGCTCATCTCTCCCCCGGCGCGTTATTGCGCGGCGGCGGACACTGGACGCGCGACATCGTTTTCTCACCGGATGGCAAAAAGATGTACGTGTCGATCGGTTCACGCTCGAATGTGTCCGATAACGCTGCGGAAGAAAACCGCGCGCGTATCTTCGAGTTTAATCCCGACGGCACCGGACAAAAGGTTTACGCGTGGGGCATTCGCAACGCTGTCGGAATTGCCTTTCGCCCAGGTACGAACGAGCTCTGGATGAGCACAAACGAGCGCGATGAAATCGGCGAGGATCTACCTCCCGACTACATCAGCAGTGTTCGTCCCGGCGGCTTTTATGGCTGGCCATGGTTTTATATCGGTAATCATCCCGATCCGCGCCACAAAGGAAAACATCCTGAGCTCGCTGATAAGGTCGTTGTTCCGGATGTGCTCGTGCAGGCGCACTCAGCCACACTGAATCTGTGTTTTTACATGGGCGACCAATTTCCGTCTCAGTACAAAGGCGACATCTTCGCTGCCTTCCACGGTTCATGGAATCGAATGAAACGGACCGGTTACAAAATAGTGCGCGTGCCGTTTGATCATTCCACCGGTAAAGCGCGTTGTGAGTACGAGGATTTCGTGACTGGTTTTGTTACGTCCGAGGGTAAAGTCTGGGGTCGCCCGGTCGGAATCACCGCCGCCAACGATGGCAGTCTCCTAATCAGCGAAGACGGCAACGGCACCATCTGGCGCGTGAGCTACAGCAGATAATTTAGAAGGCCGCACCAAAAGAACGTTGCCGGTCGCAGCGTTGCGCATAACCTGCCTTAGCGCGGTATGAAGATTGGTTTTGCTCAAATTAACCCGACAGTCGGGGATTTGAGCGGCAATTGCGAACTGATCATCAGAGCTTATGACCGGCTTGCTGCCGCGGGCGCGGAATTAGTGCTGACGCCGGAGATGGCGATCACCGGATATCCTCCGCAGGATTTAGTTTTTAAATCACGGTTCGTCCCGGAAAATCTTGCTTTTCTGGAAAAACTTCACTCTCACGTCGGAGACACCGCGTTGCTGGTCGGTTTTGTCGATCGTAATGAGGGACGCGGCAAACCTTTCCATAACGCTGCTGCTTTGCTCGAGCGCGGCAAGCCGATTCGTAAAATGTACAAGTCGCTCTTGCCGACTTACGATGTTTTTGATGAGGATCGCTATTTCGAGCCGGCGAGACGCGTTGAGCCGTTTGAGGCACGCGGGAGGAAAATCGGCGTGACCATCTGCGAAGATATCTGGACGGACGATTATCTGCCGCGGCCGCTTTATGATGTCGAACCGATGCGCAATCTCGTTAAGCAGCGCGCGGAAATCATCGTGAACCTGAGTGCGTCACCATTTCGGCTGGGTGCGCGTGCGTGCCGATTTGAAATGATCGCGGCGCAAGCGCGCGAGTATCAACGTCCAATCTGTTACTGCAACGTTGTAGGCGGGAACGATCAACTGATCTTCGATGGAAACTCGATTGCCGTGAATGCTTCGGGCAACTTGATCGCGCAACTGGCAGCATTTCGCGAAGAGGCGAGGGTAGTCGACACAGATTCGACCGACGCGATTGAATTTCATGAGGGCAAAACGCCGGAAGAGCTTTTTGCCGCGCTTTCCCTGGGTGTTCGCGATTATTTCCGCAAGTGCAATTTTCATTCTGCGGTGATTGGACTGAGCGGTGGAGTTGATTCCGCGGTGACCGCCGTCGTTGCGGTGGACGCGCTGGGGGCTAAAAATGTAACTGGTGTTTCCATGCCGAGTCCGTACTCATCGCGTGGCAGCATCGACGACGCGCGCTCGCTGGCGCGAAATCTCGGGATAAAGTTCTTGGAGATTCCGATCACCGACGCGTTCAGAGATTTCAAAGCGCAGTTCAAAGAAATTTTCAAAGGATTACCTGAAAACGAGACGGAAGAAAATATGCAGCCGCGTTTGCGTGCGATGACATTGATGTCGCTCTCAAACAAGTTCGGTCACCTCTTGCTAACTACCGGAAACAAAAGCGAACTGGCTGTCGGATATTGCACGCTCTACGGTGATATGGCGGGCGGTCTTTCCGTGATCAGCGATGTCCCGAAAACGATGGTTTATGAACTCGCGCGCTGGATCAATTCCGATTATTCGGCGCGATCAGGCGCTAAACGAGAAATCATTCCGAGATCAACAATTGAAAAAGCTCCTAGCGCAGAGTTGAAACCAAACCAAAAAGACCAGGACACACTGCCGCCGTACGAGATCCTCGATCAGGTCCTGCAGCTTTATGTGGAAGAAAACTTGAGCGCGCGCGACGTCATCGCGCGCGGGTTTAATGAGAAAACGGTGCGATGGGTGCAGCGCCGTGTTGATCTTAACGAATACAAGCGGGAGCAATCCGCGCCCGGATTAAAAGTAACAAGCCGCGCCTTCGGCATTGGCCGCAAGATGCCCATCGCGCAACGATACGTCGATTAACGGAATGTTGTGCACCGTGCAGGAATCGAACCTGCAACCCAATGATTAAGAGTCATTTGCTCTGCCAATTGAGCTAACGGTGCAATTGCCTTTTCGCCAGGTAAATGCTGCACAAGCGTGTACTTTCGTGCGTACCAAAATTGGTAGCAAATTGGTAGCACGAAATACGACGTTCTGTTAACATTAGCGCCATGAAAGACCGGAAATTACTCATTCGAGTTCGCTGCACAACGCGGAAGTTTACCTGCACCCTCCGCGTCCCGGTCGAAACGATTGGCATGTTCGATTTAGCGCACCGTCTATCGACGGCACACGGCGGATCTTCCGAAATACCGGGGCCAAGGAGATAGGGCTGGCAAAACGCATTGCCGCAAAAATAATCGAATCGTTTTGGCCGATGCGGGTCGAGGCGCAGATCGTCTCCGGCTGCGCAACGATAATGCGAAAATCGGTGAACTGATCGCCATCTAAAGACGTGTAGAGACAGGCTTCATAGGTCTTTTTGGTTCATGATATTTTGACTGTTTGTAACGAAAGACGGTATCGGCGAAAACAGTCTTGGTCACGGTGAATGGCCAGCCGTAACATCTGACACGAAATCAAATCTTCAGATCAGGTGATAGGGCGCGTAGGAATCGTCGTGGTAGGGCTGATTTATTCAGGCTTTTCGTACGATCAACAAATCATTTCTGCGCGAAACGGCGACGCAAGAATCGACGTTTTATTACGCTGTCGTGTTATGCCCATGTGTCATTCGTCGTGATCGGCATTTGCGCGGTCACATTGTATCAAATGTTCGAGACATTTTAACGGTAACGCGCATCGCGGTTGGGAAAACGTTTCGTTGCGCGGTCCGATGAAAACCTGACAGCGTCTGTGGAACTTGAATTGGCAATTCGCGTGTTAGCACATGCCTTACATCAGAATCGGGCGCCACCCGACTAGACACAATGCGGGCCGTTTCTGTATAAACCGCAAAGCCTAAACGGATCCGAATCCAGGCGAAGGGCATTGCCCCGCTAAGTTCTTCGCCTCTTCTGGACCCTGCTATCCCTGAACCAACTTAGCGGGAAAAAAACGAAGGAATAAGCATGAATCGATTTATGACTCGGTTAGTGATCGCCGCGGCGGTTGTGTTGGCGTTCGCCACAGTGTCTTCCGGGCAGGAGCATGTGAAGACGACGCACTTAGGCAGCGGTGCGCAGTTCAAGGGTACGGCGGCCCAGATGAAGGACAAGGGCAAAGTCGCTTACCTACTGTCCTTCAAGGCGGGAAAGGAGTTCGAGGCGACCACTGACGGTACGAAGAACACCGACGTGAACCTGTTCGTCTATGACGAAGCCGGCAAGCAAGTTGGAAAGGACGACTCTCCTGGGCCGAAGTCTTCGGTGAAAGTGACGCCGGACAAGGATGGAAACTACAAGTTCGTCATCACGAACACCGGTGGACAAAACACCGTGACCTTCAAGGTAGCGGTGGCCAAATGATGAGCGGCATCGTCACAATTTTCTGCTGGCATGATTGAAGAGAAATCAACGTTACGAGTGAAGGTGTAACTCAACTAACACCTTGCCGCACCCCGACGAGGCGAGGTATCATGGTCGTAGAACCACGCATATTGGGCGCTGGAACGCGAGTTGTGCCTGAGACACTTATAGGATCAGGGGCAAACGATTCGTTATGCAAAGGGGACGGCGATTTTTCGTTTTGTTCTTCGTCCTGGTCCTCTCCATCGCGCGCCTGAGAGCGCAGGCGGTCTTGGATTCCCAGCCTGCGATAGATCAAAACATTTCCCTCGCGCCGCTTCGAGGCCCGGATTTGAAAGCTGGGGACTCAAACGAACAAGCAGAAGATGCCAAGCATGAGGGGTGGTCTTTCCACGTTCAGGGAACCGAAGTTGTCGAGGGTCAGCCCGGCTTTCATTCGCCTTACCAGGGAACGAATAGCCTGCGACCGGATGACAACTTCAAACAATCGTCGTCATTTGATCTTTTCATAGGCGTCCGTTTGTGGCCCGGCGGCGAATTTTATGTTAACCCCGAGTACTACCAGGGATTTGGTCTAAGCAACACTCATGGGATCGCAGCTTTTCCGAACGCTGAGTCCTATAAGGTTGGGCAAAAGATTGGCGACGTGTTCAACGCCCATATGTTTCTTCGACAAACCTTCGGCTTTGGAGGCGAGCAAGAGGAGCTTGCTAGCGATCAGTTGCAGCTCGCCGAACGAGTTGATATCTCGCGTCTGACATTTACGATCGGGCGCTTGAGTGTAGGTGATCAGTTCGACACGAATGCATATGCCCATAGCTCTCACACCCAATTTCTAAATTGGGTCCTCGTCGATAATGGTGCTTTTGATTATGCGGCTGATTCAGTCGGCGTGATTGAAGGCGCCACGGTTGAGTTAAACCAGAAAACATGGGCATTGCGTTACGGAATTTTCGATGTACCGCGCGTGTCAAATGGTTTCGCCAAGGATGGGCATTTCTTAAAAGCCTGGCAGCAAATGCTCGAAGTGGAAAAGCGTTACTCGATTGCCGATCACCCGGGAAAAGTTCGCTTGCTTGGCTGGCTGGAGGATGCGCACATGGGTAGCTATCGCGAAACCCTTGATGATCCTACTTTGATGGAAGACATTACGAAGACCAGGCGCTATCGATTTCAATACGGATTTGGACTGAATGCGGAACAAGAAATCAGCGAGGACTTAGGGGCTTTCTTGCGCGTAAGTTGGCGCGACGGAGAAGAAGAGGTGTGGCAATTTACCGATATTGATCGAAGCCTGTCTGCCGGGTTGCAGCTGAGGGGAACAAGTTGGAACCGTTCGAGTGACACAGTGGGCATCGCTGGGATTGTCGATGGTATTAGCTCGGCCCATCGTGATTTTCTGGCAGCTGGGGGACTGGGGCCGCTCATCGGTGATGGAAAGCTACCCCATTACTCGGTCGAGGGCATCGTCGAAATCTATTATAATGCCGAAGTGATCAAAAATGTGTACCTCGGCGTCGACTATCAGTTTGTGGCCAATCCCGGTTATAATAGCGATCGTGGTCCAGTGAACATTTTTTCCAGTCGTTTTCATTTCCAATTCTAAGAGCATGCGAGCTGGACCTTCTTAAGAGTCTCAAGATTCATGGAGGAACAACGACCGCCATTAAAAGGGGTAGCAACAGAGTCGACCTCGGAACAGACCACCCGGGTCGGGAAAGCTTTCCGGCGTTCGCGTGGACTGTCGATTTTCATCGCATTGCTTTCTGTGCTCGCTGTAGGAATAGCCGACTATTTCTCCGGTTACCAAATTTATTGGTCCGTCTTTTATCTGGTCGCGATCTCCTTCGCAGCTTGGAACGTTGGAGTGCTGTTTGCGCTGCTGATTTCCGCGTTGAGCGTTGCCAGCTGGCTTCTGGGCGACTGGGCAGCTGGCGTTGTTTATCCAAACCGATTTGTTCCGATTTGGAATGCGCTGATTACGCTCGGCTCCTACCTTATCGTTGTCTGGTTGCTCTCACGGTTAAAATCGTTTCATCAAACTCTTGAAGATCGAATCCGGCAGCGCACCGCCGCATTGCGCGATGAAATTGCAGCTCGCGAACAATTGGAAAAAGAAATAACTGAAGTTACTGAGCGCGAGCGGCGCCGAATCGGCCACGATCTGCACGATACACTTTGCCAACACCTAACTGCAACTGCGCTGTCGCTCCAGGTGCTAAGTGGTAAACTGACCGACGCTTCATTGCCGCAAGCTAGAGATGCAGACGCAAGCGTCGGGCTCATCGAAGAAGCGATTGACCTGACGCGCAAGCTGGCCAAAGGTTTGTTCCCGCTGGAATTGGAGGGGGAAGGATTGGCCGGTGCGTTGCAAGAGCTCTGCCGGAGCACGGCTGATCGATATCTCGTTAAGTGTGAGTTCAGCGGCGATACGCAAACGGCCAGGCTTGACTCAACCACGGCAACATCTCTTTATCGTATTGCTCAAGAAGCTGTGACTAACGCTGTTAAGCACGGCCATGTCAGCCAAGTTAACGTTGGACTCTCGGGTCTACACGGAGACCTGATCCTAAGCATTAGCGACGACGGAATTGGCTTGCCACGGTCCATGCCCGAACACCAAGGGTTGGGACTTCGGATTATGGCGAGCCGAGCGGGCATGATCGGCGCGACCTTTTCGGCTGAGAATAAGCCCGAAGGTGGAGTCATTGTGGTCTGCGGCTTGCCAGTAACACGCGGGAAAGTTAACAGCCAGTAAAAGCATGTCCGTTGCTGGACCCAAGGCTAACAGACCGAAGAGGCGCGTGTATCTTGTGGACGATCATCCACTGGTTCGAGACTGGTTGATGAATCTAATTAATCAACAGCCCGATCTCGAAGTGTGTGGCGAGGCTGAGAACGCGACTGATGCGTTAGTCGGGATCGGTCGCACGCGGCCATCGCTGGCGGTGATCGACATTTCTCTCAATGCCGCTTCCGGTCTGGAATTGCTCAAAGACCTTTGCATTCAATATCCATCTGTCGCGCCGCTGGTGCTTTCGATGCATGAAGAGGAGCTTTACGCCGAACGCGCAATGCGGGCAGGCGCGCGTGGCTATGTTCGGAAACGAGAGACAAGCAAGAACATTCTCGCAGCGATCCGGCGTGTGCTCGAAGGTGGCATCTACGTTAGCGAGAAGGTTTCAAATGCGATGGCTCTAAAATTTCTCAAGGGACACGAGCGCGTTGGCGTTGCCCAATCGCGTGTGGACCAGCTTAGCGATCGCGAGCTTGAGGTCTTCGAACTTCTTGGACAGGGAAGATCGACATCGCAAATTGCGGAACAACTGCACATCAGCCTGAAGACCGTTCAAGCCTATTGCGTTCGGGCGAAGGAAAAGCTCGGTTTAACGACGGCAGCTGAGCTGTTGCGAGAAGCGATTCTCTGGCAAGAAAACGCGCATTTGAGATAAAGGGCAATCGTCTGCCCGCGCTGTGTAAGGCTTCGCCTGTCACAGAAAAACAGGCGCAGCCCAATGGTTTTTCGTCCGCGCTCGCGCTAAGTGTCGTCTTCGCTGTCCTTTTAGCCACCGCGCAGGTCATTCACATGTTCGAAACAAAGCAATCACAACTAAGAATGCGGACAGCCGTAGTGCCAATCTTAGCAGTTGTTATCGTAATTGGCATTTGGGTGGCGGGATGCCGTCGAGCTGAAAACACAAGTGTTTCTCACCCATCACAGCCAGCCTCAAACTCTTCTGCGGGTGAGCCTACTGTCGAACTATCGCCCAGCCAATTGCCTGCAATCAAAGTTCAACCCGTGGGAAGCTATTCGTTTTATCTTGATAAAAAGGGCATCGGGAGCATCGATTTTGATAACACACTCTATTTCGATAACAGCCTTTCAGTCCAGGTTTTCCCGCCCCGCCAAGGACGGATCACCAAAACTGTCGCCGAACTTGGCGATCAGGTTCAAAAGGGACAGCTACTCTACACGATTAGTACCTCTCGTGGAGACGAAGTGGAAGTCGCTAGTCCGATCACTGGCCAAGTAACATCTGTTAATGCTTCGGCAGGGATTGAGGTGCAGCCGGGAAAGCCTCCAGCTCCTTACGCAGTCGCCGATGTCTCGCGCAAATGGATGATCGGAAACGTCCCGGAAAGCGATAGCCCGCTTATTCAAGGAGGCCAGCCGGTTGAAGTTACGGCGACGGCCTATCCCGCCCGCGTATTTGAAGGCAGCATCATTAAGATTTTTCCAGCAGTCGATTGGAACACGCATCGGGTCATGGTTCGTTTGCAGATTACGGACCCCGGCAATGAGCTGCGTTCGGGGATGCTCGCCGAGTGTGTGATTCGTGTGCAGGAACCCACCCAAGCCACCGCTGTGCCAGCCAATGCCGTCGTCAGAGAACCCGATGGTACAATGACAGCCTGGGTAACAACTGATCGGCATCACTTTTCGCAGAGAGTCATCAAGATTGGCTTGCAACAGGACGGCCGGGTTCAGGTTGTTGGAGGCCTTCAGCGTGGTGAATTGGTCGTTACCGACGGCGCTATCTTCCTCAGCAACATGCTGCGAGGCGGCGAAGCTCCGGACTGACAGTTGATCGAAAATCGAGTCTCGCTTTATCCGATAAGTGTCAGCCAATGTTTAGGACTCTGATAGCATTTTGCCTGAGCCGGCGCGCGATCGTTGTCTTTGCTTTGCTGCTGTTTCTCGGCGCGGGCTACGTTGCTTTTCGGAAGCTAAACATTGAGGCGTATCCAAATCCAACGCCTGTTATTCTCGAAATCACAGCACAAGCTCCGGGTCTTTCAGCAGAGGAAATGGAGCGTTACTACACTCGCCCAATTGAAATCGGACTTTATACCACGCCCGGCATTGATGTTATTCGCTCCACCTCCTTTTACGGCCTGTCCTTTGTTCGCGTAGTCTTTAAGTACGGCGTTGACTTCCATTTTGCCTACGCTCAGGCAGCGATTGCGCTGCAACAAAATGTCAGCCTTCCAGGTGGGCTGGTGCCTACAATCCTACAAAGCAGCACGACCGGAGAGATTTACCGTTATCAAGTGATCGGGCCGAAGCATTTCGGACTCATCAATCTGCGCACTGTGCAGGACTGGATCGTGCGGCGGCGCCTTTTGACCATACCTGGAATCGTAGCCATCAACAGCTGGGGCGGACCAACCAAGCAATTCGAGGTCGATGTGGATCCTTACAAACTCGAAGCGTACAACATCACGGTGCCCCAGGTGCTGACCGCGCTGGGTAACGCCAATATCAATGTCGGCGGCCGCGAAATCCGCATCGGCCAGCAATCGATCAATATTCGCGGAGTCGGACTGATCGATGATGGCGGCAACGATAATCTAACTCGAGGTTACAAAACAGACGACATCGAGAATGTTGTCCTGACGCAAACAAACGGCACTCCCGTCCTGGTAAAGCACATTGCGAAAGTCTCCGTCAGTTATGTCCCGCGACTAGGAATCCTGGGTCGGGATCGAGAGGACGACGTCGTGGGAGCAATCGTCGTTATGAGCCGCACGGAAAAGACCGCCGACATGATTCCGAAGGTAAAGGCGGAGATCGACACGATGAATCGTGATGGCAGTCTGCCGCCAGGTGTCAGAATTGTTCCGTATTACGACCGATCATCGCTGATCGCGGTCACAACGCACACCGTGTTGCACAATCTCGTTTTCGGATGCGTGCTGATATTTTTGATTCAATGGGTCTTTCTAGGCGATCTCCGCAGCGCGATCATCGTTGGTCTAAGTATCCCGTTTGCGCTCTTTTTCGCTGTTATTCTGCTCGCCATCCGAAACGAAAGCGCGAATCTGCTCTCAGTCGGCGCTATCGATTTAGGTATTATTGTCGATTCAGCGGTTATCCTGGTTGAAAACATTTTTCGGAATTTTCAGAGACCGCCGGAAGAAAGACAAAATCTGCTTCATCGCCTCGCCGATGGCTTTTGGGGACCCGACCCCACGAGGCTTTCCTATTCCAGCGCTCCAACTGAAGGATGGACCGATCGACTGCGGCTGATTTTGATCAGCGCGATTCAAGTGGACAAGGCGGTTTTCTTTACGGCCCTCATCACAGTCGCTGCATTCGTGCCTCTTTTTACGATGCAAGGAATCGAAGGGCAGATATTCGGCCCGATGGCTCGGACATACGCGTACGCGCTGGCCGGCGCTTTGATCAGTACGTTCACTGTCACACCGGTGCTGGCTTCAATTTTTCTTCCCGAGCGCGTGAACGAAAAGGAGACGATCGCCGTCCGCGCGTTGCATCGAATGTATAAACCCGTCCTGCATTTCGCGCTCGATCACCGCATCGTCGTGACGTTGATCGGAATCGTTTTCCTCGGCTTCGCCGGTTTGCTCGCCTCGCGACTCGGCAGCGAATTTTTGCCTCAACTCGAAGAAGGTAATTTTTGGATTCGTGCCTCGATGCCAATGACGCTCGCTTTGCAAGACGGCGAGCAAGCAGCGCGAAAAATGCGCGCGATTCTCTTGAAACACCCGGAAGTCATAACGGCGGTTTCGCAGCACGGTCGCCCGGATGATGGCAGCGATGCCTCGCCCTTCTCAAACGTGGAGTTATTTGCACCGCTAAAGTCGTTCGACCAATGGCCGCGAGGTTTGACGAAAGAGAAGTTGACAGAGCAGATCCAGGCGGAGTTTCAGAATGAGTTGCCTGGAGTCAATTTCAACTTCTCCCAGTACATTCAGGATAATATCGAAGAAGCGGTCTCGGGCGTTAAAGGCGCCAATTCAGTCAAGATCGTCGGCGCGAACCTCGAAACTTTGACGAAGCTGGCAACTCAGATTCGTGACGAGATGCAGCAGGTTAGCGGAGTCACTGATCTCGGTATTTTTCCAGTCCTAGGGCAGCCGAATTTGAATATCAAGGTCGACCGCGCGAAGGCGGCGCGATACGGCCTGAATACCGGCGATGTGAACTCGGTGATCCACGCGGCAATGGGCGGCGCCTCAGCGACGACGGTTTTAGAAGGCGAGCGGCAATTTGACGTCGCCGTCCGCTATCCGCCCGAATATCGCGACAACATCGACAAAATTCGTGACATCAAGGTTGCTTTCCAAACCAGCAGCGGCGCCAATGCCTACATCCCGCTAAGCGAATTGGCGACGGTGACTCTCGATACCGGCGCGTCCTGGATTTATCACGAGAGCACACAGCGGTTTATCCCGGTCAAGTTTAGCGTACGCGATCGCGACTTGGGCAGCACGGTTGCCGAAGCACAGAAACGCATCGCGAAAAATGTAAAACTTCCAAGCGGTTACCGGCTGGTTTGGGCGGGGGAGTTTGGACGCCTTGAGGAAGCCCGAAATCGTCTGGCAATCGTTGTGCCGGTCAGTCTCGTTCTGATTCTTGGCTTGCTCTACACGCTTTTCAATTCGCTGCTCGAATGCTTGCTCACACTTTCTGGGATCACCTTCGCCGCTGCCGGCGGCGTGCTCGCACTCTACTTTTCGGGCCTTAATTTTAGCATCTCCGCTGCGATCGGCTTCGTCTCGTTGTTCGGTGTTTCGGTCATGAACGGCATTCTGTTGGTGACCTACTTCCAGCAAGCGCGGTTTCGCGGGGAAACATCAATGAACGCGATCTTCTTCGCGGCCTACACCCGCATGAGGCCAATACTCATGACCAGCTTCTCCGCGTGTATCGGTCTCGTGCCAGCGGCGATCTCCACCGGCATTGGTAGTCAGGTGCAACGGCCGCTGGCGACGGTCATCGTCGGCGGGATGCTGTTCGGCCCGATCATGCTGCTGATTGTCGTGCCTGCACTCAAGGTGGTTTTTCTCGCCCGCGATGAGAAGCGCGTGCCCGCCGCTCAAGCAACATGAAAAACATTCGCCTCCATTTTGCACTGATTGGCTGTCTTCTGCTGATCCACGCGACATCTCATGCCGGTGACTCGAAGAGCGCGTCGGCAAATGTCGATCTTCGCCCGAACAAAACGGTCAACCGCGCAACTCCGCGCGTCAGTGCGCCGAGTACTTTTCCTTCAAGCAAGTCGTCGCTAAAGGATTTACGCAATCGAGGCACAGCAGTCATTGGCGGTCCGACAAACACATTCAAAAACACGGCGGCGCTCAACGGAACAGGAATGAAACGCAAACCCTAACTACTACTTTATATGAAACTATCTTTTAACTGGCAGATCGCGCGCGGCCCTGTGATCGCAGGTTTCCTGTTGAGTGTGAGTTGCGCTGTCGGTCCGAACTTCAAAAGCCCCGCTGCACCGGACGTCAGCGGTTACACGAGTACGCCTCTTTCGACTACGAGCAGCACCGTCAACGCCGCCGGCGGGGAGGCACAACATTTCAGCAAAAAGATCAACATCCCCGGCGAGTGGTGGGCGCTTTTTCACTCCAAATCGCTCAACGATTTAATCAAGCGCTCGCTCAGCGCCAATCCGGACATCAAAGCAGCGCAGGCAGCCCTAAAGGTCGCACGAGAAAACGTTCTCGCCCAAAAAGGCGCGTTCTATCCAAGTATAAGCGGAAGTTTCTCCGCGAGCCGGAATAAGACATCACAGGAGCTTTCTCCGTTCACTGCTTCGGGCGCGCTCTACTACAACTTATACACGCCGCAGGTTACTGTGTCCTATGTCCCCGATGTCTTTGGTCTAAACCGGCGGACGGTTGAATCGTTGAAGGCGCAGGCCGAACAGGCGCGCTTCGCTCTGATAGCGTCTCACATCACGCTGAGTTCGAATGTTGTTGCTGCGGCGATTCAGGAAGCGTCTTTGCGCGCGCAGATCGATGCGGCACGGCAACTCATCGCGATCAACTCAAACTTGGTGCAGGTCGTCCGCAATCAACTTGCCAAACATGCTGCCACACAGGCCGATCTTGCCGCGCAAGAATCACAACTAGCGCAGATCAACGCCACGCTACCGCCGCTCCTGAAACAGTTGGCTCAACAGCGCGACCTGCTCGCCGCGCTTTCAGGCGGTTTTCCGAGTGAGGGCATGGCCGAAAAATTTGAGCTCTCAGCTCTTCAATTGCCACAGAAACTCCCGGTAAATCTTCCTTCACGGCTCGTCCAGCAACGTCCGGACGTGCGGCAGGCCGAAGAGAACATGCACTCGGCGAGCGCACAAATTGGAATCGCCGTCGCAAATCGGTTGCCGAATTTTAATTTGACCGCGGACGCCGGAACCATGGCGCTGACTGCCGCTAAAATGTTTTCAGCGGGTGCAGGGTTTTGGGATTTAGGCGCGAGCATCACGCAGCCCATCTTTCAAGGCGGCACTTTGCTGCACAAGGAACGCGCTGCACGTGCAGCGTACGTTCAGGCAGCTGAGCAATATCGCAGCACTGTCGTGACGGCGTTTCAGAATGTCGCCGACACGTTGAATGCGCTTCAACGTGACGCCGACGCTTTGAAGTCCGCCGCGGCGGCGGGAGACGCGGCCAAGGTCACTCTCGATCTTACACGACGACAACTTGAAACCGGGAGCGGCGGTGAAGCCAATCAGCTCGCGCTGTTAAACGCCCAACAGACGTACCAGCAAGCCCTAATCAATCTCGTCCAAGCGCAGGCCAACCGCTACGCGGACACCGCGGCGCTCTTCCACGCTCTGGGCGGTGGTTGGTGGAATCGCGCCGACCCGGCTACGATTGGCAATTACAGAGCTCCGCAGGCATTCGGAGCTCGTTAGGTGAACACCGCGCTTGTATGTTTCGCCTAAAAACGACAGCCCTAATCGCGGGATCGCTTCTCGGAATATTCGTTGTTCATGTCACCGCGCGCGGGCGCTCTTTTCCAATCGAAGTCACGGGCACGATCAAGATGTTCGACAGAGCGAATCACATATTCACATTTCAGAGTGACAAACGCGCGCGGGTCTTAACTATCGCCGTAGGCGGGGACTGCAAGTTCTTTCAAAACGGTGCGCCCACTGGAGAATGGATCTTGAAAAAAGGCGCACGAGTTAAGGTGAGTTATTTCTCCACAATTTTCACCGGCAATATAGCAGTCAAGATCGAGTCGAATCCGGTTCGCCAAAACATTACGAACCGAGACGGACCTTGTCAGGGCAGCAGCGGTGAAAACGAGCTCGGGCCAAGTGCCGAATCGCCCCAGTCGATGCTATCGACTCATGCAATAAATCAGAACTTTATAATGAGCACGTCGCCTCTAGAGGTGTCGAGTCTAGGGAAATCCCTCCGTAGCAAACGGCGTAGCACTCGCGATTCTTTAGTCGTTGCGGCATCGCTCCGTAGTCAGATTTCCAGGCTCGGAAAAATTGGTAGCGAATTCGGTAGCATAAAATGGGTCGAGCTCAAGTTGTCGTTGCAGGGGCCTGCGTTTTGGTTGTTCAAAAAATCGATGCAATCGCTTAATATTCACGCGCAGACAAAATGTATGGAGCGTCTGTCCAGCGGAAAGGATTGCAATTCACGGTCTGGACTACGACGGATCGATCAATCGAGTTACACGGTAGCATATTCGCTAATCCGGTATCTTTCAGCTCGGACGGGCCGCGGTTGGAGCCTTTGACTCTGAACCAGATTCTCGCTCGGGCACGTTCCTAGGCGGACTCGCTTTCGAGCAGCGTCTTAAACGCTTGAAGGTAAATGCCGACCCGGCGCAAGACGGCGCCGCCGAAGCTTGAGGTCAGCTTCAGGTTAATGCATGTGCTGTCATCGGAGAGCGGCGTGAAAGAAACGACTCCCGCGGCAAGGTGGTCAGGAGCACTACGGTCGGCGAGAGTTCGCCAGGCGAGTCTTCGCTCCGGAACGCGCAGCATCATCTCAAGTGTCGCTTCATGTAGCTTTCCATCGAATACCAATGACGCGGAAAAATGGTTCTCGTCCAATTTCCGCACGCGCTTGATCGCGGTGATGAATTTTGGATAATCCTCAAACGCCAGCCAGCGTTTGTACACATCAGCGACCCGCGCCTTGACTACGACTGATCCCTCGGCGGCGTCTATTGTCGGCGGTTTGTTCCTGTTGTTTGGCATCTGTTCGTTGGGCGTGGGACTGCGCGCATTCATGTTTCGAGAAGATGCGGCTCCAGTTGTCAGTGAAGTTGAAGATCGATACGTTGAGGACGAGCACGGAGCCGCGGCGGGTACGCGTGGGCCGAAAATTCGTCGCCGTCTTCGGCTGAAACATTGTTCGTTGGTTTTCATGATTTGCTCTTGCAACAAACTCATCGATTTGGCGACAGTAAACCATGAAGCGCATGCGGGATTTTTTGATGTCCCTTTCGGGGGAGAAACAAGAGGCACCATCACAATCGATCAACCGCTCGTTAAGCCGAGACACAAACGGATTTTTTATTTCTAAGAACGGAGCGTGCGGCACCTCTTTCGACGGATGAAGGAAAACTGGTAGTGCAAAGGAAAAACTGTTAAACTTGGGCATTGGCGCGCTGAACTTCATCAGGCGCGACAACTCACAGTTTCCCATGAAATCGGCCGTTGACGTCAGAACGTTTAGTTCCCACTCGGTTGCATCGCCTGGCGTCTTTGAACGCGACATTTTCCGTTATGGACTGGCCGTACTCTCCGTCGCGATCGCACTCGGAGTAAAACTGATTCTGGTAACCTTTAATTTCCCGTATCCGCTCAGTACCTCTTTCCTTGTCGCGATCGCGATCACGTTTTGGTACGGGGGAACAGGGCCCGGCATTTTTTCTGTTCTCCTCTCGTTTGTCGCATTCGCTCTCTTCGTTCTGCCCTATCAGGTTGACTATCGAATAGTTCTTCCGGACGGATCGACCAAGCCCGTCTACGTGTCGGGGGTCGGCGTTTCGCACGTTCTCTATTTCCTTTATTTCGCAGTGGTAGCGATCTTAATGAGTTGGTTTAGCTCGTCGCGACGCCGAGCGGAGCGATTGCTGACGCAAGCACGGAGCGAGCTCGAAACGAAAGTCGAAGAGCGGACTGCCAAACTAGGCGAGCTCAACGAGGACCTGCTTGGCGAAATAGCTGAACGCAAACAAGCAGAGGGCGCCCTGCGGGAAAGCGAAGAGAAGTATCGGGATTTGATCAACACTTCGCCGGACGCGATCTACGTCGTCGATGAAGAGGGCAGATGTGTCTTGTCAAACGCGGCAGGCGCCGAATTAGCAGGCTTTTCGGAAGACGAATTGATTGGCTCTTTAGTCGCAGATTTCTATCTCCCGGACGAACGCCACGTGGTTCGGCAACGCCTCGACAAATTGAAGGGAGAAGGTGCCCTGCGCTTTGAGAGAGAATTCTTGCGGAGAAACGGTGACGTGGTTCCGGTGGAAGCTTCTTACTCGGCGCTGCGCGGGCGGTATTACCAGGCGATCATCAGAGACATCACTCACCGTAAGCGGCGTGAGGCGCTGTTGGCCGGAGAGAACCGACTCCTCGAGATGGTGGCCAAGGGGGAGTCGCTCGCCGACATACTCGATAGCCTATGTCTGCTGGTGGAAGACCAATCTTCCGACGTCCTGGCCTCGATCTTATTAATGGATCCAAATGGCAAGCAATTGCGGCACGGTGGCGCGCCGAACCTTCCGAAAGCTTACACCGACACGATTGACGGCTTATTTATCGGCCCTTCCGAAGGCTCATGCGGAACGGCCGCTTATCGCGCCGAACAGGTAATTGTGTCCAACATCGCCATCGATCCATTGTGGGCTGATTTTCGCGACCTGGCTTTGACGCATTCGCTCCGCGCGTGTTGGTCAACGCCGATCTTTTCCTCCGAAGGCAAAGTCATCGGAACGTTTGCCATGTACTATCGCGAGCCACGCAGCCCGACTCCGGGCGAGCAGGAGACGATTAAACACATTACTCATCTCGCGGGCGTCGCCTTTCAAAGGAAGCTAGCGGAAACGGCGCAACGCGAGAGCGAAGCTTATCTCGCGGAAGCACAACGGCTCAGCCATACCGGCAGTTGGGCATGGGCGCCCGCCACCGGAAAAATCAGATACTGGTCGGCGGAAACTTATCGCGTGCTCGGTTTCGATCCAAGCGACGGGCCGCCGGAATTCGAAGTTTTTCTCGAGCGCCTTTGCTCCGAGGACAAAGGGAGAGTCAGGAAATTATTTGAGAAAGCGGTTCGCGATAAGACGGATTTTGAAACCCACTATCGAATTGTTCATCCGAACGCCGCGATCAGGAATATTCACGCCGTCGGCCATCCTGTTTGCGACGAGGCCGGAAATCTCGTGGAATTCGTCGGCACTGTCGTTGATGTAACTGAAAGCAAACATTCCGAAGAAGCGTTACGCGCGTCCGAGCAAGTGGCACGCGGACAAGTTGAAGCGCTGGCGCAAAGTTTGGATGTTCTTGCGACTGCGCCAAAACCGGAAAAGTTCATAGGGCAGATGCTGAGTACCATTGGCCGCCTCTTGAACGCGAATAGCGTGAGCTTGTGGTTGTTCGACGACTCGAGCGACTCACTCATTTTGCGCTCCTCAACGTCGGATGGCGGAAAATTAGCCGCGCCGGATCCGGAGCATCCATTCGTTAAGAACCCCTTATTCTGGAAAGAGAACGCCGTAGTTCAGGAACTGCTTTTCACGGCAGGTCCAGTCGTTTGCGATGATGTCGATACTGATCCGCGCGTTAACGGCGATTGGGCGGAGCATTTGAAACGAAACGGCACAAAGAGGTTTCTCGCAGTGCCACTGCTGGTAGGTGGACAAGTTAGAGGCTTTGTTGGCATTCGCCATGTCGATCGTGCATCTTATCGGCCGGAGGAGATAGAATTGACCCAGGCACTGGCCCATCAAGTGATGCTTGCACTTCAACTCAATGAGTTTGCTGAGCAAGGGCGCCGCGCCGCGGTCTTCGAAGAACGAAATCGCATGGCGCGGGACATCCATGACACGCTCGCGCAAGGGTTCACCGGCGTGATCGTTCAATTGGAAGCAGTCGAGGATGCAATTTCCTGCGGCTGTCGCAAGGAAGCGGATAATCATTTGCAGCGGGCCGGTGAACTGGCTCGTCAGAGTTTAAGCGAAGCGCGCAGATCCGTGCATGCGTTACGCCCCCAAGTTTTAGAGGAACATAATTTCTGGGACGCGCTCAAAGGTATTATTAAGAACACGACCGTGGGAACGGCACTTCACACAACGTTTGCGGCGCACGGCAAACCACCAGAGCTGCCTCAGCCCTGGCAGGAAAATCTTCTGCGCATAGGGCAGGAGGCGTTGACCAACACGCTCAAGTACGCGCACGCCCGCACCTTTGAAACGCGACTAAGCTATAAGGGCAGGGAACTTCGCCTGGAACTTCGTGATGACGGCGCCGGATTCAAAATCAAAGATCGACATGACGGTGTGGGTCTTACCGGAATGCGCGAGCGGGTCGAACAAATGGGCGGGGAATTAAAAGTCACCAGCGCACGCGGCAAAGGCACCAAGATTACTGTGGTCGTGCCGTGTAACGGGGGGGCGATGTCATGACATCCAAAAAGAAAGCGCCGGCGAAGTCTAAAAGGTCTGTGAAGTCTGCGGCGAAGAAGACTCCGAAAGTTGAAGACGTGAAAGAGGCCCGCATCGGTGTGCTCATCGCCGACGATCACAGCGTAGTTCGCGAAGGCCTGGCTTCACTGATAGGTCGAAAAGAAGACATGACTGTCCTAGCGGAGGCGGGCAATGGACGCGAAGCCGTGGAGCTTTGGAAACGACATCGCCCCGATGTGGCGCTGCTCGATTTGCGAATGCCCGAGCTTGATGGTCTTGGCGCGATCAAAGAGATTCGCGCCAGCGATGAGCACGCGCGGATTATCGTGCTGACGACGTTCGACGGCGATGAAGATATTTTCCGTGCCATTCAAGCTGGCGCGAAAGGTTATCTTCTCAAGGACGTGCCGCGCGAGGCGCTGATGGATTGCATTCGCCGAGTGCACGCCGGGGAGACCTGCGTTCCGGTTCATCTCGCGGCTAAATTGGCAGAGCGAGTTAGCGGCGAAACGTTAAGCGCTCGTGAGATTGACGTACTCAAATTGATGGCTCAGGGAAAGAGCAACAAGGAGATCGGCTCCGCGCTTTTCATTAGCGAGGGCACCGTGAAATCGCACGTAAAAGCCATCTTTGCCAAGATGAATGTGATCAGCCGGACCGAAGCGGTCGCCAACGCCACGCGCCGCGGCTTGATTCAGCTTTAAGCGGATCCCTTTCGTTAATTCGACGCCGGAACGTCCGGCACCTCAAAAGGAGGAGCGCGAATCACCTCTGTGGTGACATCAGAAAATCCCACGCACGCGTCATAGCAACCGACGGCAAACAGTCGTTAGCTACGAAATGATAAAGCGGACACGAACCTCATCAAAAATTTGCTGCAAGTCTAATGAAAACGTATCGCACCGGAGGCGATCCATACCAACGAAACGGAATCATTGAAGGAAAGTCTTGTGCAAATCTTTAAAAAAATAGCACTCGGCGCCTTCGGCTGCATAGGAAGTGTTTGTTTCCTTGTGGCTACCGCCACTGGGCAGGACCGAATACTTCCTAAACTCCCGCAAGCAACCACGCCGGTCACGCTGACGGCGGCAACGAATCCCGCCTCCGGCAAATCAGAATTTCGTTATCGAGATAACAACACACCGCCCGTGATTCGGGTGCGGCCAGGAAGCATTCTGAACGTGGAATATAAAAATGAACTCGCTACTCCATCGAGAGAAGACTGCGTTGGTCATCCGTGTATGCAGATGACAAATCTTCACTTCCACGGGCTGCACGTTTCACCAAATGCGCCGCAGGACGATGTCCTGGATATGATGGCCTCGCCTGGGGAGACATTGCATTATTCGGTACAGATTCCGCCGCAACAACCTCCAGGACTCTACTGGTATCACACTCACTCGCACGGCGAGAGCTACATTCAGGATCTTGATGGAATGTCCGGAGCCATCGTTGTTGAAGGGATCGAGCGTTACGTGCCCGAAGTGCTGAACATGCGCGAGCGGATCTTGGTGCTACGCGATCTTGTCCTGCCTGCTGACGCTGCTGAACAAAAAAAAGTGATGGAGTCCGTTTCCATGCAAACCACGCAATGCGGCACTGCGCCGGAGAAGCTGGAGCGAGCGTTCACCGTAAACGGAAGCCTGCGCCCGCAGATCGATCTTGGGCCCAAAGAGCGGCAGTTTTGGCGAATCGTGAACGCCAGCCCGGACCGGTATGCCGATTTGGAATTGGACTCAGCGACGCTAGAGATCGTGGCTCTCGATGGTATGCCCCTGGCGTACCACGGCCCTGCAGTCAGTAAGCGAACAATGAGGCACGTTTTGGTTCCCCCGGCCGGGAGGGTGGAAGCAATTGTGACCGGGCCACCGGCGGATTCGGGTGCTGTGCTACGCACACGTTGCTTCGATTCCGGCCCGGATGGCGATTCCAACCCGGCAATGGTACTCGCGGATATCGTTCCGACGCAGCCATCAAATCTCAAAACCCGTCCTGCACTGGGAGGAGCACCAGTCTACATAACATTTCCGCCCGAAACTCTTAAGCGCGTCGAAGCCAGCGAACCGCAATTCGTTGTCAATTTCACTGAAGACAAACAAGGCTTCTACATAAATGGCCAGAAATTTTAAATGAATTCCGGACCTATGCTCACAGTGAATATCGGTTCGCTAAACCACTGGCGGGTGATGAACCCAACCAGAGAAGTGCATCCGTTTCACATTCATCAAGTCCACTTCCTTGTATATGCCGTCGACAATAAGCCAGTAAAAGATCCAGTATGGCTCGATACGGTGAACGTCTCCTACGGCAGTTCAGTCGATCTAGTGATGGATTTCACGGATCCAATCATTCGCGGAATGTCGCTCTTTCACTGTCATCTGCTAAGCCACGAAGACAAGGGAATGATGGCGAAGATCCTGTTCCGATAAGTCCGGAGATTTCCACTTAATGAAATCAATAAACAAAGGAGAAATCGATGAGCAAAATAGAGCAGGTCAGTTGTGCCCTCTTAATCATTGGGCTCACCACCACCATGGGACAGTCGCAGGAAACCAATAGCGAATACGTAGCGCCGCCGGATGCTGGCCCGAAAGGCAAAGCCCCCCGGATGCAGGTTCAGTTGCTGAACCCCGGAGAAAAGACGCAACAATATGCGGTCATCTTCTACCAGGGAGACGAAGCCTTCTCCGGATTGCTGGAGTTCGCACGGAAGTATCACGTAACGAGTGCGCATTTCACCGCTATTGGAGCGGTAAATGGAGCAACGCTGGGGTGGTTTGATCCTCAACGCAAAATGTACAAGAAGATTCCCGTCAACGGTCAGCACGAGGTGATTGGGATGAGTGGTGACATTGCGCTTTATCAAGGCAAGCCTGTAGTCCATACGCATATGATCGTCGGGGCGCCAGACGGAACAACACGCGCCGGCCATGTTCTCGCTGCGTATGTGTCCCCGACCTTGGAAGTAATGGTGACCGTCGATCCGGTAACAATGCAGAAGCGTTTTGATCCAGACACTGATCTGACGTTGATTGATCCAGCTTTGAAGTAGCAACCTGGATTGGGTTCGGAAGCGCTGCACGTTATGAAAAAGAGGACAACATGAAGATTGGGGTGATCGGGGAAGCAATTGGCGGTTAGCCGCTAGACAACCTAGTTACAACATCTCGAGGAGGAAACGATGAGTTCTAGAGATGAAATGAATGGACACTACTATACCCGCTCAAGTAGTGTGTTTACTAAGTAACAGATTACCATCCAGCGATCGGTCTAACGAACGAAGCATCGGCGACCGGCAAAGTTGCGCGGTGAAATCTTTAACGATCACATTGCGGCTCGCACCTATTCGTAGCACCTGGTTGTTACCGGCCATCCTGAGCACTACCGCCGGCGCAGTCGATGTAATCGGTTTTCTTGCGCTGGGCGGATTGTTCACCGCCCACGTTACTGGCAACGTGGTAATCGTGGCCGTGCACTATGTCACCGGTGGTTTCAGTCAAGTCGGGCCGCTACTGGCGGTTCCGGTTTTCATGGCGGTCATGGGCTTGGTGACTCTCATGTCTGGCGCGATCACACGCTCCGGAACGACGCCGCTTCGCCCGGTGTTGTCGCTTGAGACTGCACTCCTTGCCGGGTTTCTGCTGCTCGGAGTCGGATTTGGTCCCTTCGCTGATGCCGACAGTTCGATGGCGATCGTCGCCGGAATGCTTGGGGTCTCGGCCATGGCGGCGCAGAATGTACTGGGGAGGCTTGTGCTGAAAGGCGCGCCATCCACCACGGTGATGACTACTAATATCACTCAATTGACAGTCGATCTTGCAACGCTCGCCCGCCGCCGCGGAGATGCCGACGAACGCGCCAAAGCGCAACGCCGCGCACGCATGACCTTCCCATGCATAGTCGGGTTCATTGTCGGTTGTGCAGCGGGGGCCATCTTCGAAGTGAAGTTCGGCTTCTGGGCGCTGGCGCTGCCGCTCACTCTGACCATGCTCGCACTTCTCCTAGGCCGATCTGAGGAGTAATTGCCGGACGCTGACTGTGAAAAACAAATCTGCTCGGGCAACAGAGTTAGAACTTCCTCCGTCGGCCAGGTCCTTTATCTCGAAAGACAGAGCACGAAGCACCTCGCGAGCGGTATTTGAAAATCCCACGCTCGCGCTGTAGCGACGGAATCGCTCCATCGAATAGCTTCTGCTCATGAATGAAAGCGATTTCGGACTTACCAGATATTTGCGAGATATCGGGCAGTTTCCCCTTTTGACGCCGCGACAAGAGATCGAGCTCGCAAAGAAAATTAAAAATGGAGATGCGGCAGCGCGCGATCGGATGATCAACGCAAATTTACGGCTCGTTGTCACCATCGCGCGCGATTACGCCAATCTTGGTCTGCCGCTGCTCGACTTGATCTCCGAGGGCAACATAGGATTGACGAAGGCGGTCGAGCGCTTCGAACCGACCAAAGGCGCTAAGCTGAGCACCTACGCGATGTGGTGGATTAAACAGTCGATCAAGCGCGCCCTGGCCAACCAAAGCAAGACCATCCGACTTCCGGTGCATCTAGCCGATAAGGTCGCAAAGGTACGCCGCGTCTCGCTCCAGATGAGCGACGAGCTCGGCCGCGAGCCGACTGACGACGAACTTGGTGAGGAGATCGGCATCGACAGCGATAAAATTACGCGAATAAAAAGTGTCGGCATCCGTCCGGCTTCGCTCGACGCTCCGATTGCGGACAATGACTCGACGGAGTTTGGCGAGGTGATCGGTGACGACAAAGCGCAAACCCCATTTGAATTGCTGCGCGACAAGAATCTGCTCGGCGAAATGGACAGACTGCTTGAAGTGCTCGATCCCCGAGAGAGAAAAATCATTTCGCAACGCTTCGGCCTCGACGGTGCAGAGCCGAAGACGCTGGAAGATGTTGGTGAGGACTTTGGCATTACGCGAGAGCGTATTCGCCAACTACAGAACGTTGCTTTGGCCAAGTTGCGCCGCGCGCTGACCAAGAAAGAGGAAGTTCTGAAAACAGAGTTCCTGGTCGCAGCTTAAGGAACGCCGGATAAGCTGTGATCCGAGAATGAAGGTTACCTGGCGATAAACCAATGAATCTCCAACTTGAAAACAAACTCGCTCTTATCAGCGGTTCCACTGCAGGAATCGGTTTAGCGATTGCTAAAGCGCTAGCCGCCGAAGGCGCTCGCGTGATCGTCAACGGACGCACCGAGGCGCGCGTGAAAGAAGCCATTGCCTCGATTCGCGCGAATGTCCCAACAGCGAAACTCGAAGCGCTCGCGCTTGATTTGTCCGAAGCCGGCGCGGCAGTGCAAACCACAAAACGCCATCCCGATGTGGATATTCTCGTGAACAATCTGGGGGTTTATGAGGTCAAGGATTTCGAACAAATCACCGACGCGGAATGGTTGACGATCATTGAAACCAATTTTCTGAGTGGCGTTCGTCTCTCGCGTCACTATCTGCCACGGATGAAAGCGGCCGGTTGGGGGCGCATCATTTTTATCTCCAGCGAATCCGCTGTGAATATTCCGGTGGAAATGATCCATTATGGCGTAACGAAAACCATGCAGGTCGCGCTTGCCCGCGGACTGGCTGAAACCACCGCGGGAACAGGGGTGACGGTCAATTCGGTACTGGCGGGCCCAACTCGCTCGGAAGGCGTGGAAAAATTCATCGACGATTTGGCCAGGGCCAAACACTCGACGCCTGCCGCCGTGGAAAAAGAATTCTTCACGACAGCACGGCCCACTTCACTCTTGAGACGTTTCGCGACTCCGGATGAAGTCGCCGCACTGGTTGCGTTTGTCGCCAGCCCGCTTTCATCAGCTACGAACGGCGCGGCTTTGCGCGCCGACGGTGGCGTGGTACGCTCGATTCTTTGATCGACATCTCGTTCTGCGCTTGACACGTACGGATAGAAAAGATAGCA
>DASZGW010000032.1:0-4349 GCA_035938475.1 Candidatus Udaeobacter sp.
CAGCTATCGATGATGATCCTCACAGCGTTCGCTGAGGCAGGCATCGTGATTCCGTTTGGGCAAACGGACGTGGCTGTTCGCAAAATGGACTGGTTGCGCGACATTATTGCGGAATGTACGTCGCTGCCTGTTGAGCGACACCCCGGAAATGGCAGCCGGACACTCTCACACGTTATGCCAAAGTAAAGAATAGCCGTTGCCAGCGTCAGACTTTGACTGGTGTCCGTTATGCCGCGCATTTCGGACTCAGGTCGGACATTTGTGCGACTTCCGACTTGGAGCCACAAACAGACATGCGCTTATTCTTACTGCACGATCAGAACGCCGCGGGTTTCGGGGTGAAAATCGTCGAAGAATTCATACCGGCCAGGAACGAGCGCTCGAACGTTCATCATACCGATGCTGCCGGGCGCGATTACTTTTTCCACGCGCAGCGAGAAGCTTTCAAATTCTATCGGGCCGGCATCTAAATTCTTAACCTCGAGCGCGAGGGGTCGATTTGCCGGTGCTCGAATTTCGGCGGGCTCAAATCGTTTGTTCTTCACCGTGATTGCGATTGCGGCCCGCTCCTGGCCGCGCAGGCCGTCGCTCCAACACAGCAAAACCACTCCGAACAATGTCAAGACAAAAGCTGTCAGTGGCAACCTTGCGAAATTCTTCATCGAATTTTCCTTCGTGCCAAAGCGGAGTTCAGAGGGATCCTTCGGCGTGGCTCTCTGAATGCTCTAAAACTCAAACTCGAGCAGCAATCTGGCGCGCGAGCGGGAAAAATCGGTCAAATCGAGCGTTGAACTAATTCCAGCCTCGTGGCCGGCAATCTGCGTCTGCCAAGTCGCACTCATCAGTACCTTGGGGGCGATCTTCCAGTAAAATGTAGGGCCTAGATACACTGCGTCGCCAGTGAAGGAATTGAAAGCCGCGCCGTCGTAATGGCGCAAATACCAGAGGTCAGCACCGACGACGACGTTTGGAACCACTTGGTAGGCCAGCGCCGAAGAGACTCCAAAGGTCGACTCCTTACCCCATATCCCGAAATCGCCGCGCGTGGTCTCCGGCTCGTAGAGCAGATTGAAGGCGAGGAACAACCGGTTCTTGATGAGTTCGGTATCGGCTTCGAGCTTCACGTCAAGCGCGTAATTTACGACCTTGGCACCGTTCGTCTCATCGCGGCTGCGGAATTCCGGTTCAAGCGACAGCGTGACAGCGAATGGTGATGGACCGCGATCGATAAGAACGGATCGAAATTCAGCCTCGAAACCACTGACAGTTGCAAGATTGCGGTCATCAAGACCCGGAACGTTGTGAATATTGTAATAGGAAACGATCGGACCAGCGATGACCTGCAGGTATTGGGTCGGCGTGTACTCATATTCCAGTGTGGTCGCGCCAACGGAATATCGCCCCCCGCCGCCCTTGCCAAAATTTGCTTTGGTTTCCGGCTCGAACGCCTTTTCACCTTCGATGCCAGTCGAGGACCCTACTGTAAAAGTCCCGAATATATATTTTGTCTCGATTTCATGGAGCTCATCGTTCTCCGCCGCTCGTACGGCGATTGTTGCCGGCAGCATAACCGCAGTTGCTGCTGTGAAGATGATGAAGAGGTTTTGAAAGAAACGGCGCACACACTTGCGCATCGCAATTTTTCGTGTGCTGAGAAACATCGCGCAGCGCCGCTTGTAAACCGCGCAACACCACGCACTAGCTGATTTTGTTTGTCAAGAAAATCGAGTTATGCAGACAAACATTAGAGCCGTTCTACCGACGAGCTTTTAATTATTCCAATTTTAATCGTAGGACACCGGCAGCCAGAGTCGTCGACCGAGCTTTAGACCCCCGAAGATCGACGAAACTAACTGTGCATTCTCATAGCGGTCAACCCGACAAACCTACCACACCGGCATAAACTCCAAAGATTGCCGTGGCAGCTATCACGATCGCGACCACCGCTGCATAGATGCCTCGCAGCCGATAGTGCGGTGGCAGTCGTCGGGCTAACAAATACAAAAAAGTCAAAACGATCGGAAGCAAAAGGGCGTTCATCACCTGCACGCCAACGCTCAGGCTAATCAAATTGACGCCTGACACAACAACAGCCCCGCCAACTACAAGCGTTGTAGTATAGACGCCATAGAACCAGGGAGCTTCGTGAGGTTCGCATTCGAGATAATGCTTTACGCCAAGAACCTCGCTTACCGTGCGGGCAGCTGTGAGAGTCACGACGATGGTCGCCACCACCGCAGATCCGGACAGGCCCAGCGCAAACAGGAACCTGCCAGTCACGTCACCCAGATATGGCGTGATGGCCTGCGCAATTTCCTGCACAGTGTCTAGTGAGCGTAACCCGCTGGTGCTGCTGAGCGTTGCCGCCGTAACGACGAGAACCGCAGCCATAATTATTTGCGTTATCGTGGCACCAATCGCGGTGTCCAACCGTGCCGCTGGCAAGTCGAACAACGTGAGCTTTTTTTCTACGACGGCGGATTGCTGATAGAACACCATCCAAGGCATGATCACCGCCCCAATATTGGCAGCGACGAGGTATAAGTATTTCGGTTCGTGCCACGGAATGTCGATCGAAGCTCGCGCCAGCAAAGCGAAATCGGGATTCGCCTGCCACGCAACAAGCACGAACACCAGCTCGAAAGCGCCGACGGCAATTGCAATACGCTCGACGGACAGGTACGTGCCTTTGTAGGCCATAAAAATCAAAGCAGAAACGATCATAACCATTGTAATCGGTGCCGGAACACCGAAAAGCAGGCCAACACCGGCTAATCCACTCAGTTCACTCAACAGCGCGCCTGTACACGCCAAAGCCAATGTGGCCACCGATGACCAAGCCCACCCTCGTCCAAAGTGCTAGCTTATTAGCTCGGCGTGACCTTTCCCGCTCACGATGCCTAGGCGGACAGTCAATTCTTGTACGACATACAGAACGGGAATGAGAACCACTTGCAGCAGCAAAAGCCGGTAGCCCCATTGGGCTCCGCTCTGTGCGGCAGTGATAATACTGCCCGCGTCGGTATCCGCGAGCATGACTACGACGCCTGGACCAGCCACCAGGGCAAAGCGGCGCCATTTACGTTTCGACTTTCGATCGTCGAGAGGAGACGCGACCATTCCGAATGATTTAGGCGATCCTCTCGCGGAATGTAAGCAAAATTGGTTTTTACATTTTTGAATTAGAGTAGTTCTAGACGCCGCGCGGGCGAGCATCCTGCATCGCAGGCGAAATACCAAGGCTCATGTCGTTTATGGGTCAAAAGCGGAAGTGACGCTCTTAAATCTCGATGTCGCTTTGGGCCAATAGCGGACATTCGACCTTATTCGATCACCTCGTCGGCGATGGACAGGACGCCCGGAGGAACGGTGAGGCCGAGCGCTTTAGAGGTCGTGAGGTTGATGACAAACTCGAATTTGGTTGACTGGAGCACCGGTAGGTCGGTGGGCTTGGCACCCTTGAGTATGCGGCCGCAATAGACACCCATTTGACGGAAAAGTTCTGCAAGATCGGTTCCGTAACTCATCAACCCGCCGGCGACTACAGGTTCACGCACCGCATAGGTAGTCGGAATTTTGTCGCGCGCCGTCAGGGTAGCAAGTTGCACCCCACGGCTGCCTAAAAATGCGTCCCCGGCGACGAAAAGTGCGTCGGGGCGCTCGCGCGCAAATGTGGCGAACACTGCATCGATTTCGCCGATCGTCATCGCGTTGAAGATCTGGATCTGCAACCCCAAAGTGGGAGCGGCTTTCTGGACTTCCCGCACGGTGGACTCGGCGACTAACGCATTACCGGGGTTGACAAGTACCGCAATACGAACGGCATTCGGTACCAGGTCGTGCAGGAGTCGCAGCCGCTTGTCCGTTACTTCATTGACGAAAAAGTTGATGCCCGTCACGTTGCCGCCAGGTCGGGCGAGGCTTGCAACAAGACCCTGCCGGACCGGATCTTCACCGACCCCGAAGACGATAGGGATCTTCGCCGTTGCCGCTTTGGCCGCCTGCGAGGGCGTGGTGCCAGGCGTGGCGATCACGGCCACTTGCCGGCGGACCAGGTCGGCCAATAGCGTCGAGAGCCGCTCGTACTGGCCTTCCAGCCAGTGATATTCGACCGTGACGTTTTGCCCGTCGACGTAACCGGTTTCGTTGAGGCCTTTGCGGAAACCTGCCACATAAGGCGCGCTGAATTCGGCCGATCCGTCGCGGAGAAACCCGATCACCGGCAACGCCGGCTGCTGTGCGCGCGCAGAGAGCGGCCACGCAACAGTCGTACTACCGAGAAGTGTGATGAATTCGCGTCGCCGCATCGCTGCGCCAGACAGTCAAGACGCGGCATCGTACCGCGTCAA
>DASZGW010000033.1:0-2673 GCA_035938475.1 Candidatus Udaeobacter sp.
ATTCGCAATTCGAGAAGCCGCAGGGTCGCGAGATCCTGCGGCTTTTTGTTTAGTGGATCGAGCTCTCCGAGCTCGATGTTAGAAGACCAACGCGCTCGGAGATCGCGTCCCACCTGGCCGATCCACCCAGTTGCGTTGCACCTATAAATCGCGGAAACTTTCTGCCTCATGGGTTTCGATTTGAAGGAGATCATTGCCGCGCGTTTGGGCGAGAATTACCAGCTGCACGAGAAGCACTTGAACCGCACGCTGGTGCAGGCCCAGCGCGTCATCGGTTTCGATAAAGTCTATGCCCGCGCCGAAGGCGCGTATCTCTACGACATGGATAACCAGCCGTACCTGGATTTCCTGAGCGGCTACAGCGTCTTCAACATCGGCCGGAACCATCCGGTGGTGAAAAAAGCGATCCGCGACGTGCTGGATCTCGACCTTCCGAACATGGTGCAAATGGATTGCTCGCTGCTGAGCGGTCTGCTCGCCGAAGCCATCACGAAACGCACGCCGCCGCATCTCGGCGCGGTTTTCTTTTGCAACTCCGGCACCGAAGCGATGGAAGGCGCGATCAAATTTGCGCGCGCCGCCACGGGACGAAAACGGATGATCTCACTGGCGAGCGCGTTTCACGGCTTAAGCGTCGGCTCGCTTTCATTGATGGGCTGCGAAAGTTTCACGGAAGGCTTCGGGCCGTTGATGGAAGGCTTCGACGCGCGCGTGCCGCTCGACGATATCGACGAGCTGGATCGACAACTGCGTTCGCGCGATGTCGCCGCGTTTGTGATTGAGACAGTTCAGGGCAAAGGCTGCCAAACTTCAAAGACCGATTTCTTTTCGCGCGCGGAGGAACTTTGCCGCAAGTACGGCACGCTTCTCATTTCCGACGAAGTCCAAACCGGACTCGGTCGCACCGGGAAAATGTTCGGATTCCAACATTGGAATTTGGAACCGGACATCATCACCCTGGCGAAGACGTTGAGTGGCGGCTATGTGCCGTGCGGTGCGATTGTCACCCGGCGCGACATTTACCAGAAAACTTTTTCGCGAATGGACCGTTGCGTGGTTCACTCAACGACGTTCGGCCGGAATAATCTGGCGATGGCCTGCGGGCTGGCGTCGCTCGAAGTGATCGACAACGCGAACTTAATCGACAACTCCGCCAAGATGGGCGCGCTGGTGATGGAAAAAGTCGAAGCGCTGAAGAGTAAGCATTCGTTCATTAAGGAGGTTCGCGGCAAAGGCCTGATGATCGGGATCGAGTTTCATGAGCCGACCGAGTTCAAGCTCAAGATGGCTTGGAAACTTCTGCACAAGATCGACAAGGTGCTGTTCGCGCAAATGATCGTGACCCAGATGCTGAGCAAGCATCGCATTCTCACGCAGGTCGCGGGTCACGCGATGGACGTGATGAAAATTTTGCCGCCGCTGATTATCGGCGAAAAAGAAGTCGACATGTTTGTGAACGCGTTGGATGACGTTCTCACCGATTGCCGCAAATTCCCCGGCCCAATGTGGGAGCTCGGCAACAACTTCGTCAAAGCTGCCCTCGGCTCCCGCAAATCCGCCGAACCGAAACCTGTCTCGGCGTAAACCTGTGTGCGACTTCCCATCAAACCGTGTTAGGCCGGAAAATCCCGTATTTAAAGGCGGGATTTTCCGGTCTACTTCTCGTTAGATGGTAAGCGTTGCGCGACTTTTTGTGTTGGTAGGTTGGTTGCTCATCGGCGCGTGCGGAGACGACCCGGAATCTCCTGGCGCAAAGTCAGAGAACTCCGTGATTCAGGCGATGGAAGCGCGACATGCGCATGACTCGGTTCAGCAAATCATCTTCAAGGACGAAATGGATCACCATTTCGTGTTTATCCCGTGGCACTCGAGTCACGTCTGCGTGATGCTCGATCCGAAATATACGCCGTATTACAAGCAGTATCCGAGCGGGAACTTTTGCATCACCCAAGCAGATTACAACAAGATCGAGCGGTCAAAGCCGATAACGGATACAGTGCGCGTAGTCCTCAATTCGCACATTTGTAGCGACGCGGACCATCTAACCAATCGATGAAGCCAACGGCCCCATTTCGAAATCAACTCGGAGTGTTTAGCACCAACCCCGCCAGTGGCTTATCTTTTTCTCGTTAGGCCGCAATGACCCCTCTACACATTGTTTTCGTGGTCGCTGGGACGGTATTGCCGATTATCGTTGCCGCTCATGTTTTTCTGTCCCGGGAACTCGTTTACCCTCGTTGGGCGAAAGTAATTTGGACTGTCGCTGGCATCATGGGTTTATTCTGGGGCGCCCTCGACTGGATCTTGCCGCATTGGCGCTATCAGTTGACGCGCGAGGTTTACTATGAACTCGTTGAAATCAGGGGAACTCTCTGGGGTATTATAATCGGGTTTGTTATCATTTTTGTGATTGCCCGCCCATATCAGAAGAGGCTCTCTGAGAAGCCAGAGAAACATGTCGCGCACACAGCCTAACCAATCGATGAAGCCAACGGACCCATTGCGGAGCAACTTGGGTGTGTTTGCCACAAAACCCTGCCGTGGCTTATCTCTTTCTCGTTAGATCCTGTGAGTACCACGAAGTCTTTGCTGCTAGTAGCGATTGTTGCGTTCGGTTTTGCTGCGCCAGTCGTTGCAACTCCGCCGGCATCGCCACATGCTTCACGCGAAGCC
>DASZGW010000034.1:0-5602 GCA_035938475.1 Candidatus Udaeobacter sp.
ACTTATTTTGTCGATGCCGGGGCATGGAGATTTCTACGCAATCGCGGTCGACGAACAGCTAATTTCGTGCTCAACGAGCTACGCAATCTAAAACGCAATTGATCTGTCTGTGGAGCGCCTCGCTTATCAACGAGGCAACGGCTGCTCCATGTTCGCAAGCGCATATGCGGCCACCGCGACGACAGTGGAATTCTCCGCCAGTTCTTTCGGGACGATTTTGTCCAGCGTGTCAGCGGCAGTGTGGTGATAATTGAAATAGAACCGGCTGTCCTGAATTGGACTGAAAGCAGGCACGCCGGCTTTTTCCATCGGTCCAATGTCCGCGCCACAATGTTCAACCAAGGTGAGCATGCCCGCGCCTGATCCCTGCAAGATTGCTGCGACCGGTGCGAACGTTTTTTTTACTTCTGGTTTTGCTTTGATATTGATGCCAAGCGGATGACCGGCGCCACCGTCTGTCTCCATCGCTGCAAAATGGTTTATCCATTCTTTTTCGTGATCTTTTCCGTACTGTTTTGATCCGGCCAGCCCATTTTCTTCATTCATCCACGCGATCACGCGAATGGTGCGCTTTGGTTTGAGATGAAGTTTTTGGATCAAGTTCGCTGCTTCCATCGACACTGCGACGCCGGCACCATCATCGATAGCACCCGTCCCCAAGTCCCACGAATCCAGGTGACCGGAAACGATGATCACCTGTTCGGGATGTTCGCTGCCTTTGATGTCACCGATCACATTTGAGCTTTCGACATCCGGCAGAGTTTGGGGCGTAAGAACCAATTTCATTCTGACGGGTCCTTGTCGGACCAGGTCCGCGATCAAATCCGCATCCTCCGCGGTGACCGCGCCGGCTGGAATTTTCGGCGCATCAATTGCGTAATCCGTCTGTCCAGTGTGTGGCAGCCGATAATCGGCTCCGCCGACTGAGCGAATCAAGCACGCAACCGCGCCTTGTCGCGCGGCTGCGCTCGGACCATCGGCTCTATAAACGACTGCCTCTCCGTATGCTTCCCCGCCGCGACCTTCCGCGGCCATTTGTTTGTCGAAGGGATAATTGAAGAGCACGATCTTGCCCGCGACTTTGTCGCGAGGCAGCGATTTTAGTTCATCAAAATTTCTGACAGCGATCACTTCTACTTCGATTCCATCCGTGGGCGTCGCGACGCTGTCCCCAAGCGCGCACAAGACAATTTTCTGCGTGGTGTTCGCTGCCTGTCCGGGAAATTGAACGAGCGCTGCTGTTTCTTCACCGCGCACCCAATGCGGCACCATCACTCTTTCCAGCTGTACTTCGCAGCCGATTGTCTTCAATTCGCTGGCGACGTACTCAACGGCTTTGGCCGCCTGCGCAGATCCGGTCAATCGCGGTCCGATGTTATTCGATAGATGTGCGACCTGCCTGTAAGCGTAGTCGCTGGTCAGAGCTGCCTGTTGCAATCGTTTCAGATCCGCCAGTGTTTGGGCTGAAAAGACAACAGGTGTCGGCGAAGGCGACGCGGTGGCACTCGCCGTTGCCGCTGCCGTTTGTTGCGCCTCAACTTGTTGAGCGCAGAAAAGCAATGAAAGCGAGAGAAAAAAGACGACGCGGAATTGATTGGATTCAGACATCGTGAAGTCTAGCGAGTTACTTCTCCCTGATAAACTCGATCGCCTCGCCAAACAGCTCAGGGTTATGCGCGTTTTTCGTCAAAAGCGCAGCAACGGTAGCTGAGTCCCTGGTTTCGTTTGGAATGACTTTGCGGTTTACGTTCCGCAGATTCAGATGCGTGCTGTCATCGGACAGTTTCCAAACCACGTACGCATACTTCCGATCGTTCGAGTTGAGGTCCTGAACACTGGCAAACGGCGTCTCCGCGACGTCGGAGTGATAAGCGCGGAACAAATCTCCATCGTAGTAAACGACGTAAAAGCTGTCATCGAGCTTGCGCACTTTCATCTTTTCTTTGCCGTCTGTAGAAGTCCAATCGCCAACCAGTTGTTCCTGCACTTTTTGAGTGGGGCTCGGTGTGATTGGAACTTCGTATTCGCACGAACTGAAAGCCAGAATGCACAGGCAAACCGCGATGCCGAAGCCAAGTCGGCGATGAATCAAATTCGATGAAGTCACCACAGAGTTCGAGACGCGCTCAGCTCTTTCCGCAATTATTTGGAGAGCTTGGACGCAATCACGTCAATCTTCTCGATCGAAGGCGATTTCGCCAAAAGCTCAGATGCTTTTTCCTTCAAGGCTTGCGCGACCTTACCATTCAGATGCGCATCCCGGCCGGAGTCATCTGCGAACGTGTCAAAAATACCGTAAGTGGACGGCCCGATCTTAATGGCGAACCATGACACCGTTTTCGGCTCGGCCTCCACTAACCCCTGACCAGCCTGTAAGAATTTCTCAACTTCTGATTCCTTGCCGGGCTTCGCCTCCAGCACTACCCACAACGCCTTTCCTTTCATGATTTCATCCCCCTTTTTCGACTTTCCATCGCACTCACCAGCAAACCTGTCTACTGAACAAAAGATCCGGGATTCTTGTTAACTTTTCGGCCTTCGTCGAAATCGATTAGGTCCGGAATCGTAACAATATCGGTGCGATCGGAGATACCGTGTTTCTGTTTCTGTCGTTCAAGCCTTGGCGTGGCGAAATCGTTCCAGCCCAACTTGGAGCTGAAGCTGTTCCAAATCATGAGGTCGCCTTCGTTGAGCCGCCGCCCGTTTTCAAAACACCATTCGAGAATGTCTTCATCAGCTCCGCCTTGGAGAACGCGCTCGCGCAAGTCCCGATGATGGACCCGGAGGAAATTGCAGCACGCGCTGTCGAGAGTTCGAGGGGCGCCGAAATTTTTTACGTAATCGTCATGCAGCCCGCCACGGGCGTGCAGCCGAATCTTGTCCAGCATCCGCGGGAAATACATCATGCCCTTTGTCATTTCTTTCGGGCTCCTCGGATAAGGCGTCATTCGAGAGTAATCGCTGTGTCGCTGGATTCGTGCAACTGCGCCGGTTAGTTTGCCTGGTTCGCGTCGCCATCCGTCAATGCGAGAATTCGCGCCTTCTTTGCGCCGTAATCGAGTGAATGGAAGCGCCGAATCTCGTCGAGGCGGCGCTGGCCGTTGAGAGTATCGAGATAATGCGTGTAACTCGCTGCGAGCTGGCTCGTCTCCAGATAACGTCCACGCAAATTTGCATCTCGAAACGCTTCCGGGCATTGGCGCGCGAAAAGATGAAAGCGCAGCCAGCGTCGGTCCATTCGCGAAACCCGCTGGGTTTTTCGAAAAAACGCGATAAACAAAAGCAGAACGAGATAGGTATCGACCTGCGCCTGGAGCTCCAGATTGCGCGCAAAATCTTCAGAAGCAATCTCGCGAATCCCGCTCTTGAATTGAAGCGCGGCATGCAAGGCATGATTGAGTTCCTCCACGAACATGATCAGCGACCGGATATTGCGATCACCTACGCCGGCACGCGGATCGTGCTGTTCGAGCTGTTCAATCAGCCAGCGTGAATAGTAAATGCCGACGTAAAGCTGGTCGCCCGCGCGCCGCAAAAACGTGCGGGCGAGCTCACTTAATTCGCGCGCAGACTTTCCAGCCAGGATCGACAATTGAGCGCAGCGCGTCCGATCGATCAGACAATCTTCCAGATTGATCCCCACCTGGGCATAAGTTCGCTCAAATAATTTCTGGATTTGGCTAAAGAGTGTCTTGTTCACAGGCGGAGCGACGGCCGCGCGTCATCGTCCAAGTTGAGCAATCGATCGGAAAGTTCGTTCAGCGCGAGCCGAACATCGCGAAACCGATCGGCTAATCCTTCGAAGACATCATCCAATTCGCACCGGCGCGCAGCGGCGTGTGACGCAACAAGCTGATAGTTCGTCCGGCCGACTTGCTCATAAAATTCGAGATCCGGGCCGCCACGCATACTACGCTGTCCCGCAACGGCGGGATGAAAAATTCCGCTGATGAAAAGCGAGTAATTACCGATGTGCGCCCGTAGCAAAAACGCTTGCTCGGGCGTCGCGCGAGTCAGCGCGATAAGCATGTCCGAAATGTATTGCTCTGCTAGATTGTGGGTCTCATCGGAGATCTGCAACTGGCTCGCGCGCGAAAATGTTTCCAGCAACGACGCGACATAATCGCAGAGCTTGCGGTCGCCGATCCCGCCCTGCTGCAAAACGTGCCGGGCCAGAACGTAAAAATAAAATTGAGACGATATCCGTAGATGTCCGCAGTGATTTAAGATGGCATCAACCAGTCGCGGATGATCGAGGATCGAATCGCGTGTTTCGATATCGCTCAAAAGATCGACCAGCGAAACCTGGTCGGTTTGCGAACGCGCGAGCGTGCCAACGATGAAGTCGAAATCGGCGGCTGTAAACCGCGCCCGACAGTTCGCCCTGATCATCGGGGCTTCATAATGCGCGATTGGGACGCGTATGGCAAGCCAGATTGCTAACTGCCGCTATGCGCCATCGGAACAGATATCTTTACTTGGAGCAGCAGGCGGGCTGGAAGTCCTTCCTCAACGTACACAAAATTCGGGTCGACTCTGACAATAAGCGGTGAGCGAGATGCGCCGAGGGGCTTTAATTCAATCCAGAAAGGTAAATAAAATGAATAAATTAATAACATGGAATCCGCTTGGAGAGATGGAAGAAGCGCAAAATCGCTTCAATCGTTTTTTGGGTGGATTTCCGAACAGAATAGGCAGTGGCGAAACCCCCAGCCTGACGATCGCAGATTGGTCACCGGAGGTTGATATCAGTGAGGACGATCATGGGTACCTCATCAAAGCTGACCTGCCTGAAATGAAGAAGGAAGACGTTAAGGTAACAGTCGACCACGGCATCCTTAGCGTTTCCGGAGAACGCAAAACCGAGAAGGATGATAAGAAAAAGAAATTCCATCGCATTGAGCGATCCTATGGCAGCTTCCGACGCAGCTTCACGCTGCCTGAAGATACCGATAGCACGAAAGTGACAGCGGAGTTCCGCGACGGAGTGCTGAAAGTGCACCTCCCGACAACGGCGATTGAAAGATCAAAGGCCACGCAAGTTAAAGTACAATGATGCGTTAACACTGATGTCGAGCGTACGGAGGGTTCCGTGCGTTCGCTCCAGTGCAGGAGCTCATTCAACAACTGCGGGGAGCCAGGAATTAAACGGGGACTAACCCAGCCGGTATTTATGAATTAGCACGGCCACCAAGTAGCCACCTCTCCGCACCGTTGAGCCCGCGCAGTCGTTGCCTCTTTGAGATTTCGTTTAGAACAGCAGATGCGGCCGTGGAGGCCATCAAAGTGAGTAATCAAGTAGTGACGAAACCCACTTCTTACATTCAACTCCAGCAACAGATCCACCATGCCTTGCGCGTTCAGCATCCCGAATGGGTCGAGCCGGAACGGCGCTTGCCCCACCTGCGCCTCCTATGAGTCACACCTCTTGGAGCTGCTTGGCCTTTCTCACCGGACGAACAGCGCTATACCGAGCGTCGCAGCTTCGGAAGCGATTCGCGAAATTGGGTGGGAGAACGACGGACGATCCGCTTAAACGCGCGATTGAAGTTCGTCATGGATTGAAATCCGCATGCGAAGGCAACTTCGCTAATTCGCGAAT
>DASZGW010000035.1:0-25651 GCA_035938475.1 Candidatus Udaeobacter sp.
AACCATCTTTTTAACTGCGATTCACGCGCGATCGCTTCTCTAACATCCGTATAGTGTTCGTGGTAAATGAGCTTGGAACAACGGTAGGCAGCCGGGAAGTTCGCGCCGGTTCCTTGACGGTGCTCCGATGTTCGTTGCGCAAGACTGTTTGTCATGCCGATGTAAAGAACCGAATGGTTGCGATTCGTCACGATATAAACCCAAAAATTATATTCGCGCGGCATGACAGTAAGAGATGTCTCGACTCCGCTCGACATGACAAGAAATAAGATGTTTGCGCGGATGTTATTGGCCGCTTTTTTGTCGGCGGGCGCTGATTGCTGAGCAACGATTAGCAGTGAGAGATGTCTCGGCTCCGCTCGACATGACAACAAAGGTCAAAACAGCGATTCTGACAGTGTTCTTTGCTTCTGCGGCGCTGGCACAAGAATCCCAAACGCCGACTCCTTCGGCGACGCCGGAGGAATCTCCTTCTTTGTCGCCGACTCCGATAGAATCTCTCACGCCGCCACCCGCGTCAGAGCAGACGCCTTCACCTTCACCCGCGAGAAGCGTCCGCATCAGTTTTGTACCACCACCGTTGGAAGGCAGGATCAGCCTCGGAATTTACGATGCAAAAGGAAAGGTACTTCGCGTTTTGCACCACGAAGCGGACCTCAACGAATTCAAAATCGGTACCGACGCGCTTGTGACGCAGTGGGACGGAAAAAATGACAATGGCGAAGATTTGCCCGCTGGAAAATATCACGCTCGTGGTTATCTCGTCGGTCCCCTCAAAGTGGAAGACCTCAGCCAGGCCGCAGCTTCCCCTACCGAAGACAACTCGAATGCCAGCATTAAAATGAACCTCATGCCAAATCCGCTAGCAGACGACAAGCGAGCACTCGTCGAACTCGCCGCGGGGTTTGACAGCGACGGAAGCTACTTGAAAACAAAGGACGGTCTGCGCTTGTTCACGATAAGTGAGTCGCCGAATTTGAGTCGCGTATCGATTATGAAGAAGGGCGATAAATCGGTCGATATTTGGCAAACCGATGGCGCCGTTTTCCACCAATTCCGCATCTCGAATGTGGACCAAATGATGGCGTTCGATTGCGGGGAATTCGAATTGAAGTGAGCTGTAGCGGCGGCCTGTAGTCATGCCGTCGCCTTAGCGAAGGCGGATGACCGGCATCGATTCCAAAGAACGTTGCTCGCCGCGGCGAGCACCGCTACAACATCTGGTCACGCGGCGAAATCTCTGTTAGGTAAGCGCCAATGGCCTCGACTCCTGAGTTTCAACATACAGTTGGCAAAGCGGCCAGCTTTACCGGCACCGCGCTGCATACGGGTGACAAAGTCACTCTGAAACTGCATCCCGCGCCGGTGGATCACGGAATAAAGTTCAAGCGCAAAGATCTGCAGGATGAGCCGACCATCGACGCGAAGATCGAGAATCTCAAAACGGTCGAGCGCGCCACGACCATCGGTGAAGGGTCGGTGCGAGTGCACACAGTGGAGCATATTCTGGCAGCGCTCTCGGCAATGGGCGTGGACAACGCCATCGTCGAGATGGACGCAAACGAGCCACCAATCGGAGACGGCAGCGCGCAGCCTTACGTCGATCTCATCAAGAAAGCCGGCGTAATTGCGCAGGACGAGCCGCGGAAGTTTTTCAACGTGCGCGAAGTGACGCATGTCGAGGCGAAAACGGGCGCCCTGCTTGTTCTGCTCCCGGACGACAAATTTCGCGTCTCATGCACGCAGGCCGGACCGAATAACCGGTTCACACAGTTTTTGTCGATGGAAATTACGCCGGCGATTTTCGAACGCGAGATCGCTCCGGCACGAACATTTGTTTATTACGAAGACGTTAAGCCGCTCATGGATAAAAATTTGATCAAGGGCGGCAGTCTCGAAAATGCAATCGTCGTGCGTGGAGAGGCGGTGCTCAGCAAGGAACCGTTGCGTTTTGGCGACGAATTCGTGCGGCACAAAATTCTCGATATTATCGGCGACCTCGCGCTGGTCGGCCGCCGTATCCGAGGCCATGTGGTGGCAGTGAAACCCGGTCACGCCACCAATGCGGACCTGGCTCGCTCAATCGCCCGCGAACAGACGCGCAGAAGCGCTCTGGCCGCGCCCAGAGCGATGCCAACCGGCGACAGCGAGCTCGATACCGACCAGGTGATGCAAATCTTGCCGCACCGTTTTCCGTTCCTGATGGTCGATCGAATTATCAGCTTCGAAACTGAAACCAAATGCGTGGGCGTCAAAACAGTCACGATTAACGAGCCATTCTTTCAAGGGCACTTTCCCGGACACGCCGTGATGCCTGGTGTCATGCAAGTCGAGGCCATGGCGCAGGTGGCCAGTATCCTGTTATTTAAACTCGCGAAAAGTACCAGCCGCATCGGCTATTTCATGAGCGCCGACGGCGTGAAGTTCCGCAAGCCTGTCTTGCCCGGAGATACGATTTTTATCCACGCTGAGCTGACGAAATCGCGCGGCGAACGACTGGCGAAAGCCAAATGTCATTGCGTGGTGAATGACGCAGTCGTTTCCGAAGCCGAACTGATGTTCACGTTCCTCGATAAATGAGCGACGTGCAGATTCATCCGACCGCCATTATCGATCCGGGTGCCGAAATCGGTGCGGGGACGACAGTAGGGCCTTACTGCGTAATTGGCCCCGATGTAGTGCTCGGCCCAAACTGCTGGCTCCAACATCACGTCACGCTCTGCGGCCCTCTGAAAGCTGGCGCAAAGAACAGATTCTACGCCTACTGCTCTATCGGTCAGCAAACGCAGGATTTAAAATATCGCGGTGAACCAACCTATCTGGAAATCGGCGACGAAAACACATTTCGCGAATTCGTGACGGCACATCGCAGCACGACAAGCGAAGGCAAAACGCGCGTTGGTAATCGAGGAAACTTTCTCGCTTACAGTCATATCGGTCACGATTGCACCGTGGGCGACGGCGTCATCTTTTCGAATAACGGCACGTTGGGCGGGCACGTTCAGGTGGGAGATCATGCCGTGATGGGCGGACTCACCGCTGTGCATCAATTCTGTCGGATCGGCCGCTTCGCGATCACCGGCGGCTGTTCCAAAATTGTGCAGGACGTTCCACCGTTTATGATCGCCGATGGTAATCCCGCGGAAATTCGCGGGATTAATCTCATCGGCTTGGAACGCAAGAATTTTCCGCCAGAAAGCGTGAAGCTAATCAAAGAGGCGTTTCGCCTGATTTACCGCTCCAAATACAATACCCGCCAGGCACTCGAAGCAGTGAAGAAAGAATTGCCTCCGACCGAAGAAATCAGCGAAATCGTCCGGTTCATTGAACAAAGCGAACGCGGAATCATTCGGTGAATTGATACTGGGATGATACGGATGGAGAATTTGAGTCTTCTCGTTTCAGTCGGCTATCGTGAAGACCACCAGAATTCGACGAATTTTATCTGCAATAAACTGCAGATTTGTCAGGTCGAATTCTTGTTAGGCGCACATCGGATCCTCTGGAGATGCGAACGACCACATGCAGGACCGCAATCGCCTCGGTATTGCTGCTATCGGTTCCTGTTCAACTTGCTTTTACTGCTTCGGAGTCGGTGCTAAGTCAGGAGAAGGAAGAGGTCACAAGACTAGTAGAGCGCTTTCTCCAGGCATTCGAGAAACTCGATATGGCAAACTTCATCCGGTGCTTCGCTGACGATGCAACGGTCTTCTTCCCCCAGCCCGAACCTGCGGGGCGATTCGACGGGAAAGAAGCGATTAAGATTCACTTCGAGCAGGTCTTCGCCGCAATTCGCCGGACTTCGACTAGATCGACCCCGCCGTTTCATCGCTTGATTCCTGAAGACCTACGAGTGCAACTACTGGGCGACAGCAGCGCGGTTGTGACCTCCCGGCTGAGCAACGCCGACCGAATTGCGCGACGTACTCTTGTCTTGGAAAAGCTGGGCAACGGCTTGGTTTATCGTCCATGTGCACGCTTCCAACGTTCCCGTCCTACCACAGAGTCCTGCTCCCAAAACTGTTAAACCTGCTCAAGCACATGAGGACCGTACTCCTAACTAGACGTCTGAGGCGGTCCGTCAACAGATTCGCGAACTGCCATCGATCGCATCGCTGCATCAAACGATCGACAACGGTACCTCTAGAAATGGAGCTTCAGCCCGTCATATGCGATGTGTGTGCAAGCGGGAAGCCGAGATTCTGCGGATTGCGGAAGGTCGTGGCAGATGTGCGTAAAGTAAGTCGCCTCAGGCTTTACGCGCGCGGCCACTTCCAGCGCTTGCCCAACGCTCAGGTGTGTCGGATGCGGTCTGTCTCGCAGTGCGTCGATAATCAAGACTCTCACGCCAGAGATAAGTTCGACAATCGCGTTCGGCACAGCATTGCAATCGCTTAGGTAGGCGACAAGTTTCTGATTCGCGCGTGAGAAAAGATAGCCGTTCACAATTGAGTCGCCATGCGGCACCGGCAGCGGAGTGATCAACGTCGCGCCAAGGTTAAACGGGCCATCAATAACGTGAGGCTCCGGCTTCAAGTAATACGGAACCAGATTGCTGGTGTTGAATGCGAACCGAAACACCCGCTCCAAATCCCGCATCGTTTCGGCCGATGCATAGACAGGCATCGAGCCTCGCGCGTGTGAAAATCGCCGCAAATCATCTAAGCCCATGATGTGATCGGTGTGCGAGTGCGTGAAGACGACCGCATCGACCTTGCGAATATTCTCGCGCAGCGCCTGTGTCCTGAAATCTGTGCCCGTATCCACGACGCACGCGCATTCCGGCGTTTCGACATAAATCGAGGAGCGCAGCCGTTGGTCGCGTGGGTCGGGCGAAAGGCAGACATCGCAATCGCAACCAATCATCGGCACACCCTGCGACGTGCCGGTCCCGAGAAAAGTCAGCGTAAGCCCTGACTTGAGAGTTGAAGGTTGAATTGGCAAGCTGTGACTCTCAACTCTCAACTAATAACTCTCAACCTCCCTGATGGCCGCCGTTCTTAGTCTACTGCGAATCAAAAACCTCGCGCTCGTGGAGCAGCTCGAGTGGCAAATGGCGCCGGGCTTTGTCGCCGTGACTGGAGAAACCGGCGCGGGCAAATCGATCATCATCGGAGCGCTGCAACTCTTGCTGGGCGAGCGCGCGGATAAATCGTTGATTCGCACCGGCGCTGATCTTTGCACAGTCGAAGCGGTCTTTACAGGTCGCGACCTGCGAAAACTAAATCCAGAACTTGTCGAGGCCGGGATCGAGCCGTGTGAGGATGACCTAATCATCAAACGCAGTTTCTCGGTTGCCGGCGGCACACGCCAGTTCATCAACGGTTCGCCAACGACGTTGTCGATCTTGAAAAAGCTCGGCGATGAGCTTGTCGATCTTCATGGACCTCACGATCACCAATCGTTGCTCTCATCCGAGACCCAATTGAGCTTGCTTGATTCATTCGCGCGCGCCGAAGACCGGCTCGATGAATATCGGAAGCATTATCGGCAACTACAAGGTCTGCTCGCGGAACATGCTGCGTTGGACACCGCGGAAACCGCACGGGAACAGGAACTCGATCTTCTTCGTCATCAGGTTGCCGAGATCAAGTCTGCGAATTTGGTCGCAGACGAAGAAGAAGAAATCGAAAAGCACTACAAGCTCGCGAGCAATAGTAAGCGGCTGATTGAATTGGCCAGCGCGATCGCCAACAATCTTTCCGAAGCAGATGATTCCATTCTTTCTCAGCTCGCTGAAACCCAGCGGCTGCTCCGCGAATTGGAAAGGATCGACAATTCGATTGCGCAATTTTCATCGGCGCACGCTGCCGCTGTGGTCGAGCTTTCCGAGATCTCGCGCGCTCTTTCCGCGTACGTCGAAAAACTTGATCTCGATCCACAACAACTCGCCTCACTGGAGCAACGCGTTTCGCTCTTTGAAACTCTGAAGCGCAAATATGGTGGGTCGATCGCCGACGTGATCGCGTTTGGCGAGCGCGCGGCCGAACGAATGCGAAAAATCGAAGGTCGAGACGTCGAACTGGAGCGTCTTGCAAAAGAAATCGAAAACGTTCGCACGGGGATGAATCGCGCAGGCGAAGCGCTCCGAAAGTTGCGCGCAAAAGCCGCGCCAAAACTTTCCGAGAACATCCGACGCAACCTGCGCGATCTCGGATTTCGCCAATCTGAATTTGAAGCGAAACTCGCCGCGCTCGATGAACCGCGCCAAAATGGATTCGATTCGGTAGAATTACTTTTCTCGCCGAATCCAGGTGAACCGCTTAAATCGCTGCGCGCCATCGCGTCGAGCGGCGAAATCTCGCGCCTGATGCTGGCGATCAAATCTGCGCTGGCCGCGCATGATGCGATTGCCCTGCTCGTGTTCGATGAACTCGACACGAACGTCGGCGGCGAAATCGCGCATGCGGTTGGCGCGAAGATGCAAACGCTGGGGCGGGATCATCAGGTGATTTGCATCACGCATCTGCCGCAAGTCGCTGCGACAGCATCTTCACACTTCGTTGTGACCAAGGACGTCACGCGCGGGCGAACGTTTTCCAATTTGCGCGAAGTGACTGGGGAAGGTCGCCAGGAAGAGATCGCCCGAATGCTCGGTGGCAAAAGCGAATCGGCGCTGAAGCTCGCGACGAGTTTGCTAGGTAGGGGCGATTGACCTCAATCGCCCGGGGCGGTTCGGTGAACCGCCCTACCTGATCGCAATCAAAGGCAATTATTTCATCACTGACCCGAGCGGCAGCACAGTCTTACCGAATACTTCATTAAGCACTTGCGCGAGTCCGGCGTAGATCGCGGAGAAACCGCAGAAGATCCCTTCGTAACCGGTGAAATGTTTGAAGCCGGCGCTCGCATTGGTGTAGTCGCCGATCGCGAGCAAAAAGAAAAGAATCGTTAGCGAACCAAACACGATCTGCCCTGCGACGTGCAGTCGCAACGTGCCGATAAACATAACAGCAGTGAACAAGCCCCACATCGCCAGATATGCGGCCATTGCCGTGTCATTGGAAGGCGAAGCCCATCCTAGCTTCGCCAGAACGATCAACGTTACGAGCGAGAACCAGAACAATCCGTAAGAAAGAAACGCAGTAGTGGCGAATGTGTTGCCCTTCCTCCACTCCATCATTCCGGCGATAATCTGCGCAGCGCCGCCATAGCAAACTCCCATTGCCAAGATCATGCTGTTTAACTCGTAGAAACCGGCGTTGTGCAGGTTTAGCAGCACAGTTGTCATACCAAAACCCAGGAGCCCTAGCGGGGCAGGATTTCCGGTTATGTCTTTGATTTGAGTGACAGATTCATTCATGGCGCGGACAGTCTGGCGAAAGAAGGTTCAACAGCACAATAACAATATCGGGCATGCCAAAAACGTGCGCTCCCTAACGATTTAACTTGTCGGCGCACCGGCGCCGAAATTATTGTGCCAGTTCGCATATGATTCAGCGCGACTATCTCATCATCGGCGGCGGCATCGGCGGGGCCAGCGCCTGCGAAGGAGTTCGCCGCCACGATAAGCGCGGGAGCGTAACGCTGGTCGGCGCCGAAGTGTTTCCACCTTACAAACGCTGGATTCTATCGAAGGACTTTTTGCGCGAGAAGGATCCACAGCCCAAGAAATTACTCGAGCCCAATGAGGCCTGGTACGAAAAGCACAAGATCGAGACACGATTTGGCGCAGTGGCAACACAGTTCAACATTGATCGGCGCCTGGCAGTGCTCGCCAACGGCGAAAGTATTGAGTTCAACAAGGCGTGCCTGGCGATGGGCAGCCGCCCGGTGCGTCCACTAGTAGCCGGAACCAGCCTCGGCAATGTGATTTATCTGCGAACGATTCGCGATGCGCTTGCGCTAAAAGAGATGGCAAACCTGGAGAAAGGCATCATGGTCGTAGGTGGCGGATTGCTCGCATGCGAGGCGGCGGCCAGTCTTCGGATGATGAAACTGAAGGTCGGTCTTATGCACCGGGATTCCTATTTGCTAAACCGATATATCGATCCGGAAACCGGCACCTGGCTCACCGACTACTTTGCAAAACACGGAGTGACCCTGTCGATGGGCGAAAGCCTAAATGGCTTTGAGGGCAAAACTGTCCTGCGCAATATCCAGACAAAAAGCGGCAACCGATTCCCGGTGGGCCTCGCATTGGTTGCCTGCGGCGCCGAACCAAATCTCGACCTGGTCCGCAACACGCCGCTGGCCGGACCACACGGATCGCCGGTGACCGAATATCTCGAGACGGAAGAAAAAGGGATCTATGCGGTAGGCGACCTGGCATTTTATCCCGATCGGATAATGGGCGGCGTCCGACGCCAGACGCATTGGGACAACGCACGGAGCCAGGGTTTGGTTGCAGGCGCCAATATGACCGGCAAAAAACGTATCCGCTACGAGCAGGTCCCCTATTTTTGGACGGAAATCTTCGATTTGCGGATAGATTTTGTTGGCGATTTCAGCGTGTTGCCCATGCGTGTTGATGTTCAGGGCGCATACACAAAGAAAAAATTCACTGCGCGCTACTATCAGGGAGACAAACTCCGCGCGATCCTGCTTTGCCAGCAACCGCCGCGCGACGTGGAAACTGCCAAGACGCAATTGCGCCAGGCGCAGGGTAAATGATCTGTAGCGGCGCTCTATGAGCGCCGAACGCCCAGGGCTTAAGATCCCCTAATGCTCAACGATAGTTGAAAGTTCTCTGGCGGAGCTGTGAGAGTTTTCGCCGTCAGTAGACATCTGCAGGAATTTCAAACCCCGGATTGCTTACTCGCGTAAGCTTCCAATCCCATGGCTTCGCTGAGAGATGATGCCACTCTAGTTCGAACCGAGATGGTAGTGAATTGACGCGTTGATCGAGCACTTCCATCATGTCGTCGTCGGAGCTGTACAGCGTAATTTTGCCGGTCCACACGGCGCGCGGGCTTTCAACCTGCACACTCGGATTGGACACGATGATTCGTGGACTGCGCACATATCGAAAGCCTTCGCGTAGGCGTTCAAGAACACGAACGTGATCATCGCCCCACCGATCCTGATAATCCGCTGCAACGAAATCGGCCGTGGCATCCCAGTTCTTACGCTCAATCGCCCGGAAAAAGTTCTCGGTCTGACGCCTCACCTGCCGCTCCGGCTGCCACAGCCAAATGAGATAGACTCCTAGGCAAAGAGCGATGACCAACCCGCCACAAAAACCTCTGCCAAACGAAATCACCACAGTGGATTATCCCTTCCGGAACTCAAGCAAGCCGGCCGGCGGAGCCGGTTATGATTTCTTTGAAGACGGCTCGACCGGCTCCTTTATTGATCGATCTCGTTCCCAGCCTTCGTTTTCCAACTTGATATGCTCGATAGCGATCGCATTCGCGTTGGCGTCGAGGTTCGGCAAGATTTCGTATTCCGAAACCCAACAACGATAGACCTTATAAGCGAGCACGAGTTGTCCAGCCTCATTATAAAGCTCAAGAACAATATCTTTGCGGAAGTCTTTCAGTGAAACTTCCGCGCCACGCCCGGCGCCGAGACTCCACACTTTATTGGCCCAGTTCTCGAATTCCGGATCGTGCGTAACACCGCGCTCCAGCATGATCGGCGCAAATTCGCTGTGACCTGGAGATTTACGGCTGGTGCTGGGATCGCCTCCTTCGCGATGTTGAATAACTTCCGTTGTGCGTCGCAGTCCGCTTATTTTACTGACGCCTGCAACGTAACGGCCATCCCACTTAATGCGGAATTTAAAGCTTTTGTAAGGATCAAAACGCGTCGGATTGACGGAAAATTCAGCCATATTTCGGATATCTCTTTGGGCGAATGAAAACAGCGTGATACAAAACCGCGCCAGCCATGTCAATCTGCGTCAGTTCTATCCCCGAGCGAGACTTAGCCCCCATCGCGCGCGTACCAATCTACTCTCCGGGTCACGTACATCACGATCGCCAGCACGATGAACAGTGCGATCGCGCCCATCAGCAGTGCGTAATCCTGCTGGCGCAAAGTGATATAGAGAAATGTGTAAACGCCGGCGAGGCCTGCGCCAATCATTAGCGTGCGCGCCCCGCCGCCAAGGAAAAATCGGCAATACCATGTAATCAACGCGGTCGATGTGACTGCCGCGATCAGGTACGCCCAACTGAACCCAATAAATTCTGAAATCGACAATAGTAGCAGGTAAAACAAGCACAGGGCCGCACCGACCATCAAGTATTGAAACGGATGAATTTTCTGTCGCGCCGTGACCTCAAAGAGAAAGAAAGTTGTAAAAACCAGCACAAGAAACAGCACACCGTATTTGATCGAGCGTTCGACGTAGCGATATGCGTCCAGAATCGACAAAAGCTGAACACCGAAACGCGAATTCGTAACGGAAAGAACACTGAAACGCTCATTGCCGGTGCGACTCGTCCACGATTGCGGATAATCGCGACCGTAATAGGACACCTTCCATTTCGCATCGAATCCGTCGGGGCGCACCGACCGTTCCGCAGGCAAAAACGCACCGCGAAAGGCCGGATCAGGCCAGTTCGATTTTAAAGTCGCCTCATTCTGCACCCCAAACGGCGCGAAATATATTCCTTCGCTCCCGTTGAAATCGAGTGGAATGGAAAATTCGGTTTCGCTTGCAATCGGTTGATCGGTACCCAGCGACGCGGTCGCACCGGTTGTATATCCGGGGACCTGCGAGCCCGGCAGCAACGAGTGCTTGGTGCCACCCCAGTCGAGCATGAGTGCTTCGCGCGTTCCTCGCAAATCGTTCACCGCGATAGTGACAAACGCATCCTTCCATTGCAGGTCCTTTACCTCGATCTTGAGCGGACCAAAATCCGGCGGCACAAACTTGCCCGACAGCGTAACCTGCGCGCGAAAAACTGCCGCATCGTAGATGCCGCGATGTAACATCTGTGTCTGCACGTCACCTGTGATGTGAAGCGTTTCGGGAAGAAAATATGCAATCGCAGTGCCGTTCTCTTCCACTTCGCGTCGCTCCATCTTGCCATCAGGTGCCGGCACTTCTTTGACTACTTTAAACTTGTACTGATAAGGGATTCCCATCACCGGACCGATCACGTTTTGTTCGTTACCCCACGACGATGTTATATCGGCGACCGCTTCATTGCGCCGCTGCAGTCGGTCCCGCAATACGCCGGTGATCATCGCGAGTGGAATCAGCAATACAAGGACGAGGGCGCCCACCCCGAGCAGCTTGATTATTGTGCTGTTGCGTTTTCCGAATGAGGGCTGCGACGTTGGTAACGGCGGCGGTGGTGTTTGGGCTTCAGGCATGCCGCGATCTTGAATAAGCAATGTTGATTAGGCAATCAAGCTAATCATCCGCCCGCTGCGTTTCTCAGCCAATTCTCGAATGAAGCCAGAACTCGTTAGGTCAAAGCTTGCGATTGCCGACGAATTCGCGCCGCTTCGCGCATGAAACGTGGATTTCGAACTATCTTCGTTGAGGTATTTTCAGTTGAACCGCCTCGCTCAAACAGCGACAAGCAATCAATCAAGCGTCTCCCGCGCCAGTTAATCAATTCCTGGCTGATGCAGTTTAGCCCGGTGCGTGCGCATAAGGACCGGAAAACATCAGCGCTCATCGTCGGATTACGGTGATGTTCCCAGTCGAGGATCTTTATTTTGCGAAGAACTTTGCGCATCGGTTCCGGGACGCATTCCGATAGCGAGTCAGCATACGCGCCGAGATTAGAGTGGTGAATAAATCCTTTGCCTCCGATCCTCAGTGTCCTTGTCAATTCACTAAGGTAGGCCTCGATGATTTCGCGCGGCAAGTGCACGAATGAATCGAAACTGAACACGAAGTCGACCGAAGCATCGGGAATCATCGATAATGAGCGGCCATCGTTAAGGTAGCAGTGCACATGCAACTCAGCCGCGAAACGCTGAGAACACGCTTCGATACATTCACTGGAGGGGTCAACAGCCCAGAGTCCTTGACAATAATCTTTGAGGTAATGCGTCCACCGCCCAAAGCCGGGCGCGATCTCCAGGATTGTCCCAGTTGGCAGGCAATCTCGAATACGCGGCAGGACGGTGCCGGACCATTGCGCGGCGGAACTGCCCCACGGCTCGGACCACTCCTCGCCTGCATCCTTCCAATCGTACTTCGTTTTCTGAGAATGGCTCGGCATACTTCTCGGCTAATACATGGCTGGCCTCAGCATTTACGCTAGTACTTTAAACGCGCGTGTTCCGTTCTGGCGAGATTTCCATTTTGGCTCCGAGCGGCGCTGTCGAACGGACCAAAACACAAGCCAGACGCTAACGCTACTTTAAACAGCACCCCCGCAGATGGCGCTCCCAATCCGAATTTCGTATCAGCGATACAACCGGTGTTCATCGTGAAGCTAAAACCATCGCTCACTTGGCTCCTTCTGTTTGTGCCGATCGCGATTGTATTGCGGTTCTGGCCGGGTGCGGAGAATCCCACGGCGCTTTTCATTTGCTCGGCCATCGGCATTATTCCGCTGGCGGGATTGATGGGGCGCGCGACCGAGGCGCTGGCCGCGCGAATGGGCGAAGGAGCCGGCGGATTATTGAATGCCACATTTGGGAACGCGGCAGAACTGATCATTGCCGTGATTGCGCTCTCGAAAGGTCTCAGCAGCGTGGTCAAAGCGTCGATCACGGGCTCAATTATCGGCAACATTCTGCTCGTGTTCGGGCTGTCAATCTTGTGCGGCGGTACTAAGTACAGCGAGCAGCGGTTTAATCGGACTGGGGCGCGCACGTCGGCAATCTCCCTATCCCTGGCGGCGATCGCGTTGATCATTCCGACGGTGTTTCATATGGCCGCAGACCTTAGCCCAGGTGGCTGGAGTCCGATAATGGAGCAGCGTCTTTCGCTGGCGATCGCCCTGGTGCTTTTTGTCACTTACCTGTGCGTGCTCAGTTTCTCGCTCAAAACGCACCGACATTTCTTTCAAGGCGTCGAAGGCGAACCGGAGGAAAAAAGCGAGTATTGGTCGCGCGGCAAGGGGTTCATAGTCCTGCTCCTCGCCACCGGATTCGTGGCGCTGCTTTCGGAATTTTTAGTCGGCACAATCGAGAGCGTACGCGCGACGTTCGGCATTACTGAGACTTTCGTCGGCGTGATCGTCGTCGCGATTATCGGCAACGCGGCCGAGCACTCGACTGCCATTCTCATGGCGTTGAAAAACAAAATGGATCTGACCGTTGGGATCGCGATTGGATCGAGTTTGCAGATCGCACTCTTTGTCGCACCGCTGCTGTTATTCGTCTCCTATTTATTTGGTAAGCCGATGGACCTCGAATTTTCGCGGCCGGAAGTCTTCGCCGTGGTCGCTTCAGTTTATATCGTGTTTCAAATCAGCGGCGACGGCGAAACCAACTGGATCGAAGGCGTCCAGCTTCTCTCCGTTTACCTTATCCTCGGCATTTTGTTTTTTTATCTGCCGGAAACTGTTGCGCACTAGTTTTACAGCCGTTCACATCACGCGGTGATTCGCGCTTACGACGATGCTGGCAATGTGATCGAAACGCACGAGCGACGCGGGCGAGTTCAAAGAGCCATGATTCAATTTTTTGTCGCGCTGTGCGGCCGCATCCATTGTTCGCCTTTTGGAAGAATGCCGCGCTGAATTGAGGCGAATGCGTGATCGCTACATTGCAAATGCACAGGCAAACCTCGTTTTACAAACTGACGAATTCTGGCGTCTTGGAATGCTTCAGAAAGTCGGCGCTGCGGAACTCAAGCGAAGCGGATCGAAGACTGTGAATTGCGGTACCGCTTTTTAGTCTAGAGTTTCTTTCTCGCCGCTTCTAGTATCGACTCCTGGCTCGCGGACGTGCGGTCGAACTTGTTTGCCACCGCGTCCGAGAACCGTCTCGCCCCGTAGGAACCGCTGCAGAAGTTGCCGCGCGCGTTGTTCGTTTCGTCGTTCGTTCCACCACCGGTTGGTCCCAGAAGGATGCGGAAAGATTAAGAACCGGCGTCCATAAATACGAATCTCCGCCAGAAATGGCACGTCGCGGAAGCCGAAGCAGCGCGCGACATTCTTACCGAGCAGGACGATGCGCTCGACGCGCCAATCCAATAGGACGTCCGCAGCGTTGACGTTGCCTTTCGCGCGGTCGAACGCGTCGCCTTTGCGGCGCTTTCCGCTGTAGTGCGTGTTCAGGTGCTTCCGGCGACACGCGATCAACTCGTCGTAACTCATTCCAGCGAGCCGCGCGATCTTCTGGCCGTTCGGGCCGGCGAGTGGTTTGCGCGGGTCTCCGCGCCGCGACGGCGCTTGGCCGACCAGTCCGATCTTGTGCGTCTCGATCTTCTTCTGTTTCATGATGTAGACAATTCCATTACGGTGAGAGTGTATGTGAAGCCCATTCGCAGCGTGTTTCCTGACGCGCGGCCCCGCTTGAAAACCGCGCGGGAAGGAAACACGCCTTCCAAGCTCCATTTCGGTTCTACGGTAACGACGGAACCAAGTTCCCGAAAAACTACTCTGGCCGCTGCGTAGGTCTGGGAGGCGAAGGAAGCGCCGCCGCAGGGATGCGCTATTCTGGTCTCGTTTCTGGATCATCGTCGCTACGTAGGCCCTCGGGCACCTCAGGATACCTTCTTCGAGTTTTGTTTCGCCGCGAGTGGACCCGGCTATCAGCACATGCTCGTGCTTCGTTCCTTCACGATCGATCCGCCTGTCGAAATCAGAATTATTCCGCCAGGCGGTGAGAAGCCACTAATTTGTGAATTGACCGCCGAGCGGCGAGTCGAGTAGCCTTAAACTCCAGTGGGGCGCGTCAGCCTTCTAGTTTCACTGGCACGTCTCTGCTGTAAATGCCGAACGATTCGGGCACAATCTCCCATGACTCCGCTTTTATCTGGCTCCTCCCAGGTAAGCAAGCGGATTAGACGGAATAATTCCATCTCTTTCTCGTTAGGCGACTCAAGCTGCCACACGGTAGAAAAGAACCAAAGACGATCAAACAAAACACATGAGCACAACTACAAGGGAAAACAGGAAAGGCGTCATGAGGTGCGCCACACCACTACTCATACTTACGTTTGCCATCTGGCTCGCCGCCTTGCCCGCACCACGCATCGTTGCCGATCCACAGAGCAACGAGCACAAGCCAGTGATCGTGCAGCCCTCTGAGTTTGCATGGTCAGACAGTCCGGCTTTGCCCGCAGGAGTGAAGGTAAGCATTCTGTACGGCGACATAAAGAAAGCCGAACCCATCGGATTCCGCGTCAAGCTTCCCGCCGGAGCTATGATCGCACCTCACACACACCCCGTGGATGAAAGAGTGACGGTTATTTCCGGGGCGTTCGCGATGGGCGAGGGTGAAAAATTTGACAAGGCCGCACTCAAAGATATGCCGGTAGGCACCGTGGCAATCTTTCCGCGAGGCTGTGTGATGTTTGGCTTCGCGCGGGAAGAGACGATCATCCAAGTGAACGCCGAAGGCCCGTGGACCATCAACTATATCAACCCCGCCGACGATCCACGGAAGAAGTGAGCGCGAGAAAAGTCGCCTAGCCATGCGATGCAGCGAACCGCTGTCCGCACCGCGTTCTAGCTTTCAAACACCTGAGCGGTGGGGTCTGAATTGGATCGCCAACAGTATTTTCGGTTTCCGAGGCATCGTGAAAGCCCAGTATATTCCCTCACCGGGCAGTGGATGGCAAGCGGTTGATGCCTTCGATGTCTCTGTCATGCGCTGGTTTCGAGTAAGAGAGATTTTTCGATTATAGATTGAAAATTGAAGAAACTCCTGCCGCCTAACCAGGTGATGGGGCTGACCGCGAGCAGGTTTGATTTGAATACCGTCATTGCAATCGGCTAGCGGTTAGTTCCAGCGATTTCCCAGCGACTATCGATCGATCACGCCTTTTTTGTTTCGTCTTAATTCCTCAGCGAGCTTCACGCTTTTTGTGCGACCGTTGATGACGAACGTATTGTTTTCTCCCAGAGTTGACCACGGCCCGCGCGGTACTTCACTGAATTCCACAAATCGCCAGTTGGTCACGTCTGTCTCCTTGAGTCCGAGGTAGTCGCGCACGGCGGGTGAAACATCGAGGCCGGCGCCTTTGTTCAAGTTAGGTTTTGGACGTTGGTTGCCAAATACGTATTGCCAATGATCGGTACGGAATGGTCCGGCGTCTTCCCATTGCGCATAAGCAATTCGATTACCCTTGCGGATTGCGAGCCATCGATCTTTGCACGTGGAAACAGCCGGCCCCTGGTACGCCTCCTTGAACCACGGAACTACGCGAGGCGCTTCCGACCGGTGGCCTGTATGTGCTTTGTCGTTGTAGGGGAGTGCGCAGTAAAATGGGTTCTGCTGCGGTGTAAATTTTACCGGGATATAATTACTCCGATGGGCAGGATTTGGGTCATCAAAACCGCCGTAGTTTTTTGTCCATCGTTTGTCCCAGGCACTTGTGCGATTCGGGACGAGATTATTTCCACCTGGCTGTTCGCCGATCCAAAAGACTGTTGTAACGATACTTGTTTTCCACGGATACCGCTGCGCAGGCCGGGAGGCGGACAATTTTCTGGTGGGGGGCTTGCCTTTTTCAGTGACCGCTTCTGTTTGAGCAGCAAAGGCCGGATCATATGCGATGAACAGCGCGAAACAAAAAAAGCCAAGTAAGCAGCGTTTCCCCATCCCTTTTCGAATCGGTTCCCGTTCAAAGATTCCCTAGAGGCGCGCGGAGAGTTACTTCGCGTTTCACGGATAGATTATCACTTTAGGACGCAGATCAAAAACAATATTTTAGAATGCTTCCGGGCTATGCTGCTTGGGAAATTCACCCGGTCATGAAGCTGACAGTTTTGCGATTCACATTCAAGCACTCGTTGGCGCACGAGCAAACGGGTTAGAAGGCATTCATGAGCTATCTGTCGTTCTGAGATTGACCTTTGGTATTGCCGCGGGACAGGATGAGCGCCATGAAAATACAACTTGCTTTCCGAATCATTCTCACTGGCACTCTGGTCGGGCTGCTAGGTGCGTGCGCTACGTATCCGTCTTCCGGTCCAGGTGCACTTGTCGGGACGTGGACAAACTCGCTTGGCACAGTCTGGACGATTAAAGCCGACAACACCTTCGATGTCGTCGTTGGTAAGCACCACCTTTGGGGCAATCTTACAGTTGCTGGGGATACTATCACAATCCACGAAACAGGTGGCAAGCCCGCGAAACTCTGCTCCAGCCCGGGCGTCTACAAGTTTGCCCGCACTAGCCAAGACACCCTGGCGTTCACGTTAGTTAAAGATCATTGCAAACAGCGAATCAAAAACGTGACGCTCACCCAGCATCGGAAGTAACTCATGCGCGGGCTAGCTCGCTATTTTCCCAGCTACCCAGCGTGGGAAATTCACCCAGTGATGAAAATAGACTAGAGCAACGAAGGCTAGCGAAGCTGCTTTAGGGATTATTGACTACTTGCGGCGCAGGTTTGCTTAATCCAGCAGTTGCGGCGTCGATTCAGTTTGATGCCTGTTCGAGCATGGGATGAACAGCAGCGATAGACTCGTTGGATCCCGTTCGCGTGAAACTTTCGAATAGTTCCGCAAGGCGCGCTTCGTAAGAATCACACATCGGGGACTCGCCATTTGGCTGGACCCATTCGGGATGTTGGATCCGCAGGTCATTGTGAATCTGTTGCCGGAGCTCGGTGTAGGTATGAACTTGGTGAGACATGGCCATTGGCTGTGGTAGAAGATTCATGTGGGGCGCCGAACGCTTTCTTCAAAGCCTCGGCGGAATGGTCGACCAGCGATTGCCATGAGCGACCGCCAACAGCCAATTGAGCGTACTCCGAAAGGTCGCACGCGCCTGCTCGCGGTGTGCTCGACGCCGGGCCAACTCAATCACTTTGTAGCGCTGGCGTTGCAACAACACGGCCAGCAGTCCACTTTGAGTAAGGGTCGCAGCTGAGGTCATAACGTAATTTTTTTTGCTTTTCATAAGGGCCTCTTATTGAAGGTTTGACAGTGCTCCCGACAGATTCCGCTATGGGACCTTCGTCCTATGCCTTTAGGGGGATATCAGACCTGCTTATGAGCATCGACCTTTACGAAGTCCGGCCCGCGCAAAGAATAAACGCGGAGTCGATCTGATTTCCGATGCGCTGCCGTTCGGTCGCCCCTGGCACGCTGAACGAAACCCGATCAGCAACGCAATCGAATACGCCAAGTTTTCCGCTCACATAACGCTGCATTATCTGGGAGGTTGCCGACCACGTTGCTTCTCTTGAAGGGCTTGCCATAAAGCATGTAGATACCGGTGATCAAGGAATAGTACGCGGAGTGGTTTTCGTCCATGTTATTCTCAAGGATGAATGAGCAAGCATTCTCGACTTGCTTAAAGCATTCGTGTGCATAGAAGAATTTCCAGAGCGACTTGGCATCTTCGAACTCTTCGGCGGTCACGCGTAAGAACGTGGAGAATCGTGGTTTAATCCTACAAGCCTCAAATTTTCCCTGCAAGCCTCTCCTGCTAATCTTTGGCTAGCTCCTCATCCTCAAGCGCGTTTGTAGGGCTAACTTTGGCGCGGGACGGCTATTTTGCATGACGCTGCATGACACTTTCCTCTCCGTAAACCCGTATTTTCTTTCATTTCCGGGTTATTGGCTGGATGCCGAAAAAGCGGCGTTTTCCTTCGTGATTTGCCTATGAAAACAGGGGTGTGGCTGGGGGCGGAATCGAACCGCCGACACGTGGATTTTCAGTCCACTGCTCTGCCAACTGAGCTACCCAGCCTTTGCTATCGCCGCTCGTCCGCCTGTGCAGGTCAGCGGGCTGTTACTAAAGCAGAAAACGTCCAACGCTCAACACGCCTTCGTTGACCCGATGAGCCTAGACAGAGCAATAAGTGGCGATACGCCGTCGCAGTTCGCGTCTGCCTAGAATTCCCGCGGTAATTCCACTGCCCGGTGCAACAGACGCAGATAATCGTTCCGCGAAATTTCGATACCGCCAAATTGTTGCAGGTGTGGAGTGAGCCATTGCGTGTCAAGCAAAGCGAACTTTCGAGCGCGCAAATGCTCTATCAGAGCCACTAACGCGATTTTCGACGCATCCGTCACGTGGTGGAACATCGATTCGCCAAAAAAAACGCCACCGACGGCCACGCCGTAGAGTCCACCAGCGAGTGTGCCTTCCTTCCAGGCTTCGACGGAATGCGCGCAACCAAGCTGATGCAATCGTATGTAGCTTTCAATAATTTCGAGATTGATCCACGTATCTTCGCGTTTCGCGCACGCGTCGATGACTTTCGAAAACGCATTATCTATCGTCGTTTCAAAAACTTTTTTGCGCACGAGACGCCGCAGCGCGTGTGGCACATGAAAATCCTCCAATGGCAAAATTGCGCGCGGATCGGGCGAAAACCATTGAATTGAGTCGTCCTCCATCGCCATGGGAAACACGCCGAGCCGATAACCCTGCAGCAAGAGTTCGGGATCGATCATGGCGGACGAAGTGAAAAAGTTAAAACGGTCAAAAGGTTACAACGAAAGGGCATAACCGTTTCAAACTATTTAACCTTTTAACCAATCACTTGGTGTTATTCCGCAATCGGCAATTGCAATGCCCCGCGGCCTTCATAAAATACGTAGATGAAACGCATGTCGATCCTGCTCACGATCGCATGCCTGGCTGTGGGTGGCTGCGCCGATCCGCTGGAACAGCGCTCCACACAAGAAGTTCAGGGACAATTTGAACGAGGAGTGACCGGCCAGGGAACAGTCGGCCCGTTGGAGCGATCTCCGGGCGACCCAGCCGCAGAGCATGGCGTCCCACAGACTCATCCCTAGCCTGCGCTGAAGATGTCCGACAAATCCACGCACTCAAAAATTCTCATCCTCGATTTCGGCTCGCAGTACACGCAAGTCATAGCGCGGCGAATCCGTGAATCCCAGGTGTATTCGGAGATTATTCGTTTCGACACACCCGCCGCTGAAGTCGCCGCGTCGAAACCGAAGGGGCTGATTCTTTCCGGCGGGCCCGCCAGTGTTTACGACAAGGGAGCACCGCAAATCGACCCAAAGATTTTTTCGCTCGGCGTTCCCGTGCTCGGAATTTGTTACGGTCTGATGTTAATGGCGATCCATTTTGGCGGCCGCGTCGTATTCTCCGGACGACGCGAGTATGGCGCGGGTGTCCTGCACATCAAGAACGGTTCAGAACTTTTAGGCGGTTTAGGCGAGCAGCTCGACGTCTGGAACAGCCACGGCGACGAGGTGACGGCGTTACCGAAAGGCTTTCGCGTCGCAGGGACCACCGAAGGCTGCGATTTCGCCGCGGTGGAAGACCCACAGCGGATGCTGTACGGATTGCAATTTCATCCCGAAGTCGCACACACGCCGCGTGGCCGGGAGATTCTTCAGAATTTTCTGTTTCACATCTGCCATTGCGCGATGGACTGGACAATGGGCTCCTTCATTGAAGAAGCTTGCGATCGCGTCAGGAAACAAGTCGGCGATCAAAAGGTCGTGCTCGGTTTGAGCGGCGGCGTCGATTCTTCAGTGACGGCTGCGCTCCTGCACAAGGCGATCGGCAACCAGCTCACCTGCATTTTTGTCAACAACGGACTGCTCCGCGCGCGAGAGGAAGAAGTTGTGCAGCGCGTTTTCGGCGAGAATTTTCACGTGCGTCTAAAGTATGTGGACGCCAGCAATCGCTTTCTCTCGCTGCTCAAAGGAGTGACCGATCCCGAAACGAAGCGCAAGCTGATCGGCAATGAATTCATCAAAGTATTTCAACACGCCACCGAGGAACTGCTCGAGGAAGATCAGAAAAATGGCGAGCGCAAACTCACCGCGGCGAATCCGTCCGGTGGCGGACACAGCGGCTACAAATTCCTGGCGCAAGGAACTCTTTATCCTGATGTGATTGAAAGCATATCGATCCAGGGCAATCCCGCGCAAGTGATCAAAAGTCATCATAACGTTGGCGGATTGCCTGAGAAAATGCATTTCGAGCTCGTCGAGCCGGTGCGCCAATTGTTCAAAGACGAAGTGCGTCAGGCAGGATTGCAGCTCGGTTTGCCGAAAGAAATCGTATATCGTCAGCCTTTCCCAGGTCCTGGTCTCGCCGTTCGCATTCTCGGAGAAGTTACGCCCGAACGTTTATCAATTCTGCGCGAGGCGGACACGATCGTGCAGAGTGAAATGGAAGCGGCCGATTGGTATTACAAAGTCTGGCAGTCATTTGCTGTTTTGCTTCCTGTGCAATCGGTTGGCGTGATGGGCGACCAGCGGACCTACGAAAACACGGTTGTCCTTCGCATCGTCGAAAGCCAGGATGGCATGACTGCCGACTGGGTACGGCTTCCCTACGAATTGCTGGCGCGAATTTCGAATCGAATTAGCAACGAAGTCAAAGGCGTCAACAGGGTTTGTTACGACATCTCCAGTAAACCACCGAGCACGATCGAGTGGGAGTGAGCCGATTTACGAGTCGTTTTTAGGCTGTAGTACGAAATCCTACGCGGCGAACGAAAAATCTAAAAAACTAGTTGCCATAGTTGCTGAGCGGCTTGAATCCTCGATCAAACTCAACCGGAGGACTCGAAAAATGAAAACCCCTGCACTCATTGTACCGTTGTTGTTGGTGGCATTTGCTATCACTTCTGAGAACCTTAACGCTCAACAATCAAATGGCTATTCTGCAAAGCTTATTTCACCGAGGCTTGGACAGGTCCTGTACCCTGGAGAGCAATTCAGGATCGAGTGGACAGCGTCTCTTCCCAAGACGAACGCACACGGGTGCGAGATGGAGCTCCGGCTGTCGTTGGATGGCGGCAGGACGTTCTCGACGTGGATTACGACGGAGATGCCTCCGAATACTAGATATTTTGATTGGACCGTTCCGAACACGCCTACTAATGCGGCGGTCCTGGACATTAACTTCGGGTGTGAGCTCTACTACCCTGAAACTTTCAGTCCCCAACCTGCATCGACTTTTGTCATCGCGCAGAGCGTGCCGCCAGTGCACTGAGTTTTACAGATTAAATCAACGCCTTCCCGGGAACCTCCGCCCATTTCCTTTCGGCGGTTGCAAGGTTGAAGATCTTGGCACTGTCGCAAGCTTGCGCGCGATCTAATTAATCTGCAGGATAGCGCTCAGGAACTCGGAAAAATCTTTGCCGTTGCGGGCAGCATGATTGAGCGCCTCCAGGCGCGCATTCGTTGCCGCTTCCGGCAGCGCAACGCGGAACGAATGCGCCTGGTTTGTGAAAACGATTTCGTCCCACTGAATGGAAGAGATCTCGTCGTTGAAGCGTGCTACGGCGCGACCGCGAAAAAAGGCACGCGTTGTTTCCGGCGGATTGAAGATGGACGCCTTGATTTCCTCCTCGTTTGTGACGCGGCGCATCAGACCTTTGCGCAGTAGCTCATAGTATAATCCCTGATCGAGATCGAGATCGTGATATTCAAGGTCGATGGATTGCAGCCACGGGTCGCTCCACGAAAGTTTTTCCTCCTCCTGTAACGCATCCAGTAAGAATTTCTTTGCCGTCCAGTCGATTCGGTCTCGCGTCGACATAACGTCGCGCTCGAGATCGTTGAGCACATTTTCCCATTCGCGTAATATCCATTGTCGATCTTCGCTCGAGTCGTTGTTGAGTTTGCTCGCAGCGCGTAAGTAAATCCGTTGCACATCGATCGCAGAGATCTTGCGCCCATCTTTGAGTTCGATGATCCAATTATAAGTCTGATCGCGGCTGATCGATTTGTTTGCATCAACGGGTTGCGCGATCTCGAGCTGTGGCGCTTCCCCGTGTTCAATCAAGTCCAGGATCAGCGACGTGGTCCCAACCTTCATGGCGGTGGCCCATTCGCTCATATTTGAGTCGCCAAGGATAACGTGGAACCGGCGATAACGGCTCGCGTCCACATGCGGCTCGTCACGCGTGTTGATCAGAGGGCGCCGATTCATCGTATCGATGCTCACAACCACGCTGAAGAAATCGGCGCGCTGCGAGATCTGATAAACACCGGGCTCGCCTTGAGCACTCTCGGCTTCGATGCCCATCTTGCCCGCACCCGCGAAAATCTGGCGAGTTATGAGAAACGGCAGCATTCCCGCGACAATTCGGTCCCACGCGACATCGCGTCTCATTAGGTAATTGTCGTGGCAACCGTAACTGTGCCCGGCAAAGTCTGTGTTGTTTTTGTAAAGACGAACTTCAAATCCGGAGGGCAACTTCTGATTTCGGCGTCGCGCGCATTCTGCCAGAATGCGTTCCCCTGCCTTGTCCTGTGCAACGATTTGCCGAAGGGTTGTGCACTCCGGTGTAGAATATTCCGGGTGTGCGTGATCGTTGTAAAAGCGCGCGCCATTTGAAAGCACGAGATCGCTTTTTATTTCCTCAAAGCTGAGGGGGCGGCGTTTATCGATCTCGTAATAGGCCGATTCGTCGGTGTCCTGAAGCAGTTCTCGCGCGCGAAACCCTCGTGCGTCGAGATGCGGGTCTTCGAGTTCGTAATCCCATTTCATCAACGCGCCGTTTTCGGTATAACGCCGCACCAGTTCGATCGACTCGGCCACGACATCCACACTCTCGGCACCGCTGAGCGTGATGCCATATTCCGTCTCCAACCCAAAGACGCGTTTCATCGGGTCCTGCTCTTTTCCGATGTCACCCGGCCAAGACACAGAGGGAAATCGAGCTAAAGCGGCGCGACGCAGTGGTCATTTTCTCTTCGCAGCTCAGATCACGCCAACGGTTGCACGCGCTCGCGCGTCGGAAACCGGTCTAACAGGCGAAATTTTGACAACGTTCTCCGGATCGTAATCAATCAACTTGAGCCAATCTTCCGTGATGTCGGTGGTCGGAAAAATATCGTTCTCCACGTACTCGGCATTAAAGGCGAGTTGCAAATCCGTTTCGCGAATTCCTTGCTCCTGTTGGGTTGCAATGGCCCTCTTAATCGCCATCGCTTTTGCCCGCTCCACAATCGAGTCGATAATCGCGCCACTGATAAGATCGCTGCGGTAAAGCGTTTCCTTGCGCCCACTGCGCAGCGTTACTTCCAGGAATTTGTTTTCGTCGCGGCGCGCAAACTGCCAGTCTACGAAGCGTTCAATCAGACGCTCGATCGACGCGCCAAGGCCATCGGCTTCCTTGGCAAGCACACCGTCGTAAGGAAGATCGTCTGTGAGATAGATGCGGTAGACTTCTCGCGCACCATCTTTATCTGGCCGGTTAACTTTTATCTTTCGATCGATTCGGCCCGGGCGCAAAATTGCCGGATCGATCAGATCGGCGCGATTGGAGGCAAGGATAATGACAACATCGTTAAGTGAGTCGATCCCATCCATCTCTGAGCAAAACATCGGGACCAGCGTCGAAAGAATGTTCGAATGACGCGAGGCGCGGCGCGTGCCAAGAATCGATTCGGCTTCATCGATAAATAGAAACGGCATAAAACCCTCGCTGCGTTTCTCGCGAGCAGTGGCAAAAATCTCGCGCACCATTCGCTCTGATTCGCCGACCCACATGTTCAGAATCTCGGGCCCCTTGACGTGCATGAAATATTCCTGCATCTCAGCACCGGTTTTTTCGCGAAGCTGTTTAGTCAAATTATAAGCAGTCGCCTTTCCGATTAGTGTCTTCCCGCAACCCGGTGGACCGTAAAGCAGAAAACCTTTCGGGGTGGCGTGCTGAAATTTCTGGAAAAGATCAGCGTGTAAAAGCGGGAGCTCGATCGCATCCTTGATCGCCTGCAGCGCGGTCTCCTGGCCGCCGACCTTTTCCCATGGCAACTCGGGCACGTTGTCGAGATAATGTTCGTGAGATTTGGGACTCGAGAGCATTTCCAACGCCATCCGGTAGTTTGAATCAACGCGGACGTCGTCGCCGGATTTCAAGGTCGAGCCGGCAAGATCGGCGGAACGCTGCAGCACCATCGATTGCAACCCGTGCTCCGAACCCACCCGCAGCCTGTCTTTACCGAGGACCTCGGTGATTTTTGTCACCGGGCCCGCCGTTTCGAATCCGAGATCGCCAACGATGACGAACGCTTCGTTCACCAGGACGCGCGTTCCCTTTTTCAGTTTCGCAAGGGGAATGCGCGGGTCGACGTTACAGTAATAATCAGCGCCGCCCACCACGATATGCGCCGTATCTTTTGAGGTGGCGCCGAGAAATGTGCCGATCCGGTTCGCGGGCGAAGTCACTTTTTTGACGACCTCTTCAAGCTTCTCGATCATTCGCCGCGCTTCGACCATCGTCTCCTGTTGGTCGAAAATCTGCGGCCGCAGTTCCAACAGATCATGTCGAACCGGATCGCCCGGAGGCAAAGACGCGATCACCTGATCAAATGAATCGAGGAGATTATCCGGACCCGAGTCCCCAACCCCGCCCTGAAGTCCCTCGCTGCGCTCGTCACTCATTTATGGTTTGGGTCAATCCGCCGAACCGTGTTTCATTATAGCGTTATCAAGCGTATCCGCAATGTTCACTCGCGAAATCTTTCCGGGTTCGACGCTGCAATATACAAAATGTTCAACCATGAGGTCGATTTAGTGTTGCGCAAAAGTCTCTTCTCAGTCAGTTGCGACTGACGACAGCCGCCTTTAGAATTTGTCCTTCTCGAGGAGCCTTAGCTCAATTGGTTAGAGCGCCGCCCTGTCACGGCGGAGGTTGCGGGTTCGAGCCCCGTAGGCTCCG